>JBBSAT010000004.1:0-73550 GCA_038252025.1 Polyangiales bacterium | reverse complement strand
TGCACCGCGTGCGACGGAAGCGGGGCCGAGGGCGGCAAGCTCTCGACGTGCACGACCTGCGCAGGCCACGGCCAGGTCGTCCAGGGACGCGGCGGCTTCATGCTCCGCATCACGTGCCCGGCGTGCCGCGGCGCGGGTCAGATCCCCACCAAGCCGTGCCCGACCTGCAAGGGAGAGGGCGACGTCCCGATCGAGCGGACGGTGAAGGTGAACATCCCGGCCGGCATCGACGAGGGACGCAGCCTCCGGCTCGCGGGCCAGGGTCAGCCCGGTCGAAACGGCGGTCCGGCGGGCCACCTCTACGTGGTCATCCAGGTCGCGCCGCACGAGCGCTTCCAGCGCGACGGAAACGATCTCGTCCACGAGCTTCACGTCTCGTTCACGCAGGCCGCGCTCGGCGCGACCGTGCCGCTCGAGCTCCTCGGCGGCGAGAAGATCGACGTGAAGGTGCCGAGCGGGACTCAGCCGGGCGATGCGATCAAGATCCGCGATCGCGGCGTCGCGCGGCTCGACGGGCGCGGGCGCGGCGACGTGATCTGCATCGCGCAGGTCGACGTGCCGAAGAAGCTCAGCGCGAAGGCGAAGAAGCTGCTCCTCGAGCTACAGGACACGTTCGAGAAAGATGGCTGACTCCGCGCGGACCGTTGTCCCAGAACTAGAAGACGCTCCGTAGCTTCTTCAGCGCCTCGTCGAGCTCCGCGGGCGGCACGGTCGTGAAGCAGAGCCGCACCCAGCCCTCGTAGTCTTTCCCGCTCGAGAGCCCGGGCGTGAGCAAGACGCCCGCTTCGACACAGCGACCGAGGAAGGCGTTCGTGTCCTCGTCCTCGCGCCGATGCCGGCGCACGTCGATGAAGAGGAACGTGCCAGCGGGCGGCCGCGCGACGTCGAGCGCATCGGCGGCCTTGTTCCCGAGCTCCGCGTAGAGCCGTCGCGCGTCGGCGATCCACGTCTGCCCCTCATCGAGCACGCGCGCGGCAGCGAGCTGGAACGGACGCGGCGCGCAGTAGGTGACGTACGTCTGCACGCCGCGGATCGCCTGCATCGCCTCGACGGGCCCGTGCGCGAACCCGACGCGCGCGCCCGCGAGCCCGTACGCCTTCGACACCGAGTGCACGACGACTGCGCGCGGCCGGATCTTCGGGTGCGTCCAGATCGGCGTCGGCGGCTCGCGGAACCAGAGCTCTTCGTAGACCTCGTCCGAGAGCACCCAGAGCTGGTGGCGCTCGGCGACCGTCGCGATGCCGTCGACGTGGTGCGCGGCGAGCACGCCGCCGGTCGGGTTGTGCGGAGAGTTCACGTAGATCGCCGTCGTGCGCGGCGTGACGCGCGCCTCGAGGTGCGCCTCGACGGACGCCTGGTCGGGGAACGACTCGAGGCGATCGAAGAACGGGACCTCGATCGGGATCACGCCGCGTCGCTGCGACGTGCCGCGCACGAGCGGCCAGAACGGCGCGAGGAGGAGCAGCTCGTCGCCCGGGCTGAAGAGCGCGTCGAGCACGACGGCGAGACCGGCCGTCGCGCCGCTCATGACCTGCACGAGCTCACGGTCGAGCGTCACGCCCGCGCGCCGCGAGACGTGCCGAAGGATCGCGTCGATCAGCGCCGGCTCGCCCTGGACAGGCGCGTAGTTGTGGAGGCGCGGCGTGTCCGTCGTCCGCTGTGCCTCGGCCTGCGCGGCCGCGAGCGGCTCGAGGAACGTGTCGCCCACGTGGAGCGAGTGAAAGGGCCGTCCGAGCGCGCGCGCTTTCGCGACGAGGGCGCCGAACACGCGATCGGAGAGGCCGACGCTGGTCTCGGCCACGTGTGGAAATCGAGGCATGGGCGTGATGGTGAGCGAGGACGAGCGCCGAGGCGAGCCCCGCGTCCGTTGCGAACGGAGCCACACGCGTGGCGCGCGAGGCTCAGGTGCGGCGGAAGACCAGCACGAAGTTGTTCGCCGGCATCGCGATGCGCTCGTCGAGCGAGAAGCCCGCGCGCTCGGCCTCTTCGACCACGTGCTCGAGGTCGCGAACGCCCCAGCGCGGGTCGCGCTCCTTCAGCCATGCGTCGAAGCCCACGTTGCTCTCCGCGGTGTGCTGGCCATGGACCTTGTACGCGCCGTACGTGACGAGCGGCGCGCCCGGCGCGAGCAGCTTCGCGGCGCCGGCCATCAGCCTGGGCACGGTCTCGGGGACCGACGCGTGGATCATGTTGATGCAGAGGACCGCGTCGGCTCGCGCGATCGGCCACGGCGCGAGCACGTCGAGCGCGAGCGCTGGCAGCACGCGTCCCGCCGGCAGGTCTCTGGCGAACGCGTCGATGCTCGCGCGGGCCTCGTCGCGCGGATCGGAGGGCTGGAACACGAGCTTCGGAAAGCGCTCTGCGAAGTGAACGACGTGCTCGCCGGTGCCGCTCGCGATCTCGAGGACGGTACCCGTCGCCGGAAGCACTCGCCCCAGCACGTTGGCGATCGCGTCCCGGTTGCGGAGCGCCGCAGGAGAGGACTGCCGGGTCACGGCGCGCACGCGGCGAACTGGCGGTCCGCGTTCGTGTCCGTGTTCGCCGTCACGGCGACGCTCGCCTCGACCTGGTCGCCGTTCACGTCCGTCGTGCGCAGGTGCGCCGTCGTGACCGGAGCGCCGCTCACGGGGCTCTCGATCCAGACGTTGTAGTCCTGGCGCGCGAGCGCGGCCCAGCTGCCGTCGGCGAGCTCCCGCTCGACGTTCACGACGCGGTGGCGCGCGTTCTCGATGATCACGGCGAGGTAGTACGGGTTCGTGCCCTCGTAGACGTGGAAGACCACCGGGCCCGACACGTCGCAGGGCACCTCGTGCCAGCTGATCGGGACGCGTCCCGCCGAGTGCGTCGCGATCGCGTCGAACGCCGTGACCGAGAGATCCAGATCGCCGCTCGCGCACTCGGGGCAGCGATCGGTGATCGTGATCGTGACCGTTCCGTTGGGGCCGGTGACCTCGGCGCAGATCCCGCAGACGTTGCTGCCGTCGTAGTCCGGATCGTTCATCGCGGCGAAGAGCATGTCGGGACGGGCCGGGAAGCTGCAGTTCCCCGTGCCGTCGCCGTCGTAGTAGGTGCCCTCGCCCGTGCGCGTCGGCGTCGGTGTGCAAGAGGAAGAGCCGCCATCGGGCAGCGGCCCCGCGTCGGGCCGGGGCCCGGTGTCCACGAGGGGGCCCGTGTCCGCGAGGGGGCCTGTGTCCGTGAGGGGGCCCGTGTCGGCAGCGCCGCCTGCGTCCACGGCGCCGTCGGGACCGCCACAGCCGCTCAGGGCCGCGCAGAGAGCCAGGATCGAAGCGTGCCGCATCAGGCAACCGTAGAGCAGTCCGGGGATCCGAGGCCAATCATGCGCTGCTGAACACTTGCTCCCGTCGCCTGACCACTCGTACAGTGGCCGGCGATGAGCTTAGAGGAGGACTCCCTTCCGCGTCCGGCGGCGCCCTGGATGGCGCGACGTGGGCTGACGGCGCTGCTCGAAGACTGGCGGGACGACGCTGGTCTCGGGCGCTGCTTCACGCTCGACGTGACGGTCGACGCGCGCGTGGAGAGCGCCGGCCCGATCCCCGAGGACCTCTCGCCGCACGTGCGCTCCGCGCTGGCGGCGCGCGGGCTCACGTCGCTCTACTCGCACCAGCTCGAGTCGCTCGCGCACGCGGCGAGCGGGAAGCACTTCGTCGTCTCCACGCCCACCGCGTCCGGTAAGTCGCTCTGTTACAACGTCCCCGTCCTCGATCGGCTCGCGCGCGAGCCGGACGCACGCGCGCTTTATCTCTTCCCGACCAAGGCGCTCTCGCGTGATCAGGAGTCGGCGCTGCGATCCTTGATGAAGGACGCAGGGCTCTCGCACGGCGCGATCACGTACGACGGCGACACGCCCGGCGATGCGCGTCGCGCGGCGCGCGAGCGGAGCGGGATCCTGCTGACGAACCCCGACATGCTCCACGCGGGGATCCTCCCGCACCACGCTGGCTGGGCGCGCTTCTTCTCCCAGCTCCGCTACGTCGTCGTCGACGAGCTGCACACCTACCGAGGTGTCTTCGGCTCGCACCTCTCGAACGTGCTTCGCCGCCTGGTGCGCATCGCGCGCTTCCACGGATCGACGCCCACGTTCGTGTTCGCCTCGGCGACGATCGGAAATCCGAAGGAGCACGCGTCGAAGATGCTCGGCGAGGAGGTCCAGCTCGTGGGCGAGAGCGGCGCGCCGGCGGGGCCGCGCAACGTGCTCGTCTACGAGCCTCCGGTCGTGAACGCGGAGCTGGGCATCCGCGCCAGCTACGTGAAGAGCGCCGTGCGGCTCGCCGGCGACCTGGTCCGGGCCGAGGTGCCGACGATCGTCTTCGGTCAGTCGCGCAACCAGGTCGAGGTGATGCTCAAGTACCTCCGCGACAGCCTCGCGGCGGACAAGATCGACCCCGACGTCATCCAGGGCTATCGGAGCGGCTATCTCCCCGAGACGCGTCGCCGCATCGAGGAGGGCCTGCGGAGCGGGCACGTGCGCTGCGTCGTCGCGACGAACGCGCTCGAGCTCGGTATCGACATCGGCAGCCTGCAGGCGGTCGTCTGCGCGGGCTATCCGGGGAGCATCGCCTCGCTCTGGCAGCGCTTCGGTCGTGCCGGGCGGCGCAAGGAGCCGTCGCTCGCGCTCCTCGTCGCGTCGAGCATGCCGCTCGATCAGTACGTCGCGCAGAACCCGAAGATCGTGATCGGTGCGCCGGTCGAAGAAGCGCGCATCGATCCGGACAACGTCGAGATCCTCCTCTCGCACCTGAAGTGCGCGTCGTTCGAGCTGCCGTTCGAAGCGGGCGAGAGCTTCGGCGACGTCGCGCCCGAGGCGGTGGGCGACGGCCTCGACTACCTCGCGCAGCACAAGGTCCTGCTGGCTGCGCCGGGCGCGAACGGGAAGACCGTCTATCACTGGGCGACCGACGCGTACCCCGCGTCGCACGTCTCGCTCCGCAGCATCGGCTGGGACAACTTCGTCGTGGTCGATCTCGACACGAACAAGACGATCGCCGAGATGGACTGGCGCGCGACGCACACGATGCTGCACGTGCAGGCCATCTATCAGCACGACGGAGAGCAGTATCAGGTCGAGCGCCTCGACTTCGAGAACCACAAGGGCTTCGTCCGCAAGGTCGAGCCCGACTACTACACGACCGCGATGACGTACACGCGCGTCTCCGTCACCCACGAGGACGACGGCGCGATCGTGCCGGAAGCTCGCGCCCTCGGCGATTCGGCTCCCGTTCGCCCGGGCACGTGGCCTCTCGCCGTCGGCAAGGGCGAGGTCTCGGTGGTCGAGAAGGTCGTCGGCTACAAGAAGATCAAGTTCCACACGCACGAGAACGTGGGGTATGGCGACGTGCGCTTGCCCGAGATGCAGATGCACACGAGCGCAGCCTGGTGGACCTTCCCCGAGGATCTCGTGCGATCGATGGGCGTGCCGCGCGCCGTCGTCGTCGATGCGCTGCGTGGCCTCGGCAACGCGATGCACCTGAGCGCGGCCGTCGGGCTGATGTGCGACCCGCGCGATCTCGGCAAGACGCTCGGCGATCGCAGCGGCGATGGCGAGCTGCCCGGGAAGGGCGAGCCGATGGGAGGCGGCTTCGACCCGACGATCTTCCTCTACGATCACGTGCCAGGCGGCGTCGGTCTCGCGCCCAGGCTCTTCGAGAGCCGCGAGCTCTTGCTGCGCCGCGCGCGCTCGATGATCGAGACGTGCCCGTGCGTCGAGGGCTGTCCGGCGTGCATCGGCGCCGTCGTCGGCTCGGGCGCGACGAGGCCGCCCGAGCCTCCGAAGCTCCACGACGACGCGCGCCTCGCGCCCGAGGCCGGGACGAACCTCAAGGAGCTCGCTCTCGAGGTGCTCGGCGCCGTGGGCGTCGGAGCGGTGCAGTGATGCGGAAGGCGCCCACCCAGTGAGCGAGCTGCGTCGCAAGCTGCAGCGCCTGAGCGCACCGGCGCCCGAGACGGAGGCCGACGCGCAGGAGCCGCGAGCCGATGGAGCGATCGTCGTCGAGGCTGACCCCGAGCACAGCGAGCGGCAGGCGAAGATCGCGGCGCTGCGTGCGCTGATCGCGGGAGTCCAGTCGGAGGAGCGCTCCGCGCGCATGCAAGAGCGCGCCTTCGGCGACTCTGGCCGTACCAAGCCGCTCGCCCGAGCGAGCTCACGGGAGAAAGGGCTGCCGGGCACCGTGGTCGATACGCCGCTCGGGCCTCTCCACACGGTCGCGCAGTATCTGAGCCCTTCGCACTGTCATGGGCGCGTGCGCGTCGCGCGAGCGCTCGATGCGCGCGCCGCATCGCTCGCGGCGATGGCGCTCGACGCCGACATCGCGGACATCGACGTGCGGCGCGTCCTCTTGCTCGACACGGAGACCACGGGCCTCTCCGGGGGGACGGGCACGCTGCCTTTTCTGATCGGCATGGCGTGGTTCGAGGACGAGTCGCTCCACATCGAGCAGCTCATCCTGCGCCAGCCCGGCGAGGAAGCGCCGATGCTGACGCGGCTCGCCGAGCGGATGGCGTGGGCCTCGTGCATCGTCACGTACAACGGCAAGTCGTTCGACTGGCCGCTCATCCGCACGCGGGCCGTGATGAATCGGATCCCGGTGCCGGCGCCGCGCGCGCACCTCGACCTCCTCCACGCGGCGAGGCGGATCTTCGGACCGCGCCTCGGGAGCGTGAGGCTCGTGGCGATGGAAGAGGCCGTGCTCGGGATGCGCCGTGACGGCGACATCGACGGCGCGTCCATCCCGCCGCTCTTCTGGGACTTCGTGCGCGGCGCAGACGGCGGCGTCCTCGCGCCGGTGATCGAGCACAACGCGAACGATCTCGTCGCGCTCGCAGGGCTGCTCGCCGTGCTCGAGGAGCGGTGGAGCGCGCCCTCGCCCGACCACCCGCCGGAGGATCGCCTGGCGCTGGCGCGGGTCGCGCTTCGCGGAGGGGACGCTCCGCGCGCAGGCTGGATGGCGCGCGCCGTCATCGACGAGGCGCACGGGCCGGAGCTGAGCTTTCACGGCTGCGTCGTGGGCGCAGACGCCGCGCGGAAGCAGAAGGACGCGGCCGCCGAGCGCTCTCTGCTCACGAGCGCCGTGGGCCACGTGCGGCGGAGCGATCCGCGCGCGCAACAGATGCATCTGCGCCTGGCGATCGTGCTGGAGCACCGCCTCAAGGATCCGCACGCAGCGCTCGAGCACGCCGAGCACGCGAGCGAACGCGATCCGTCGAGCGAGAAGAGACGCAGCCGGCTCGTCCGCAAGATCGCGAAGCAAGACGCGAAGCCGAAGCGCGTCTAGGAGACTGGTGTTTTCAAACACCAGTCTCCTATTTAGACGCTCCGCGTCGTGCCTTCAGCGTGGACGCGCCGACGTTCGCGCGATACTCCGGCGGGATGCCGCGTCTTCGACTCTCGCTCGCGATCGTGCTCCTCGTCTCGTGCGGCGGGGCGCCCGTTCGACGCGCCGATCCCGTCGCCGTCGTCGCCGAGCCGACTCCCGAGGACCCGAGCTGGGTCGCCGCGGTCCGGGAGGTCGTCGCGCGAGCGGAGGAGAGCCCGCACACGTACGCGCACGTGGAAGGTCTCACCGACGCCGCCGGCCCGCGGCTCGCAGGCTCTCCGGGAGACGCGCTCGCCGTGGCGTGGGCCGTGCGCGCGATGGGCGATCTGGGCTTTCAGAACGTCCACGCCGAGCCCGTCACGGTGAGCGTCTGGGAGCGCGGCGAAGAGCGGGTCGACGTGATCTCCCCCGTTCCGCATCGGCTCGTGGCGGCAGCGCTCGGCGGCTCGGTCGGAACGCCAGCGGGCGGCCTCGAGGCGAGCGTGGTCCGCGTCGGCTCGCTCGCAGAGCTCGCAGAGCTTCCGCGCGAGCGTGCGGAGGGCCAGATCGTCTTCGTCGATCAGCGCATGACGCGAAGCCGCGACGGCAGCGGCTACGGCGAAGCGATCATGGTGCGCATCCGCGCGGCGTCTCAGGCGGCGCAGCTCGGTGCCGTCGCCGTGCTCATTCGATCCATCGGAACCGACAGCACGCGCTTCGCGCACACCGGCGTCACGCGATATGCGGACGACGCTCCGCGGATCCCGGCCGCCGCGCTCTCGAACCCGGACGCGGACACGCTCGCGCGCTGGCTCGAAGGCGGCACGCCGGTGCGCATCCGCATCCAGCTCGGGTGTCGCGACGCCGGCGAAGCGCAGAGCGCGAACGTCATCGGTGAGGTGGTCGGCAGGGAGCGCTCCGAGGAGATCGTCCTGCTCGGCGCCCACCTCGACTCGTGGGATCTCGGGCGCGGCGCCATCGACGACGGCGCGGGCGTCGGCATCATGATGGAGGTCGCGCGACAGATCGCCACCGCCCCCGTTCCTCCCTCGCGCACGGTCCGCGTGGTCCTCTTCGCCAACGAGGAGAACGGCGGGGCGGGCTCGCGGGCCTACGCCGCGGCGCACGCGACCGAGCTCGATCGACACGTGCTCGCGATGGAGGCCGACTTCGGCGACGGACGCGCGTACGGCTGGCACGCGCCCGTGCCGATCGCAGCGTCGCCGAGCTGGGCGCGCATCGCGCGGCTCCTCGAGCCGCAGGACGTCGCGTACGACGAGGGAGAGGCCGAGGGCGGCGCCGACCTCGAGGCCATGCACGAGCAGGGCGGCGTCCCGCTCGCCGACGTGAGGCAGGACGGCTCGCGCTACTTCGACATCCATCACACTGCGAACGACGTGATGAGCGCCATCGATCGCGAGTCGCTCGATCAGGCGATGCGCGCGGTGCTGACGGTCGCGTACGCGGTCAGTCTGGATCTCGAGCTCGAGCGCTAGCCGCCCGGGCCTCTCGCTCGGTCGTCTCCGCGCCGACCGGCTCGTCGTCCTCGTCGAGCGCCGGCTCGACCTCGACCTCGAACGCGTTCTCGATCGCCGTGCCCTCCGCCTCGCCTTCGGATTCAGGCACGGGCTCGGGCCCCGGCTTCTCGGAGCGAAAGTGGGCCACGATCGACTCGGCCTGCGGCCGGCTCGCGCCCGCCAGGACGAGCTCGTCCGCGCTCGCGCTCGCGACGGCCCTCAGCGATCCGAGCACGCGAAGCAGCGTCGTGCGCGTCTTCTTCCCGACGCCGGTCACGTCGTCGAGCCCGCTCCTCAGCCGCTTTCGCTTGCCGAGCGCCTTGCGGATCTCGTTCGAGGATCGGTGCGCCTCGTCGCGCACGCTCGTCAGAAAATGTCGCGTCGCGCTTCGCTCGCGGAGCGTGATCGGGTTCTTCTGGCCGGGGAGGTACACGCGCTCGGTCATCGTCTCGCCGCGCACGTTCTCCTTCTCTTTCGCGAGCCCGCACACCGGAAGGTCGGTGATCCCCAGCTCGCGCAGCACCGCCACGGCGACCGCGAGCTGGCCCTTTCCGCCGTCGACGACCATCAGATCGGGGAGCTCCCAGCCCGCTTCTCCCGCGCGCTTGAGGCGCCGCGTCAGCACCTCGCGCATGGCCGCGAAGTCGTCGCCGCCCTGCACCTTCCGGAGGTGGAAGCTCTTGTAGCGCTTTCGATCCGGAGCGCCGTCGAGCAGCGCCGTGATCGCGGCGACCGTGTCCGTGCCGCCGGTGTGCGAGATGTCGATGCACTCGATGCGATGCGGCGGCCGCGGAAGACGCAGGAGCGTGGCCACTTCCGCCAGCCGACCCTCCACGTCTTGCCGCTCGCGCAGCTTCTCCTTGAACGCGTGCTCCGCGTTCTCGGTCGCCATCCGGACGAGGTCCTTGCGTCCGCCGCGCTGCGGCACGCTGAGCCGCACGCGCTTGTTGCGCTGCTCGGAGAGCACGTCGGCGAGCCCCTCCATCGCCTCGATCTCGATCGGCAGGAGCACCTCGTCGGGCAGGGACCCGGCTTCTCCGTAGAAGCTCGCGACGAACGCCGCCACGATCTCCTCGTCCGGCAGCGCGACCTCGGGCAGATCGAACGACCGCACGTTCGTCATCCGACCGTTTCGGATGTGGATGATCGCGATCTCGCCGCGGTCCCCCGTGACGAAGAGGCCGATCGCATCCTGATCGACGTCCTTGACCACCTCGACGCGCTGCTCTTCGCGCACCTTGTCGATCGCGCGCAGCTGGTCGCGGTAGCTCGCGGCGCGCTCGTACTCCTGCGCCTCGGCGGCGCTCTTCATCCGCGTCTCGAGATCGCCGACGAGCTCGTCGTGCCGGCTGTCGAGAAAGAGTCGGACCAGCTCCGCCTGCGCGCCGTACTCGACGCGATCCACCTCGAGCACGCACGGCGCCGGGCATCGCTTGATCTGATACTGGAGACAGGGCCGCGTCCGCTTCGCGAAGTCCGTGTCGCGGCAGGTCCTGAGCTGGAAGAAGCGGTTCACCGTCCGGAGCGTGCGACGCGCCGACGTCGCCGAGTCGTACGGACCGAAGTACCAGGCGCCGTCCGGCTTCGGGCGACGCAGCACGGAGAGCTTCGGCCACGCGTCTCGCGGATCGAGCCGGAGCGAGAGGAAGTCCTTGTCGTCGCGAAGCTTGAAGTTGTAGCGAGGCTTGCGCTCCTTGATCAGCGCGTTCTCGAGGAGCGCCGCCTCCTTCTCGTTCGCCACGACGAACGTCTCGAGATCGCCCATCTCGCGATCGAGGCGCTCGATGAAGAAGCGCGTGTCGCTGCTTCCCTTCGCGAAGTAGCTCCGCACGCGGCTTCGAAGAGAGCGCGCCTTGCCGACGTAGAGGACGTTCCCCTTCCGATCGAGGAAGACGTACACGCCCGGCGAGGCCGGAAGGGCCTCGAGCTTCGAGAGGACGATGTCGGGCAGAGCCACGCCCGCGCACGTTAGGGCCCGAGGAAAAATAGTCGAATCGCCTCGACGCCGATCCATCCCCGCCCGGGGCGTTGCGCCTCCTCGAGATACCGCCAGTATTCTCTCGTCCCCGCGCCTTGCTGGCGGGGCGCCTCGACGCCGATCCGATCCGCTTCTTTTTCCGCGAGCCCTTAGCGTCGGCGGAGCGTGCGCGCAGCGTCGCTCAACGGTTGCCGGAGAGCACGCGCTCGTCCGTCACCACGAGCTCGACACGCTCGTCGCCGGGCGTCTCGGGCACCTCGGCCATGAGCTGGAAGTCGAGGCAGACGCCGACGCGCTTGGCCTTCACGCACTTCGGAAGAAGGCGGTCGTAGAGCCCCGCGCCGTAGCCGATGCGGGCCCCACGCTCGTCGAACGCCAGACCTGGCACGATGACCAGGTCGAGACTGCCCGGGTGGACGAGCGGCGCGCTCTCCGGAGGCTCACGGACCATGCGACCGCTCTCGACCGGCGCGACGCCCGCCTCCCAGGCGCGAAGCTCGAGGGTCCTGCCGTCGTCGATCATCCGTGGCGCCGCGATCTCCTTCCCAGCCGCGCGCGCTTCGCGCTCGAGGAAGGTCACGTCGATCTCGGTCCGCATCGGTACGAAGAGCGCGATCACGCGCGCGCTCGTCCACGCATCGAGACCGAGGATCCGCTCTGCGATCTTCGCGCTCCGTGCCGTCCGGGCGTCATCCCCGAGCGCCCGCCGGACGCGCCGCATCCGATCACGGAGCTCGGTCTTCATCGCGTGTGCGAGGGCGGCGGCCTCGTCGGGGTCGAGCACGAGCGGCATGATCAGGCGTCGGCGAGGCGGCGATCGATCCGCGCGATCGCCCGGCCCACCGAGTCGCGCACCACGTGCTCGAGCTCGCGTCGTCGCTGCTCGGCCTGGACGAGCTCGTCCGCGAGGCCGAGCGCCACGACGGCGAGCAGCTGGGCGGGCGTGGCCGTCTTCGCGACCTTCGGGCCCAGCGCGTCGATGCGCTCGTTGATGAGCTCGGAGAGACGTCCCAGGTGGGCTTCGTCCGCATCCGAGGCCATTCGGTAGCGGGCTCCGGCGATCTCGAGCGTGACGGTTCGCTTCATGGACGCCTCCAGCGTTGGAGGACCCTAAGGGCGGTCTCGCCGGCGGGTCAAGGCGCGCGTTTGTGCCGAAGGCCAAGAACGCCGTGATAGCCTCGCGGGCAGGAGCGAGACCCGTCGATGATCAAGGTCGCCTGCATCTCGTGTGAGCACCCGTACGAGCTCGACGAACGCCGCCTCCCGGCCAGCGGGCTCAAGATGCGCTGCCCGAAGTGTGGCACCACGTTCCTCGTCTTTCCGGACGGCCGCGTACAGGCCGCCGTCCAGAAGAACACCATCCTCGGCGGGATGGTCGCGCCGAAGCCGGGGCAGCCCGTGCCGCCGCCTGCGCAGCCGAAGAAGCTCGTGCCGCCGCCACCGCCTCCGGCGCCGGTCGACGACGAGCTCGACCTGCCCGCGCCGCGCGCCGCAAAGGCGACCCCCGCCTTCGCCGACGAGCTCGACCTGCCCGCGCCACGCGGCGCGCGTCCCACGCCGGTCGCCCAGGTCGATCTCCCCGCGCCGCGCGCGAAGCCGGCGGCGCCGATCGACGAGCTCGATCTTCCCGCGCCGCGGGGCGTCAGGCCTTCCGCGCTCGCCGACGACCTCGACCTCCCCGCGCCCCGCGGTGCGAAGCCGAAGGGCGCCGCGTTCGCCGACGAGCTGGATCTGCCTGCGCCTCGAGGCGCACGCCCGGCGCCTCCCGGTCGTCCGGCGCCGCCTGCGCCGCCGCGCGCACCGCTGGCGCCGCCGTTCGCAGCTCCTGCCGCGCGCCCCGCGGCTGCCGGACCGCTCGACGATCTCGACTTCGATCTGCCCGCGCCGAGGAAGGCAGGCGGAGCCGCCGCGGCCCCTCCCGCATCGGGCCTCGAGCTCGACCTGCCTGCGCCTCGCCGCCCCAAGCCGGCCGCGTCGATCGAGCTCGACGAGCGCGACCTCCCGGCTCCGCGTCGCGGTGCTTCGAGCGCCGACGTCGATCTCCCCGCGCCTCGTCGTCCTGCCTCGCAGCGGGACTCCGGGATCGATCTCCCGGCGGCCAAGGGCGCCATGCGCCCGCAGAGCGTCAAGCCAGCGCTCGCCGACGACTCGCGAAACCCCTTCGACGATCTCGGTGGTGGTCTCGATCTCGAGGCCCCGCCCGCGAGCCCGCCGCGTGGACCTGCCAAGGGCGGCTTCGATCTCGAGCTCGATCTGCCCGCGCCGCGCGGAAAGGCGGGCGGGCTCGACGTCGATCTCCCTTCGCCGAAGCGCACGGCGGGACGGGTGCTCGCCGACGCCGATCAGGCCTTCGGCGATCTCGATCTTCCCGTTCCGAAGCGCGCCGGAATGGAGATCGCCGATCTCCCGGCGCCGGTCGACGGCATCGACCTTCCGTCGCTTCGGGGCGGAGTGGACCTGCCCGCGCCGCGCGGAATGTCGGACCTGCCGGCGCCACGCGGGCTCTCGGACCTGCCCGCGCCACGTGGGCTCTCGGACCTGCCGGCCGCGCGCGGTGGAGCGGATCTGCCCGCAGTGCGCGGAGCGTCGGATCTGCCTGGCCTGCGCAGCGAGGCGGACCTCCCTTCGCTCAGCGGCGGCATCTCGGACTTTCCGACCGCGCGTCGCGGCGCGGATCTCCCTTCGCTCGGAGGCGGCGGAGGCTTCGCCGATCTGGATCTGCCGCCGCCTCGCCGGCAGGCGCCGACCCCCACCCCCGGCGGCTCGCTCGACTCCGATCTCGATCTGCCGCCGCCGCGCGCGAGGGGCGCGAAGGCCTCGCTGAGCGAGTTCGAGCTTCCCGTTCCGGAGGCGCGCGAGGGCGGCTCGCGCGGTCACGGCGAGATCGATCTACCGGACGCGGGCCGAGACGACATGGAGTTCGCGGACATCCCGCAAGAGCGCCAGAGCGCGACCGCTCCGGCTGCCCGCGCGCAGGATGACCGCAGCAGCCCGAAGGCCCTCGGTCGGCCGGAGAAGAAGGCAGCGCCGGGCCGCCAGCGATCTCGCGGCGTGGCCATCACCCTGCTCGTCATCCTGCTCACGGCGGGCGGAGGCGCCGCGCTCTCGCTGACGCCCTACGGGCCCTTCGGCTACTACGCCGTCGAGCAGTTTCTGCCGGGCGCTGGCGATGCGGCTCAGGTCGCCACGACGATCCAGCACGCGGACGAGCGCGCCTTGATGGACACGCCGACCGACTACCAGGCCGCGCTCTCGGAGCTCGCGACTCTTCGGCACGACGCAGGCCTCAATCGCGCGCTTCTCGCGCGCAGCCTGCTGCACGAGGCGCTCTATCAGGTGCGCTTCGGCTCGGACGCAGGCGGGGCCTCTCGCTCCGCAGCGATTCGAGAGCGCATCGAGCGCCGCGATCGCGACGACCCGAGCGTCGCGCTCGGTCTCGCTGCCGATCAGCTTCGCCTCGGGAATCGAACCGGCGCTGCGTCGCTGCTCGCGCGTGCTCGCGCCTACGCCCCGAACGATCCCTTCGTCGACATCCTCGAGGGCGAGATCGCGCTCCAGGAAGACCGCTTTGCGGAGGCGCCCGATGCGTTCCGTTCTGCGGAGGAGCACGGCGGCGGAGCGATGGCTCGCTGGGGCCTCGCGCGCACGCTCTCGCACGCGGACGACCTCTCCCAGTACGACGCGGCGATCCTCGCGGTCCTCGAGCTCAGCCCTCGACACGTCGATGCGCTCTTCGCGCACGCGGAGCGGCTCTACGCGGGGGGCGACGACACGCAGGCCGTCACGATCGCGAGCCAGGTCGTCGGAGCGGAGCCGCTCGGCGACGCGACGCTCGTCTCGTACACGGCCCTCCGTGCGCGCGCCTGGACTTTCCTCGGCGAGATCTTCGAAGCGCGCGGCCGCACCCAGCGCGCCCTCGATGCCTACACCCAGGCGGCGCGCGCGGATCCGACCAACCTCCTCGCCACGCTCGGCGGCGGCCGGATGCTCCTCGCGGATCGACCGGCCGACGCGCTCGGGCGCTTCGAGGCCGTGCTCGGTGCGGCCGCGTCGGCCGATCAGCCGCTGCCCGATGGCCGGCCCGTCTCCGTCGCAGCGAGGCTCGGCGCCGCGCGCGCGATGATGCAGCTCGACCGTGTTCAGGAGGCCCACGCTTCGCTCGAGTCGCTGGTCGAGGAGCGACCCGACGATGCGGACATCCAGCTCTGGCTGGGGCGCGTCGAAGAGGAGCTCGAGCACCCCGATCCGGCCGAGCAACACTACCGCGAGAGCATCCGGCTCGCGCCACAGGTCTTCGAGGGCTACCTCGCGCTCGCTCGCCTGTACGACTCGCGCGAGCGTGCTTCGGATGCCGTCGCGGTCCTCGAGTCCGCGCACGGCGCCGTCCCGGAGACGGCGCAGATGCACGACGAGATCGGCACGTACGCCCTCTCTCGCTCTCGCTTGCCCGATGCCGAACGTGAGTTCCGCCGAGCGCTCGCGCTCGACGCGACGCTGCCGTCCGCGCGCTTCGGTCTCGGCGTCGTGCTCCGGCGCGCGGGCCGCGTCGACGAGGCCGCCGTCGCCTTCGAGGAGCTCTCCGCGATCGATCCGGGTCATCCGGGCCTCGCCCTCGAGCGCGGCCTCCTCTTCCAGGCACGCGGCGAGGCTGATCGCGCCGTGGAGTTCTATCGGCAGGCGCTCGTCGAGGTGCCCGACGACCCGGACCTTCTCCTCCGGCTCGGCGGTGCGCTCGTGCAGGCAGGTCAGTACGACGAGGCCGAGCAGACCCTCGCGGACGTGCAGCGCCAGCGGCCCGCATCGGCCGAGGCCGAGCACTTCGTCGGTCGCATCGCGTTCGCGCGCGGTCGTTATCCCGAAGCCCAGCAGCACTTCGACCGCGCGATCGCGCTCGACACGACGCACGGCGAGTTCTTCATGTGGTCGGGCTGGGCTGCGCTCATGGCCAACAGCCTCGGGACGGCGCTCTCCCGCGCGGACGAAGCGCTCGAGCGCGACGCGTCGCTCGGCGATGCGTACTACGTGCGCGGCGTGGCGCGTCTCCGCTCGGGCGCCGTACGCGATGCCCAGCGCGATCTCGAGCGCGCGCTCCAGCTTCGTCCCCAGCGCACGGAGGCGCTCGCTGCGCTCGGCGACTGCCACGATCAGCTGCGTCAGCTGCCCGAGGCGATCTCCGCCTACGAGCGAGCCGTCGCGGCCACCGACACGAACGGCGAGTGGTGGTACCGCCTGGGACGCCTCCTTCTCGACGCGAGTCGAACGGCCGAGTCGGTCCACGCTCTCTCTCGCGCGACGCTGCTCGGTGAGGCCGCCACGCCGCGCCCCGCGTGGCTGGCGGACGCACATCGGATCCTGGGCGACGGCATGCGGCTCTCGAACGAGCGCGCGGGCGCGATCCAGCACTACCAGCGCTACCTCGCCATCGCCCCGACCAGCGCGATCGATCGCACCGACGTCCGGCACGCCCTCATGGACATGGGCGTCGTCCCCGAAGAGTGAGCCGCCCCGCGAGCGTCGTCTCGAGGTTTGCGCGAGTGCCTACCAAGTGGTAGACAGCCACCGACCATTCGGTAGGCGGGCATGGCAGTCGACGTCCAGCAGGAGATCCTTCGCGAGGCCACCCGTCTGTTCGCGCAGAAGGGCGTCGACGCGACCTCGCTGCAGGAGGTCGCCGAAGCCGTCGGTGTGAAGAAGCAGTCGCTGCTCTACCACTACGCGAAGAAGGAGATCCTTCACCGCGCGGTGCTCGAGGCGCTGCTCTCGCGATGGAACGAGACGCTCCCGCTGCTGCTTCGCGCCGCGGCCCGCGAGGATCGCTTCGATGCGATCCTCGACGAGACGATCTTCTTCTTCGCTGCCGAGCCCGATCGCGCACGCCTCCTTCTTCGCGAGGCCCTCGACCGACCCGCCGAGATGCGCGCGTTGCTCACCGAGTTCGTGAGCCCGTGGCTGGCCGTGCTCTCGCAGAACATCAAGAAGGCCCAGGAGTACGGCGTGATCCGTCCCGACGTGGACCCGGAGAGCTACGTCGTGATGGTGATCCATCTGGTGCTCGGGAACGTCGCGACGGCTGGCACGGTGTCGACGCTCGCGGACAAGAGCCGCGGCGCGAAGCTGCCCGAGCGCATCGCGCGCGAGATCAAGCGGATGGCGCGCGCTGCGCTGATGGTCGATGCCGCCGCGGCGACGCGCGCGGCGGAGTGAAGGAGGATCGGATGGCGAGCTTCTACAAGGACAACGCGGACGTTCGTTACTACTTCGAGCGCGGCTTCGACTGGGACCCGCTCGTGCGCGTGACCGAGCACGACTTCCGCGCGAAGGACGGCCTGAAGAGCACCGAAGAGGCAGTCGCCTTCTACAAGGAGATCGCCGAGACGGTCGGCGAGTTCGTCGCCGACGAGATCGCGCCCTACGCGGCGGAGATCGATCGGGCCGGCATCATCTTCGAGAAGGGCGAGGCGCGCTTTCCTCCGCGCGCGCAGGGCATCTTCGATCAGATCAAGCAGCTCGAGCTGCACGGCCTCTGCGTCCCGCGCGAGCTCGGCGGGATGAACGCGCCCATGGCGCTCTACTACATGGTGAGCGAGCTCTTCGCGCGCGCCGAGGTCTCCCTCATGGCGCACCACGGCTTCCACGGAGGCATGGCCGCCGCGATGATGATGTTCTCCGTCCGCGAGGGGACCACACGCTTCGACCCGGGCACCGGCGCGATCCTGGAGACGCGCTTCGCCGATCAGATCCGCGAGATCGTTTCCGGCCAGAGCTGGGGCTGCATGGACATCACCGAGCCGGACGCGGGCAGCGACATGGCGCGCCTCCGCGCCGTCGGCGAGCAGGACGCAGACGGCAACTGGTTCGTCACCGGCGAGAAGATCTTCATCACGAGCGGTCACGGGAAATTCCACTTCGTCATCGCGCGCACCGAGCACGCCGCGAGCGATGCGGGCCCCAGCGACGACCCCATGGCGGGCCTCAAGGGCCTCTCCATGTTCCTCGTCCCGACGTACGAGGATCTCCCCGGCGGCCAGCGCAGGCGCATCGTCACGCTCGAGCGCGTCGAAGAGAAGCTCGGGCACCACGCGTCGGTCACCGCCGCACTGAGCTTCGACCGCGCGCCTGCGCAGCTGGTCGGCAAGCGGGGTGAAGGCTTCGACTACATGCTCCTCCTCATGAACGGCGCGCGCGTGGGCGTCGGCTTCGAGTGCCTCGGCCTCTGCGAGGCCGCGATCCGCCTCGCGGCCGACTACGCGGCGCAGCGCCGCTCGATGGGCAAGACCATCGATCGACACGAGATGATCGCGGACTACCTCGACGAGATGCGCACCGACGCGCAGGCGCTCCGCGCTCTGTGCATGTTCGGCACCTATCACGAGGAGCTCGCGCAGAAGCTCGCGATCCGGAAGACCCAAGGCTCGCTCTCCGAGCTCGAGCTGAAGGACCTCGAGAAGAAGATCCGTCGGCACAAGCGCGCCGCACGGCGAGTCACGCCCCTCTTGAAGTACTTCGGTGCGGAGAAGGCCGTCGAGATGACGCGCCGCTGCGTGCAGATCCACGGCGGCGTCGGCTACACGAAGGAGTACGGCGCCGAGAAGCTCCTCCGCGACGCGATGGTGATGCCGATCTACGAGGGAACGAGCCAGATCCAGTCGCTCATGGCGATGAAAGACACGCTCTCCGGCATCCTCGCGCGTCCGCAGGCTTTCCTCCGTCGCGGCGCACAGGCGCGATGGCGCGCGGTGAGCGGGCGTGATCCGCTGGAGCGTCGGCTCGCGAAGCTTCAGTCGATCTCGCACCAGGCCCAGCAGCACCTCGTGCTGCGCACGGCCGGGGACAAGTTCCGCTCCGTGCACAATCACCCGGTCGCCGAGTGGCCCGGTCGTTTCTCCAAGAACTGGAACCCGAAGCGCGACTTCGCGTTCGCGATGCTCCACGCGGAGCGTCTGACGCGCATCCTCATCGACGAGTCGGTCGCGGAGATCCTCTTCGCGCAGGCCGAGCAGCATCCCGAGCGGCGCGAGGTCCTCGAGCGCTGGCTCGAGCGCGCCGAGCCGCGGTCGCGCTTCTTGCTCGACGAGATCGTCACGACGGGCGATCGCATCCTCGAGTCGCTGGCCGGTGGCGCCAACGCGCCGAAGGCGTAGGCGGCCGAGTAGGCGATTCTTCCTTGAGGCTGCCCGGTCCTTCGGGAATCATCCCGCGCGATGGCGATCCCTGTCGCGAACCCCCCTCCGCTCGAACCTCCGGAGGCTTCCTCCGGAGGCGGCGGTGACCCTCCGTCGGGCCCCGCTGGCTATGGCGACCCGATCGGGCAGCCCGGGCCGCCGAGGCCCGCACAGATGTCGCCCGTCGTACGCGGCTGCCTCATCGCAGGCGCGTTCGGCGTGTTCCTCGCGTGCGTGGGCGGATCCGCGGTCGCGTACAGCTGCGTCGGCATGGTCTCCGCCGGCAGCTCGCAGCTCGTTCGCAACATCGAGGGCGCCTACCGCGGCAGCGCCGTCCGTGCGGGTGAGGAGTCGACCTACGACGCCGATCTGTCGGCGCTCGTCGCGATCAGCGACGCCGGCCACCTCTCGTTCATCACGTTCGGCATCCTGAACAACCGCTACGAGGATGCCCGCCGGGACGGGACGATCGATCAGGAGGAGCTCCACCACGGCATGGAGCTGATCCACGACATCGTGGTGGGGAACGGCTCGGTCGATCTCGAACGGTACCCGGACGCGCGCTGAGCGCGACTGGGACCCGTCCGGTCTCAGCGCGTGGCGGTCGGCGCGGCGGTCGACGTCACGCTCGTCGTGACGATCGGGGCGCCCACGTCGTAGCGGTCGACGAGTGCGTTCGCGATCACCTCGCCGAGCCGCGTGTAGCCGCGGACGGTGTAGTGAACGTGATCGCGCTGCGCCCAGGCCGGCTCCGCGTCGGCCCACTCCATCATGTGGAACGGTCCGCCGCCGAACGCGACCATGTCGAAGAAGCCGCAGCCGTAGTCGAGCGCGACGCGGCGCTGCGTGTCGATGACTTGCTGGGTGCGCGGGCGCGGCTCGTACGTCCCGTCGCGATGCACGATCGGTCGATCCGAGGGGCCCACGAGCAGACACGAGGACGTGGGTACTGCCGTCTGCACGCGGGTCACGACCTGCCGCAGCTCGCGCTCGTACGTCTCGATCGGCTGCGTGTCGTCGCCGCTCTCGTTCGTCCCGTAGGCCAGCACCACGAGGTCGGGCATGCGGCGCCGCAGCTGCTCGACCTGGAGCGGCTCGTCCCAGAGGAGCTGCGAGGCCGCCCGCGCGCCGTTGATGCCCATCTCGTCGACGATCACGCCCGGACGCTCGCGCTCGACGGTCGCGCCGTACAGCGTGACCGGGCCATCGCCCCGAACGCGAATCTCGAACGTGTGCGGGCAGTCCGCCGTCGAGACGACGGCGTAGCCGGGATTCAGCTCCGCGGAGCGCGTGGAGAGTCGGCGCTCGACGTGCCCATCGACCAGCAGGTCGATCGTCCCGCCGTCAGGCCGCTGCGAGTACCAGAGCTCGAACCGGCTCGCCGACGCCTGGCCCGTATCGATCCGTCCATACGCGTGCGCAGCGTCGGTCGTGAGCGCCACGCCCATGATCCCGTAGAGCGACGGCGCCGTCTGGCCCACGTGAACTCGGAGCACGTCCCACCGACGGAAGTTCGACTCGATGTCGAGGTCGGTGTGCCGGTAGTGACGCCAGGGCTCGACCGGCAAGACGAAGCCGTGTCCGGCGTCACCAAAGCGCTCCTGGAGCAGCCGACGGATCGTGCCGGTGAACATGTCCGCCGCGACGTGGGAAGCGCCGTAGAACACGAGCCGCGCTTGGCCGTCGCCGCGCTCGGCGCGCCGGAGCGCTGCATGGAACGACGCGAGCGCGGTCCCGCTGGGATCCTCGATCGGGATGTCGCGCCCGTAGATCGGACGACCGTTCTCGTCGAGCTCGTACGCCAGAGGCTCGGACGCGTCGGCGACCGAGCCGTCGCTGAGGACGTCCGTGACGGTCCCGCCTGCTGGGACGGGCGCGTCCACAGCGCAGGTGGCGACCGGCGATGTACGCTGGGCAGAGGCATCGTCCGACATGATCCAGCCTGCACCGAGCGCGCTGGCCAGGAGCCACCACCCGAGCGTCTGAGACCGAGTTCGTTCGTACACCTCCATGACCTTGGGAAGATGCGAGCGAAGAGTCAAATTGCCGGCAGTGAGGCGCCCTACGCCGGCTCGAGGAAGCTCGCCACGATCTGCTTCTTTCCGAAGCCCGGAAAGTCCACCGTGACCTTCGGCGGCGCCCCGCCCTCGACGAGCAGGACCTTCCCCACGCCATAGCGAACGTGGCGAACACGCATGCCGGCGCGCAGCCCCTGTTCGTGATCGCCCTCGCTCCGATCGAGCACCGTCTCGCGCGGCGCATCCGAGCGGCCCGTGACGGAGGCGCCGCGCAGCGATGGCCCGTAGCTCTCGCGTCGCGCTCCGATCGGAGGCTGCCAGCTCGGCCTGGGCGGCACGGACCGCCCCGCCGCGCCTGGTTCGCCGATCAGCGCGATGTCCGCGCGGGGCAGCTCGTCGAGGAAGCGCGAGCGCGTGCCGATGCGCATCTGACCGAACACGTACCTCGTGCTCGCCCACGAGAGCACGAGCTTCTCTCTCGCCCGCGTGAACGCGACGTAGGCCAGGCGGCGCTCCTCTTCGAGCTCCTCCTCGGCGTCCTCCGCGTCGTTCGGACCTCCCGCGCCGCGCAGCGGAAAGAGCTGCTCCTCGAGCCCGAGGACGAGCACCGTCGGAAACTCGAGGCCCTTGGCGGCGTGCACGGTCATCAGAGTGACGACGTCGCGATCCTGTCCTTCTTCGACGACCTCGTTCTGGAGCGTGACGAGCTCGAGGAACGCGGTGA
Organism: Polyangiales bacterium; assembly: GCA_038252025.1. Lineage (GTDB taxonomy): Bacteria > Myxococcota_A > Polyangia > Polyangiales > Sandaracinaceae > JBBSAT01. The sequence continues at coordinate 51,841 of JBBSAT010000004.1, read as the reverse complement.
GCGAGGCCTCCTCGGCGTCTTGCTCGAACTCGCGCATCGAGCCGACGAGCTCGGCGAGGTTCTCGAGGCGCGCGTCGGCCTCGGGCGTGTCTTCCTTGCGGAGGATGGCCTCGTAGCCGGTCACCTCGAGGATGCGCGTCGCCAGCTCGGAGAGCGTGAGCTCCTCGCGCTGGACGCGAAGCCCTTCGACGAGCGCCACGAAGCGCGCGAGAGCTCCGTTGCCCTCCGCCCCTGCCTGGATCGCCGACCACGCGCTCGCGCCTTGCGAGGCAGCCTGATCGAGCAGTCGGTCGACCGTGGTCTTCCCGATCCCGCGCGTCGGAACGTTGAGGATCCGCAGGAGCGAGACGTCGTCCTCGGGGTTGGCGACGACGCGCAGGTAGGCGAGCAGATCCTTCACTTCGGCGCGGTCGTAGAACCGCACGCCGCCGACCACTCGGTACGGCACGTTCGCGGCGCGGAGCGCTTCTTCGATCACGCGCGACTGCGCGTGGATGCGATAGAAGACCGCGAGATCGGCGAGCGGACGATCGCTACCCCTGAGCTCACGCGCAGCCGCGACGACGAGCTCGGCCTCCTCCCGCTCGGTGCCGCAGCGGACCACGCCGATGGGCGTGCCGTCGACGTTGTCGGTCCAGAGCTGCTTCGGCTCGCGGTCGAGGTTCTTCTCGATGATCGCGTGCGCGACGCGGAGGATGCGCTTCGTCGACCGATAGTTTTGCTCGAGCTTGACGAGCTGGGCGTCGGGATAGAAACGCCTGAAATCCAGGATGTTTCTGCGATCGGCGCCGCGCCAACGGTAGATGCTCTGATCGTCGTCTCCGACCACGCACACGTTCCGGTGGTGCGCAGACAGCGCCGAGACGAGGCGGAACTGCGCGTGGTTGGTGTCCTGGAACTCGTCCACCAGGAGGTGAACGAAGCGCCCGGAGAGCTTCTCCGAGAGCGTCGGAATCCCCTCGAGCGCCCGCACCATTCGATAGATCAGATCGCCGAAGTCGAGCGCGCTCGAGGCCTTCATGCGCCGCTCGTACTCGGTGTACACCGCGCGGATCCGCTCCGCGTCGAAGCCGGCGAGCTCGGCCTCCTCGGGCGACTTCATCTCGTTCTTCGCGCCGTTGATGAGCGAGGCGATCATGCGCGGTGGGTAGCGCTTCTCGTCCATCTTCAGGTCGCGCAGCACGCGCGTGATCATCGCCTTCTGGTCGGAGTCGTCGTAGATGACGAAGTCGCGCGAGAGGCCGATCTCCTCGTGGTGACGCCGGAGAAGGCGCGCGCACGTCGAGTGGAACGTGCCCACGACGAGATCCCGGCTGCGGCCCGGCACGAGCCGCTCGAGCCGCTCGCGCATCTCCCCGGCGGCTCGGTTCGTGAAGGTGACGGCCATCACCTGGTAGGCCGGCACACCGAGCTCGCTCACGAGACGCGCGATCCGGTACGTGATGACCCGGGTCTTGCCGCTCCCCGCGCCTGCGAACACGACGAGCGGGCCGCGCTCGTGGAGCACGGCGTCGCGCTGCGGCGCGTTCAGCGTGGTCAGGTCCGTCGTCATCGTGGAGCGTTCTAGCGCACCGGGATCGGCGGGTGGAGCCCCGTTGCTGGCCGACCGACCGGAATCGAGCGGCTTCGTCCTCCGAACGGTGGGCTCACCGTGCTACAAATCGGCCTCGATGACGCGGTCCACGCGCGACCCCGCCGCGAAGGGGGCTTCGGGACGGGTCCGCCCACTCTCGCGGGCCCCCGCCGCGGAGGACGACGAGCCTGACAAACAGCCCGATTCCGAGGCTGCCGCCGGCGTTGCGCCGCTCGTTTCGGGGTCATTGAATGACGCTCCGAGGGGCGCGTCCAACGCCGACGATGGATCCCCGCCAGAGAGAGGTGCTGCGAGCTCCGATCCCGACCTTCCCCCGGTCGAGGACGCGGAGGCCGTGCCCACTCACGCCGCGCCGGAAGAGCGTGAGCGAGACCGCCTGCTCGTCGAGCGCGCTCAGCAGGGTGACCACGGGGCGTTTCGCCAGCTCTTCGACCGCTACCACAAGCGCGCGTACTCGGTCGCGTACGGCGTCCTCAAGAACCGACACGACGCGATGGACGTCGTCCAGGAGGGCTTCGTCAAGGTGCACAAGCACCTCGCCAGCTTCCAGGGCTCCTCGAGCTTCTACACGTGGCTCTACCGGATCGTCATGAACCTCGCGATCGATCAGCTGCGCCGACGCAAGACGAGCCGCCCCGTCGAGTACGACGACGCGATCTCGCGTGAAGAAGGCGGCACCAACGAGGCGATCCTTCCGCGAATGGCCGACGCCAACCCGCGCAAGGCCGCCATCCGCCGCGAGCTCATCGAGAAGATCGACGCTGCGCTGGCGGAGCTACCAGAGTACCACCGTCAGGTGATCTTGCTTCGTGAGATCGAGGGCCTCTCGTACGAGGAGATGGCAGAGGTTCTCGATGTCCCCAAGGGGACGATCATGAGTCGCTTGTTTCATGCGCGGAAGAAGATGCAGTCCGCGCTCGCCGGGTACGTCGACGGCGACATGGACATCGAGTGAGAGAGTGAGGACGACCATGAGCACGGAAGGAATGGACCGCCGGCTCCACCGCTACTTCGACGGGGATCTGCCCGCCGAGGAGCGCGAGGCGCTCGAGCGAGAGATCGCGGACGACGAGGTGCTGGGCCGCAAGCTCGTCGCGCTGGGCGACGTTCGGACGCTCGTTCGGAGCACCGCCGAGCAGTCGATCTCCGATGCGGACTCGGCCGCCATGTGGGCGGCGATCGAGAACGGCGCCGAGCTCGGCACGTCGCCCGCCAGCGCGAAGCCCGCGACCGCGAGCGCCCCGCAAGCGTCGGTGGCGAACGACGCGAAGAGCCCGCGCCCAGCGCTACGCCTCGTGGGTCGCCCGAGCGACTCGACCGAGGATCGCGGCGCGCCCGCGCCGACGGCAGAGATCGACCCCGCCTCGCGGCCATCGGCCCCCGTGGCCGAAGATCCGCTGACGCGTCGTCGGCGTCGCTTTGGAGTCGGCATCGGTCTGCTGGCGCTCGCCGCGGCGGTGGTCCTCGCCTTCGTGCGGCCTGGCGACCCCGCGCCGCGCGACGGTCTCGCGACGACCGACGGGACGACGCCGCTCGACGAGCGCGACGGCATTCCGGACTCGATGCGCACCGAGGTGCTCGCGGTCGACTTCGGGACGAACGTCGGAACGATCTTCGCGGTGGAAGGAACCGCCGGTCAGCGGTACGCCGTCGTGTGGCTCGACGACGCGGTGAAGATCGACGAGGGTGGTGCGTCTCCCGAGCAGGCTCCGAACTGACCTCGGTATCCCCGCTCCACCGGCAACCAGCTCCACCGGATCGAGCAGTACCGAATCGAGCAGTACCGAATCGAGCTGCACCGAATCGAGTGCCATGAACGACGAACGACAGACGGTGGCGACTTCGGTGGGCGTGAGCTCGCTCGCCGCGATGCTCGTCGTCACTGCGTTGTGGCTCGCGGGAGGCTTCGTCTCGACGGCGCGCGCCCAGGATGCGGTCAGCGTCCACGCCGAGGTCACCGTGATCCTCGCGCGCGAGGTGGCCGGCGTCATCGATCCCCGGCTCGAGCACCTCGCAGCGCTCCGGCAGCCGCCGTTCAACGCGTTTCACTCGATGGACGTGTACAGCGTCCACGAGGTCACGCTCTCGGTCGGCGTGCCGTCGACGATCGATCTCCCGAACGGCCGAGTGCTCCAGCTCATCCTCGAGGAGGTGAGCCCCGATGGGCGAAGCCACCTGCGCGTGTCGATCAATCGGCGATCGCAGTCGGACTACCTGCCCGTCCTCGAGGTGGCCGCGCCGCCCGGGGATCCGTTCTTCGTCGCCGGTCAGAACTTCCAGGGCGGCACGCTCGTGATCGGTGTCCAGATCAACCGGGACGAGCCGCGGGCGCATTGACGGCGTGAAGCGGACGTTGCCCGAGGTCGAGGAGGTGGGGCCCCTGAGCGCTCTGCCGTTTCCCTCCGCGGACATCGTTCGCGTGCTCGCGCCGCTCGTCACCGATGCGCGGCTTCTGCGCATCGACCAGGTGATCGCGCGGCGCACGCGCTCGCTCATCCCGGTGCTCGAAGGGCTCTCCGATCCCCACAACGGCGCGGCGATCCTGCGATCGGCCGACGCGTTCGGCTGCCACGAGGGGCACCTGGGGGCGGGACGCCTTCCGTTCGCGATCTCGCACCGCGTCTCGAAGGGGACGCACCGCTGGCTGGATCTCGTGCGGAACGCGAGCGCGACCGAGTGCGCGACGCGCCTTCGAGCGCGCGGCTATCGGATCTTCGTCGCCTCGATGGAGGGGACGATGACGCCCGAGGATCTGAGCGCGGTGGACAAGGCGGCCGTCGTCCTCGGGAACGAGCACGCCGGGCCGAGCGAGGAGATGCGCGCGCTCGCCGATGGGACGTATCGAATCCCGATGGTCGGCTTCGTCGAGAGCCTCAACGTCTCGGTCGCGAGCGCGATCACGCTCTACGTCGCCAGCCGCGGGCGCCACGGCGATCTGGATGCGGCCCAGCAGGACGAGATCCGGGCCCGCTTCCTGATGATGCAGGTTCGCGACGCGGACCGGCTCATCCGCGAGAAGCTCGCGACCTGACGCCGCGATCGGCTGGCGGCTACGCAGGGACGGCGGCGACGACCTCGGCGCGCTTGACGTCGAGAGGGAGAGTCCGGCTCTTGAGGAGGGCCTTGATCTCCTCCTTGCTGCGCGGCGTCTCACGCAGCTCGACGAAGTGATCGGCGAGCTTGTCGTAGTTGCGAACCATGAGGAGCATCCAGACGCCGAGGAAGTCGATGTCCTTGAAGACGATCGCGTCGTGCGCAGCGTACTTGTCCGCGTTGTCCCGCAGCTCGGCGGGGTGATCGGTCCAGTGGCGCGTCGCCGAGAGGTGATGCGAGATGTGGTAGCCGTCGTTGAAGCAGCGCTGGTTGTAGCGGTGGTTCACGCAGGTGATCGCGCTCTTGTAAGAGGAGCCGGGGTCGTTCTGATCCACGAACGCGTGCTGGCCCCAGTTCCCCGCCATCATCACGAAGCGCGAGATGAGGAAGGGGATGAGGAAGACCGTGACGGTCGGGCCGGGCGCGAGCGTCAAGCCAGCGGCGAGGAGGGCGAAGAAGCCGAACTCGCCGAGGAGGAGCGCGAGCACGAGGCGCGTTCGCTTCTTGCGCGCCTGATAGAGCGCGAGCTTCCCGATCTGCACGAAGAAGAACTCGGCCCAGTAGGTGGCGAAGTGGAAGACGTCGTCGCGCCGGTACTTCATCGTGGAGGAGAGGTCCTTCACGAGGTTCCCTTCCGCGTGGTGCATCGTGATGTGGTGGATGAAGTAGGTCCCCGGAGTCTGGCCGGTGAACGGGCCGAGCACGTAGGGGATGAAAGGCTTGAGGAAGTTGAGCTCGCGCTTCCACAACGGCCGGTGGCTCGTGTTGTGGAGCATCAAGATGTAGCGGTCTGCGAAGACGCCGTAGAAGAGCCCCAGATAGAGCGGTGCCATCCACCACCGGAACACGCCGGGGATGAACATCGCGAGCGCGAGCGGGAGCTGGATGAAGGTCATCCCCAGCGTGAGCCAGACGAACGGCAGGTCTCGCTCGTCACGGATGAAGCGCATGAAGAAGCGCTCGAGCGCGCCACGCGACGCGGGCGCCTGGTACTCGGGGTCGGTGAGATCGATCTGCCGCGCCATCGAAAGCTCCTGTGTCGTTTCGCACCGCAAGCGAAACCGGGCGCACTATGCGAAGAGCCGCGCGCGACCGCAACGTCGGGCCGTGTGCTATCGCCTGGTATGGGGAACGTGCTCAGACCGCTCGATCGAGACGGGCTGCGGGCGCAGTGGAGGCTCAGCCAGCCCTTTCCGTACTTCGTCATCGACGAGCTCCTCGAGCCGGAGGCTGCGCGCGAGATCGCGGCGGCCTATCCGAGCTTCGAGCATGCGCTCGCGCTCGGCTTCGCGTTCTCGAAGGTGAACGAGCGAAGAAAGGTCCAGGTCACCGACGCGGCGCGCTTTCCGGATCCCGTTCGCGCGCTCCACGAAGCGCTCGCCGGGAAGGAGATGCTGTCGGCGCTCGAAGAGATCACCGGCATCGAGCGACTGGTCGCCGACGCGCGGCTGCGGGGCGGCGGCATGCACATCACGAGTGCGAGCGGACGGCTCGACGTGCACGCCGACTTCAACCTCTTGGAGGAGCCGCGGATGTTCCGGCGGATGAACATCCTCGTGTATCTGAACGAGCGCTGGGATCCCGAGTGGGGAGGGGCGCTCGAGCTCTGGAACCGGGACGTCTCGCGCTGCGAGCGAACCGTCGCGCCGAAGCTCGGTCGCTGCGTCGTCTTCGAGACGAGCGCGATAAGCTTTCACGGCGTGACCGAGGTCCGCTGCCCAGGAGGGGCGCAGCGCCAGAGCTTCGCGGCCTACTACTACACGAAGGAAGCGCCCGCAGGCTGGGACGGGAAGGCGCACAGCACCGTCTTCAAGGCACGACCGGACGAGAAGGTCCGCAGGTACGTGCTCATGCCCGCCGAGCGCGCCATGGACGCAGTGGCCACGCGCGCTCGCCGCGTGAGAGGTCGCGTCGAGCGGCTCGTCTCGCGGGCGAAGAAGTAGCTCTGCGAGCCTCCTGCTCGCGAGCCTCCTGCTCGGCTACGGCTCTCGGTTGCGTTCGTGGAGGATGCGCAGCCCTTCGAGCGTGAGGTTCGGGATGACCTCTTCGATGGTGCGCGACTCGGGCCCGACCAGCGACGCGAGCCCGCCCGTCGCGAGCACGCGGCAAGGGTCGCCGATCTCGGCGCGGATCCTGTCCACCAGGCCGTCCACGAGCCCGACGTAGCCGAACACGATGCCGGACTGGACGCTGTGCGCGGTGTTCCGGCCGATGGCCTTCGGCGGCTTCTGGATGGGGATGCGCGCGAGCCGCGCGGCGCGACTGAAGAGCGCCTCGGCGCTGATCTGCATGCCCGGGGCGATGACGCCGCCGAGAAATTCACCCTTCTTCGAGACGCAGTCGAAGTTGGTGCCCGTTCCGAAGTCGACGACGCACACCGCGCTGCCGACCCGTTCGTAGGCGGCGACGGCGTTGGCGATGCGGTCGGCGCCCACCTCACGCGGGCTCTCGTAGAGGATCGGCATCCCGGTCTTGATCCCCGGCCCGACGATCATCGGCTCGTGTCCGAAGCCACGTCGCGCCGCGAGCGCGACCACGTCCGTCAGCGCGGGCACCACCGAGGCGATGATCGTGTGCTCGACCTCGGTCCGCGGGACGCGCGACACGTCGAGCAAGGTGAGCAGCAGCACGAGGAGCTCGTCGGCCGTTCGCCCCTTCGACGACTCCACGCGGAAGTCGTGCGCGAGGCGCGTGCCGTCGTACAGGCCGAGGACCGTGTGCGTGTTGCCGACGTCGACCGCGAGCAGCATCGCAAGCCGTCAGCGCGGCCGAAGCGCGAGCGAGCGTCCGAGCATCGAGCCGAACGTGGTGCGTTCGACCGCGCCGCGAACGTTCGCGACCGGTCCGGGCCCGGGGCTGGGCGCCATGGCTGCGACGGGTCGAGCGCCCGCCGAAGCACGTGCGGCGGCGGCTTCGGCCTGCTCTCGCTCCGCTCGCTCAGCAGCCTGCTGAGCTGCGGCCCTTTCGGCAGCCTGAGCTGCGGCCTGCTGCGCGGCGGCCCGTTCAGCGGCGGCCTTCTCCGCAGCCTGCGCGGCCGCAGCCTGCGCGGCGGCCCGTTCAGCGGCGGCAGCCTGTTGAGCCTGTGCAGCGGCGGCCCGTTCAGCGGCGGCAGCCTGTTGAGCCTGTGCAGCGGCGGCCTGTGCAGCGGCGGCCTGTGCAGCGGCGGCCTGTGCGGCGGCAGCCTGCTGAGCAGCCTGAGCAGCCTGCTGAGCGGCCTGCGCAGCGGCAGCTCGTTCAGCGGCCTGTGCAGCAGCAGCTCGTTCAGCCGCAGCCTCTGCTGCGGCTCGCTGGGCCTCGCGCGCGTCGCGCTCGTCCGCGTCGCGCTCTCGCGCCTCGGCCGCCGCGATGTCGGCTGCCTCGGCGACCTGCATGTCGTCGCCGTTCTCGTCCATCACGACCTCGAGCTCGAGCTCGGGCGCTTCGGGCTCGGAAACGAGGGCGTCGAGCTCGGCGTCGACAGCGCTCCCGCGGGAGTGGGCGATGGCGCTCTCGAGCGGCGTCAGCGCGCGGGGGCGCTGCACCGGCGAGACGGGCGCGCGTCCGGGCGTCGGCGTTGGGCTCGCCTGCGCAGGCGCCGCAGCGCCCGGACCGCCGCCGATCGATCGAAGCATCGACTCCAGGCTCGGCGGCTCTGGCCGCCGGTTCTGCTGGATGCGCGCGAGGAGCCCCTCGAGCTTGCTCACTTCGCTCATGTCGCGTTCTCCGGCGTCAGGCGCGAGACGATGCTCGCGATGTCGTCGCCCGACTGCGCCCAGGACCACACCGTCTCGGCGACGCTCGGATCCACGAGGACGAACGAGCCCGTCTCGGCCAGCGGAACGCACGCGACGTCGCGCTGCGAGAGCGCCGAGAAGAGCCCGCCGAGCAGCGCCGCGAACGCGAGCTGACTCTCGTCGAGCTCCGGCACGGACACGATGCGCGCGACGAGCGCATCGCCCCAGCGCTCGAGCGTCAGCTTTCCCCAACCGAACAGCGCGAGGACGCCTGCCGCGTGGCCGAGGACGGTCTCCGGAGACAGACTGTCCGCGGAGCCTCCGACGGATCCTCGGATCTCTTCGCCAACATGTCGTCCGAGCCTGCGCATCGCGGTCAGATCGCCGCTCGCGACTGCCGCGGAAACCAATGGGGCCACGACGGTGTCGGAGAGCACGAGGACCCGAGTTCCGCCGCGGGCGCGCATGGCCCCCGAGGTCAGGTCGAAGTCGAAGAAACCACTCGGATCGAAGCGCGGCTCGTCCATGCGACCCTCCGCCCGTGGGGACCCGGGCGCTCGAACGCTCGGAAACGAGCGCTGGTGAAAGGGTGTAGAGGGAGGGGTGGGTTGAAGTCAACAGATGTACCCACGGGGCGCGGGGCGATGCCCCGGAGGAACGACCGAACGGCCGTGGTGGACCTCGAGCGTAGAGAGGAGGGTGGCCGGGCGGCGTCCCGGAGCCGAGCGTGGTGGGCCGGGCTCGCGCTCGCGCTGGCCGTCGCTTCGCTTCCGAGCGCCGCATCGTCCCAGGAGCCGGAGCGTCCCCCCGCGGACCTGACGGGCGTCGGCATCGTCGATGGGCTCGACGCCTGGGCCGAGTCGATCGCCGACGCAGGTCGAGAGTGGACCGGCCCGCGGGTTCCGTTTCCCGACGCGCGCCGCCGGCCGGTGCTCGACGGCTGGGAGCTGCGCTCGACGTGGCTTCCCGTGGCCATCCACGCCGAGCCCGGCGTGGGTGAGGCGCGCGCGCGTGCGGCGCTCGACGCGCTCGAAGCAGCCCACCTGGCGCTCGAACGGCTCGGCTGGCCGCTCCCGCCGTTCGACGGAGGTCGCGGCGGCGGCGACGGATTCGATCTCTACCTGCGGGCCGCGGAGTCCTTCGAGGGCGATGAGCCTTCGGCTCCGCTCGAGCGTCCCGCGCCGCCGAGGTTCGAGCGAGCGGGGCTCGACGTGCCAACGAGCTTCGTCGACCTCGACGGTGCGATCACGTTCGCCGAGCTGGCCGATGGGCTCGATCCCGAGCTGGTTCCCGCTTGCGTCGTCGTCGCGTACGCCGACGCGCTCCTCCTCTCGATGGATCCGGCCGAAGCACCGGCCTGGCGCCGCGCGACCGCGACGTACCTGAGCTATCTCGTGACGGGCCGCTTCGGGTGCGACGAGTCGCAGCTCGTCGAGCATCAGCTCGCCAGCGAGCGTGGGTTCGTTTCACACGCGCCCGGCTCGGGTGAGGGCGGCGCGCTTCTCCTCGCCGCGATCTCTGCGCGGCACGATGGAGAGACCGGGACCTTCATCCGCGATCTCTGGAACGCGACTCGTCAGTACACGCGCGACGGTGGCGATCTCCACGCGCTGCCCGACGTCTATCACGTGATCGCGCAAGGGGTCGCGATCGCACACGATCCGCTCACGCGCATCGTCGAGGACTTCGGCGCGTCGAGGTACTTCGCCGGGCTCCCGTCGAGAAGACGGCCGACGGCGTACCCCGTGCTCTCGGCGCTTCCGCGCGGCGCGGCCGTTCCGGTGTTCGCGCACGCGGACTGGCAGCACTTGCCGAGGACCATGCGCTACGAGCGCGAGGTCGAGCCCTACGGCAGCGGCTACGCGTCCGTCGATGTCAGCGGTGCGCCCGCCGGATCGCGCCTCCGGGTCTGGCTGCGCGGCGAGTTCGGAGTCGAGTGGTCGCTCATCGCGATCAGGCTCGATGCGCGGGGCGACGAGATCGCTCGGATGCGTGCGCCGCCCCGGCCGACACCGGCGAGCTACCTGCCGGTCGAGCTGCTCGAGGGGACCACCGAGGTCGTCCTCGTCGTGACGAACATCGGCGCGCGTGGGCTCGACGCCGACGAGCCGGACGACTTCGTCCGGAGCTTCACGCTGACCGTGGATCGCCCGCGCGAGGAGCCGGTGCCACCTCGTTAGGGGGCAGCCAGCGCTCACGACGGTACCAGGCGATCGTCTCGCGGAGACCAGCGCGCGGATCCGGGTGCTCGCAGCGAAAGCCGAGCGCAGCGAGCGCGGACGTGTCGTACACGTGGTCGCCGAGAAAGTAGTCGTACGCGTGGGGATCGATGCGCGGCAGCAGCGCCGGGACGAGGTCGTTCTCGCGGACGAGACGCTCCCAGCCGCGGGCGAGCGTGTCGTTGGTCCGGGCGAGGCGCGCTCGGGGCGTCAGTCGAAGCGCGGCGAGGAGCGCGCGCGTGCGCAGCCAGGAGAGCTCGATGGGGTCGCTCTCGCGCACGTCGAGCTCGCGCTCGAGGAACGCGAGAAGATCTCCCCAGCGGATCGGCGTCTCGTCCGCGACGAAGAACGCGCGTCCGAGCACGTCCGCAGCGCGCGTCTGCTGCTCGTCGAGAACCAGCGCGATCGCGCGCGCCACGTCCTCGACGTGCACGTGCGTCATCCTCGGTCCGCCGCGGAGCGAGCGATGCCCACGCGTGCGCGCCTTCGCGAGGACCATCGCCGCGATCGCCGCCGCGAGACCGTAGCGACCTCGCGGCCCGTAGATCCCGCTCGGCCGGACGATCACGCACGGCAGCCCCCTTTCGGCCACGGCGCGCACGGCCCGCTCTCCCTCTCGCTTGCTCACCTCGTACGGTGTTCCGCCGCGCATCGGCGCGCTCTCGCGCAGCGGGCTCGTGCTCGGTCGGCCATGCACCGTCACGCTCGAGACGTGGACGAAGCGGCTGACGTCGGCGACCCGTGCAGCCTCCGCGACGCGCGCGGCGACGTGAACGTTCGCGCGCGTGAGCGCGTCGCGTGAGGCAGCCAGATCGAAGAGGCCGGCGACGTGTACGGCGTGCGTGACGCCCGAGAAGAGCGGGGCGAGTTCGTCGTTCTCGAGATCGGCGTGCGCATGCTCCACGCCGACGCCGCTCGGCAGCATGGAGCCTGGGCGATCGGTCGCCCGCACGCGGAAGCCCGCGCGGCTCAGCGTCTCGACCACCGCCGAGCCGAGGAAGCCAGCCGCGCCGTCCACGAGGACGATGCGGCTCACGGGCGAAGGATCTCGGGCGCGTGCATCGTCGTCTCGAAGGCGGGCATCGCAGCGCCGGCGAGCGGGAGGCGGCGTGCGGAGCGCAGACCGGCCCACGCGTCGGCGCCCGCCGTGCACCGGACCTCGGCCAGGCCGACCCGGGCCGACGTCGACCCACGGAATCGCACGATCTCGCCGCCTCGGGCCTGCAGCGTGGCGAGGCGATCGCTCCGCCTCGAGATCGGCGCGTGCCCACGCAGATCGAGGGTGAGCCGCGCGCCGTCCTCGACCTCGAGCTGGACCCGAGCGCGCTCGTCGGTGCCGTCGATGTCGATCGTCGCGAAGCGCTTGGGGAGCGCCCAGAGCTCGCGCCCCGCGGCGACGGACGTGTGCGAGTCGACGACCATGTGGGAGACCCAGAAGCCGCGCACCGTCTTGCCGGAGACGCTCATGGAGACGCGGGCAGGCATCCAGACGACCTCGCGGTAGGTCAGCGGAGAGGGCTCGAGGTACTCGACGACGCCGAGCGCGCCGAGGGTCCAGCCGAAGCGCGCGTCGATCGTGAGGGGCGCCGGCACCGTGATCTCGCTCGCACGCACAAGATAGGACGCGAACCAAGCCCGTCCGTGCGTGCGCCACGGAGGGGGCGGGAACGCCCGGGCGTCGCCCGGCGTCGTCATGCGCGCGGGCCTCGCGGACGATCCTTGCGCTCGTTCTTGTCTGCGATGCGGCGACCGAGGACGAGCTCGCGCTCGAGCTCGGTGCGCTGCTCGCGATAGAACGTGCGCAGGAAGAGATCCGGCTGCTGGGTGGGCTCGCGCCCTTCGAAGCGGATGCGGCGCGCGATCGCTTCCGCGATGATGCGGAGGTCGTCGTCCGACGCCTTCCCGAGGTCGAGCTTGCGGAGCAGCTCGGCGAGGGTCTCGAGCTCGTGCTCGCCGTAGATCGCGAGCTGCTCCTTCGTGAAGCGGATGCGCGCGCGCGTTCCCTCGGCCTCGTCCCGCGCGAGCTGCGCCTTGGGCACGCGCACCACGATAGTGCCCGCGACCATGTCGCCGGCGCGTGTGCGCTCCCGGGTGAGGAAGGGAAGGGCGACGAGGAGGATCACCCAGAGCATCGCGGGAACGCGGAGCCACCACGGCGCGGGCCCGAGGAACTGCTGCGGGGCCACGCCGATGGCGAGCGGAACGAAGAGCTCGAGGTCGCGCAGCAGGTTCCGCGCGACGATGCTCTCGATGGAGAGCCGCGCTCCGTCGCGGCTCACCACGCGCAGACCGAGCAGGCGCTTGGCGGGCGTCGAGCCCTGGAGCCGCGCCTCGAAGAACAGGAAGTAGCCCTGGCGGATCACGAAGGCGCCGATCACCGCGAGCGCGAGCACGTGCTCGCTGGTGGTGACGAACGTGAACGCGAGCCCGAGGAGGACGAACGCGATCAGGATCAGCTGGCTCAGGACGAAGTCGACGGCGAACGCGATCGCGCGCTCTCCGACCGTGGCGAGGGCGAAGACCAGATCGGCGCCCTCGGGCGTGATCATGTGAACGATCCGATCGCCGTTGCGGTCCTCTGTCACGGCGCGGTGCCAGCCTTGGTCGAAGGGACGAGCTGGTCGCGGAGCAGGCGCAGCTCCGGCAGCCGTCCGCCGAGGACGAGCCAGGCCGCGAGCCACGACGCGTTGAAGGAGGCCATCGCGAAGCGAAGCAGGTCGCTCGTCACCGTCTGCCGGAAGACGCCCTCGATGAAGCCGGCGACGAGGAAGAGGAACACGCTGCCCGCAGCGACCACCGCCCCGCGCTTGCCCGCGTCGGTGAGCGCGGCGCGGATGGTGCGCGCACCGGGGGCGAGCATCGCGTGCCCCATCGCCATGCCTCCTGCGCCGCAGAGGAGGATGGCGGAGATCTCCGGCACGCCGTGCGGAAGGAGCCAGCCGCACAGAGGGACGAGGAGGCCGTGCTGATCGTAGAGCGCGAGGAACGCCCCGAGCATCAGTCCGTTCTGGAAGATGAGCAGGGCCGTCGGGATGCCCGCGGCGAAGCCGAGCGCGAACGCGACCAGCCCGATCCGCGCGTTGTGGTCGAACAGGAAGCTCGCGAAGATCGAGAGACCGTGCGCGTCGGTCTCGTAGAGCCCGTTGCGGAGGAATTCGGTGGTCGCGCCCGGGGACCGTCCGCCGGCGAGCGCCGGGTCGACGAACGCGAAGTACCACTCGCTGTCACCGAAGCGGACGAGGCCGTACGCCACCGCGAGGCCGAGCACGAAGAGGCCGGTCGAGAGCGCGAGCTGGGGCAGCATCGTGCGCACCGCCCGCGGGAAGCTGTCGACGAGGAAGCGCACCAGCGCCCAGCGCTCGCCCGTGCGCGAGGTGTAGACCGCGAGATACGCGCGCGACGCGAGCGACTCGAGATATGCGACGAGCGCGCGATCCATCGCCGTCTTCCGCGCGACCGAGAGGCTCGAGATGGCGCTGCGGTAGAGGAGCGGAAGGCGCTGGAGCTCGGACTCGTGCAGCACGGAGAGACCGCGCGTCATCGCGCGATCGAGGATCGACTCGAGCTCGGCCCACTCGGCCTCTCGCTCGCGTCGGAAGCGCATCGAGCGCGGGTCGTGCCCCGGGATGCTGCTGCGTGCGGGGACGCTGACGCGATCGGCGCCGCTCGGTTCGAAGGAGTCGGTCATCCGATGAGCCCTCTCGACTTGATGCGTACGTAGCGCTCGACGAGCGCGCCGGCGACGGCCCCGGGCCGGCTGTGGACGACGTGCACGCCGAGCCGTCCGAGCCGGGCGAGGACCACATGGCGGCGATTCGCGAGGCTCGACGCGACGACCGCTGCGGCGAGCTCTCGCCCCGTCGTCGGCGCGACGTTCAGCGGCTCTTCGAGGGCCGGGTCGTCGAGCGCGACGAACACGATCACGTGCCTCCTCGCGAGCTGGCCGATGGTGTCGAGCATCAGCTCGGCGGTCGTCGCGTCCGTGAACTCCGTGAAGACGACGATCATCGATCGCCGATTGCTCCGACGCAGAAGATCGTGGAGGCCGAGCACGTGGTTCGTCTCGTCCGGCTCGGTGGCGAGCTGTGCGCATGCCTGCCGCAAGCGAGAGAACTGCACGGGGCCTCCGCGCGCAGGGACCCAGGCGCGTGGCTCGTCGCTGTAGGCGTGGAGCCCCACGAGGTCGCCCGCTCCGAGCGCGGTCTTCGCGAGCACGAGCGCCGTGTGCACGCCGTGGTCGAGGCGCTCGAGGCCCTCGATCGGGTCGCGCATCTCGCGACCGAGGTCGAGGCAGAGGATGATCCGCTGACGACGCTCGAGCCGGAAGCGTCGAACGCGGAGCGAGAGGTGACGCGCGGACGCCTTCCAGTCCACGGCGCGCATGTCCATGCCGAGCGAGTAGCTCGAGAGCGACTCGAACTCGCCGCCGTCTCCCGCCCAGCGCTCGCGCTTCATGCCCGAGAGCATCGCTTCCGAGCCGAGCACCTCCATCGCGTCGCGATCCACGCGCTCCACGTCCGGCACGACGGCGATCGGTCCTCCGCCGCGGTCGACGCGCTCGATACGGCGGAACAGGCCGAGCGTGCCCTCGATCTGGAGCCAGACCGCGCGGAGCGCGCCCTTCCCACGTCGATCGGCGAAGAGCGGGAGCGAGATCTCGTTGTTGCCGGGCGCGAGGCGAAGCGAGCGGATGCCCATGTCGGTATCGACGGGCCACGCCGTCTCGCTCCGGATGGCGCAACGGAGCGCGAGCGGGACGCCGGTGTCGACGTTCGCGGTCGCAGTGAACGAGGTCCCGACGCCGACGGCCGTCGGGCGCCCGATCCGAGCATCGATCGCGATGCGCGTCAGCACCGCGAGATCGATCGCGACGCCCGCGCCGAGGAGCGTCCACACACCGACGATCGCGATCCACGCGTCCGGCACGACCATCGGCACGAAGGCCAACGGCAGCGTCACGAGGAGGGCGATGAGGAGTCGTTGCGTGGGGATCATCGTGGGAGACCGAGAGCGCGAGCTCAGCGTGGGGCGGGGACCTGTCCGAGGATCTCTTCGAGCACTGCGCGCGCCGCGAGGCCTTCCATCTCCGCCGAAGGAGTCAGCACCACGCGGTGATGGGCCAGCGAGACGAACAGGTTCTTCAGATCGTCAGGGATCGCGAAGTCGCGGCCGGAGACGAGCGCGGAGGCGCGGCCCGCGGCCGAGAGCATCGTCGCGGCGCGCGGCGAGAGACCCACGGCGAGCGAAGGGTGCTGTCGAGTCGCCCGGACGAGCGCGACCGCGTACTCGCCGATGCGCGGCTCGAAGTGAACGGACGCCGGCGCGTCGCGAAGAGCGTCGATCTGGTCGGAGTCGAGCACCGCGGTGACCCCGAGCTTGTCGAGCGAGGGCATCGTCGACGAGCCCGAGTGCGTCATGACGGCCTTCAGCTCCTGTTCGAGCGTCGGGTACCCGACGTCGAGCTTGAACAAGAAGCGATCGAGCTGTGCTTCGGGCAGCGGGTAGGTGCCCTCTTGCTCGATCGGGTTCTGCGTGGCGAGCACCGTGAAGCGGTCCGAGAGGCGGTGCGTCGTCCCGTCGATGGTGACTGAGCGCTCCTGCATCGCCTCGAGCAGCGCAGACTGCGTCTTCGGCGGCGTGCGGTTGATCTCGTCCGCAAGCAGGACGTCGGTGAACACGGGTCCGCGGGTCAGCGTGAACGACTGCGTCTTGAAGTCGAAGATGTTCGCGCCCAGCACGTCGCCCGGCATGAGGTCGGGCGTGCACTGGAGGCGCCGCATCGGCAGCCCGAGCGCGCGGCTCAGCGTCTGCGCGAACAACGTCTTGCCCGTGCCCGGAACGCCCTCGAGCAAGAGGTGCCCGCGGACCATCACGGCGATGAACGCGTGACGCACGTGCTCGTCCGCGCCGTAGACGACGCGCGCGACCTCGCTGCGGACGGCCTGGAGAGAGTGGAGGGCGACATCGGGGGTCATGCGGGCGGGCTCCTGTTCGTGCTCGAAGGCGCGCTCGACGGCGCGCTGGGTGTCGTCACCGGAGCCGAAGCCCCGCTGGATCGAACGGGCGACTTGCCACCCGCGCTCCTCGCGCCGACCGCGTGCGCGCCGAGCAGGCTCGCGCGGAAGCGGTTGGCCCGGTTCGCGAGCGCGAGCGCGGTGTCGCGCGACGCCGACGCGGCGTTCGCGAGGAGGCGCTCTGCGTCCGGCGTCAGCCCGCGCCGCTGGGCGACATGGTCGATGGCCACGGCCTTCTGGGCGATCGTCTTGCCCTCGGCGAGGCCGAGCCGCCGGTGTGTGTCGAGGATCACGTGCTCGATGTAGCGAGGCGCCAGGCGCTCGACCTTCTGTCCGCTCGCGAGCACGCCCGCCGCGACCTCGATGACCTCACGGGGGCCACGCCCGTAGGGCGCCGCCTCGACGGCCGGCGGCCCGAAGCGCTTGCGGCCCATCAAGAGCACGATGAGGATCACGATCCCGCCGTGCGCGAGCGCGAGGATCCCGGGAAAGCGCGCGAAGAGCTCGGACAGCGTCCGCGTCTCGATGTGCTCGTGGAAGATCTCGTCCACCACGATCGTGTCCGCGTGGAGCGCGAGGCTGATGAAGTCGCGCGAGAGCGCCGCGTGATCGGCGCGCTGAACGTCGAAGTTGTGCAGCAGATCCGGATCGGAGATCACGAAGAACCGCGAGGTCGAGTCTCGCGCGATGAACGCACCATCGGGCCCCTCGACCACGGCGGTGGCGTTCGTCATCGTCTGGGGCCAGGGCAGCTCGAGGTGGCGCGGCCCCAAGAGCCCGGGCGCCGTGTCGATCGCCACGCGCTCGCGCGAGATGGCTGGCGGCCAGTGCACCTGCGCCTGGCCGAGCGGCGTTCCGTCGAGGAGCTGGCGCAGGAGGGCTGGAAGCTCGGGGCCGACCAGCCCGATCATCCCGATCGTCCACTTCGGCAGCACGAGCACGGTGATGCGACCGGCGGCCGTCCGCTCGTTCACGATGTCCGCGATGCGCAGCGTCTGCCCGCTCGCCTCGGTCTCTGCCCGGTCCGGCTCGATGAAGAAGAGCGGCGCCGACACGTTCGTGTAGTCGGGCTGGGTCCAGCGCACCACGCGGACGTCGAGCGCGCGCATCGTCTCGAGCCACGCGCGGTGACCGAGCGCGCCCCGCCCGTACGAGTCTCGGGGCTCGGCCGGCGGCGGCGCGAACTGACGCCCGAACACGAGCGCGCCGATGGTCCCGAACAAGGACAGCATCGCCACGACGATCACGAGGGTCCGCGCGCGGTCGGAGAACGCTGCGCCGGGCGCGTTCTCGTTCTCCGTGTTCCCGCTCACCGCGCCTCCGTGCGCACGGCCATGGCGCCAGCGGGCCCGCGTCGGGCGTTGGTCTCGCTCGCTCGGATGCGGGCAGCGAGCTCGCACGCATGTCCGTACTGCGTCTCCGTCGCGGTCCGACCGCCGAACCAGACGAGCTCGGCGAGCCCGAGGAGGTCGGCGAGCTCGGGCGGATGGACCTGGATCTTCGCGATCGCCGTCACGACCTCACGGGCCGTTCGCCCGCGTCGATCCACGTCGCCAGCGCGCGCGACCTCGCCGAGCGAGCGCACGAACACCGCGTGGATCGCTTCACGGAACTGTCCCTGTCGGGCGTACTCCTCGGGGGAAGCGAGCGACTCCTCGAGGAGCGGGTCGAGCTCCATCGCGCCGCCATCCGGTCGATGCGCCCTTCGGGTCTGCGTGAGGTCTCGCTTCGGAAAGCGGAAGAGCGTCACGAGGTAGACGACGAACACGACCAGGATCGCCAGGCCGAGCGCGAACAAGAGATACGTGAGCGTCGACGCCGCGGCGCCGATCATGTGGGCGAGCGCCGCGAGCATGTCCCGCACGAACTGAGGCATCGGGATGTCCAGCGTGCGGTCGGCGTCGCCGCCATCGCGATCGCCACCCGGGGTCACCGACCCATGAGGTCCGTCGCCCTCACCGTCCTCACCGGCGAGCGTCGTGTCCGAGGTCTCTTCCTCGAGGACTGCGATGTCGTCGGGATAGCCGCCCTCCGCATGGACACGCGCGGCGACCGTGGTGGCGTCGTCCTGGGCGCGTGCCGTCTCGCACGGCGCGAGGCCGAACGCTGCGGCCGAGATCGAAGCCGACACGAGCGCGAGCTGGACGAAGCGTCGCCCTCTCGCATCTCGTGTCGGCATGGTGGTGCTCCGCCGGAGCCCGAGGCTCAGGAGAAGACGCTCGCGAGCGCCTGCGCGTCGACGCCGTCGCGAAGGCCGCGAAGCCGCGCGTAGATCACGGCGACCAGCGTGGAGAAGAGCATCGTCGCGGCGAGCGAGACCGGGATGTTGATGATCTGCATGAGGATCTGCCCGAAGGAGAGCGGATCCTGGAGGGCGCCCGGCCCGCCAGCGGCTGCAGCGCCGCCGATGATGACCATCTGCACAGGCGCGAGGATGCAGAGCGCCGACACGAAGTAGCCGATGATCACGACCAGGAAGATCAGGAAGATCGTGAGGCGCTGACCTTCCGTCAGCTGGATGCTGCGGCTGATGCTGTCGATGGGGCCGAGCTTCTCCACGATGCACGCAGCGCTCGCCACGCAGAAGAAGACCCCGACCACGATGCCGGGGACGATGCAGAACATCAATCCGACGCCGACCGCGAGACCACCGAGAATCTGCGTCAGGAACACCCAGAACGCGCGCGACAGGGCGACGCGCAGAGCGGTTCCGAGCGATGGCGAACGGCCGCTGAGGTGCTCGACGACCGCGTACATGATGCCGCCCTGGCCGATGGCCTGCGCGCCGATCATCAAGATGATGGTCACGAAGTAGATCGGGATCGCGATGAGCCCGCCGGCCATCATCTCGTCCGGCGAAGCGTTCCGGAGCGCGTCCATCCCGAAGTACACCAGCACCTGGATGACGAAGTTGATCACCGCCATCGGCAGGACGACAGCGATCGCACACCCGACGATCGGGACGAAGGCTCCGCCCAGCGTCCGGAACGTCGTCGAGAGGACGTCACCGACCTCGAGCGTTCCCGTCATGCCCATCGGGGCGCCGCCGCCACCGCCCCCGCCCGGATAGCCTCCGCCCGGCGGATAGCCGCCTCCGCCCGGCGGATAGCCGCCTCCGCCTGGGTAGCCGGTGCCAGGCGCCGAGCCGCCGCCGTACGGGTTCTGGTTGTCCATGGCCCCTCGTTATCAGAGGTTGCCCCGCGATGGAAGCGGCGGTGCGGCGCTCAGTCGAGGACGGGGAGGTGCGTCTTCTTGCCGTACCGGTCCGAGTAGGCGGTTCCGCCGCGCACGGCGGCCTCGGCCGATTCGCCCTCGAGGATGCCCGTCAAGAACGCCTCGGCGGCTCGGTAGCTCGACCGAACGAGCGGTCCGCTCGAGACGTGCGCGAACCCCATCGCCGTCCCGGCCGCGCGGAACGCTTCGAATTCGTCCGGCGTCACGTACCTCACGACGTCCGCGTGCTTGGGCGAAGGGCGCAGGTACTGGCCGATCGTGAGCACGTCGACCTTCGCGTCGCGAAGGCTCTGCATCGCCTCGATCATGTCGTCGTGGGTCTCGCCGCAGCCGACCATGAGCGAGCTCTTCGTGACGTTCGCACCTTCTTCCTTGGCCCAGCGCAGCACGTCGACGGAGCGCTCCCAGCTGCAGCGCGCGTCACGCATCCGCCGCTGAAGGGCGGGGACGACCTCGACGTTGTGGGCGAAGACGTCCGGTCGCCCCTCCGTGACGACGGTGGCGACATCGGCGTGCACGCCGGCGAAGTCGCCCACGAGCGTCTCGACCAGGAGCTTCGGCGCGTGGTGCTTGATGCGCTGCACGGTGAGGGCCACGTGCGCCGCGCCGCCGTCGAGCAGATCGTCTCGGTCGACCATCGTCAGGACGACGTAGGCCAGGTCGAGCTCGGCCAGCGCGCGCCCCGTGTTCTCCGGCTCGCGCGGATCGGTCACGCCGCCGGGATCGCCGGTCGTGACCGCGCAGAAGCGGCAGCCCCGCGTGCACGTCTCGCCCAGGATCATGATCGTGAGCGTGCCCTCGCCCCAGCACTCTCCGATGTTCGGGCAGCGTGCCTCCTCGCAGACGGTGTGCAGGTCGAGACGGCGCACCGTCTCCTTGAGCGCCTGGTAGCGCTCGCCGCCGGGCAGCCGCACTCGCAGCCAGTCGGGCTTGCGCTCTCGCGGAGGACTCATCTGGATCGGCTCATACGGCGCGCTCCTGGACGGCGCCAGTGGGGGGCCGGTGTCGGGGCTCCCATGGCAGCCGATTCTCGTCACGGGACGCGCATCGTTCCCGCTATCCTGCGCTCGTGCGGATCCTCTTCGTTTCCGCCGAGGTCGCGCCGTTCGCGAAGACGGGCGGGCTCGGCGACGTCTCCTCGGCCCTCCCCAAGGCCCTCCGCGCCCTGGGACAAGACGTGCGCTTGTTCCTGCCGCTCTACGACAAGGCGCGAGAGAAGGTCGGTCGGCTGACGCCCGTGTTCCGCGAGCTCAGCGTCGAGCTCGGTCATCGCCGCATCCGCTTCGCGATCGCGAGCGCGCCGTTCCCGGGGACCGACATCCCGGTCTACTTCGTCGTCTGCCCCGAGCTCTACGATCGACCGTCGATCTACACGACGGACCCCGACGAGCACCTCCGCTTCACGCTGCTCTCGTGGGCCGCGCTGAAGACCTGTCAGGCGTGGGGATGGCCTCCCGAGATCGTGCACGCGAACGACTGGCAGACGGCGCTGATGCCGCTGATGCTCAAGACGGCCCTCGCGTGGGATCGCCTCTTCGCGCGAACCAAGTCGGTTCTCACGATCCACAACATCGGCTACCAGGGCGGCTTCAGCTCGAACGTGCTGCCCGACACCGGCCTCGCGGACGTGGCGCACCACCTCCACCAGGACCTCCTCAGGGACGGGCGGCTCAACTTCATGCTGCACGGCGTCCTGTACGCCGACGCGATCACGACGGTGAGCCCGACCTACGCGCGCGAGATCCAGACGCCGGAGCACGGGGTCGGCATGGATCCGTTCCTTCGGTCCCGCGGTGGGAGCGTCCTCGGGATCCTGAACGGGATCGACGAGGACGAGTGGAGCCCCGAGCGTGATCGCCTGCTTCCGCAGCGCTACGGGATGGGCGACTGGGGCGGGAAGGAAGCGAACAAGCGCGCGCTGCTCTCTTCGCTCGGTCTTCCGTACCATCCGCGCGCGCCGGTCATCGGGATCGTCTCGCGGCTCGCCTACCAGAAGGGCTTCGACCTCCTGGACGGCGTGATGGCCGCGGTGCTGGGGCGTCACGACGTGCAGCTCGTCGTGCTCGGCACTGGCGAGGATCGCTACGAGCACATGTTCGCGCGGCTCGCGGCGCAGTTCCCGCACAAGGTGCGCTTCGTGCGCGCGTTCTCCGAGCCTGTCGCGCACCTCATCGAGGCGGGCTCCGACATGTTCCTGATGCCGTCGCGCTACGAGCCTTGCGGGCTCAACCAGATGTACAGCCTGCGCTACGGCTCCGTGCCCATCGTCCACAAGACCGGCGGTCTCGCGGACACGGTGAGCCTCTACAGCGGGCGCGGCTCGGACGGGAACGGCGTGGTCTTCGATCACTTCGAGCCGCGTGCGCTTCGCTGGGCGCTCGAGTACGCGCTCGAGCTCTGGGGAAGCGGTGCGGGTGCGGACCGCGAGCGCTTCAGAGAGATCCAGCTCAACGGGATGCGCGCGCAGTTCGGCTGGCCGACGCAGGCGCAGGAGTACGTGGACGTGTATCGCGCGCTGCTTCGCTGAGGTCTGCACCGCTGGCGGTGCCCCTCACCCCAACCCTCTCCCACTTCGCGGGAGAGGGCGAGCTGCTCGGTGAGCTCAGCTCGAGATGGGTGGGGTCGTGGTGCTTAGATTCCGCACACCAGTCGCCAACGGCGCGATCCCGAACTGTCAGAAGCCGTAGCCGATCGAGCCGCCGAAGTTGAACCCGTAGAGGTTGTAGCCGCCGTCCAGCCGGATCTGGATCTGCCGGATCGGGCGGAAGCGCAGGCCGATGCGCGGGAGGTCGACCCAGACGAACATCGGGGGCACGCCACCGTCGCCGAAGTAGAACGCGCTGGGGCCGGTGCCGGCCGAGCCGTTGTTCGTGATCTGATAGGTGCCGCCATGCACGCGTCCGCCGTCGAGCCGCCCGTTCGCCGGGTTCGGGCTCTCGATGGGTGGGCCTTCGCAGTAGCTGGGGTTGCCGTCGCCGGGGCCGGCGCACGCGGTGTAGCCGTTCGGCGCACGCGCATCTGGCCGCGCTTCCTGGCGCGACATGTCGCCGACCATCCCGCCGAAGCCGAGGCCGAGGCCGACCTCGACCGCGAACCAGTTCGTCACGTCGAACGCCCAGCCGAAGACGAAGTTACCGAAGACGACGCCGAGGTGGCTCTGCACCATCTCGGTCTCGGTGTCCGGGTCGGACTCCGAGCGGTAGAAGCCCTGGTTGCCGAACCCCGCGTACCAGATCTCGGCGATCACGTTGAAGCCGTTGCGGCGCCAGTTGAAGTAGCCGCCTCCGCCCATGTTGACCGGCGTCGGGCCGGAGTAGTGGACGAAGAGTCCCTGGATGAAGTCCGGGATCACGATGCCGCGCATGATCATGCCCACCGAGAAGTAGTCGGTGTTCGGCCGCTCCGTCGGATCGATGCCGTCGTCCGCCGGCTCGACCGGCGGCTCCTCCTCGAGCACGGCCTGCTCGTCGCTCAGCGCGTGGCCCGAGTCCACCGTGGACACGCCCGACGTCCCGAGCGCGTCAGCGCTCTCGGTCTCTTCCGAGGCCTGATCCTGGGCGAGGGTCTGGGCAGAGGCCGCGGCGGGAACCAACGAAAGCGCGGCGAGAGCGAATGCAAAGCGATGGGGCGCGGTCATGGGACGATCCTCCGAAGGTAGGCGGCGCGATATTACACAGGGGCCCGACCCCTTGGGTAGGACTCTCATCCTCGCCCGGCCGCGCGAGCAAGTAACTGATCTCTGGTAAGTTCCCGCACATGTTCGAGCTGGGCCCCACGGTCTCTGCCCTCACGACCGCCGCGAACGCGCGCACCGTCGGGGACATGTTCTTCCTCCGGCGCGCGCGCAGCGCTTCGTCGGTGGCGCTCCATCACCGCCCCGGCGAGACCTGGCTGCCGATCACCTGGGACGAGTTCTACCGGGCGGCGACGCAGGTCGCGCACGGGCTGCTCGCGACGGGCGTCGGCCGCGGCGAGCGCGTCGCGATCCTCGGCGCGACGCAGCCGCCCTGGGCCATCCAGGATCTCGGCGCGCAGCTCGCCGGGCTCGTCAGCTTCGGCATCTATCCGAAGCAGTCGGTGGAGCAGGTCCGCTATCTGCTCGAGCACAGCGAGGCGCGCGTCGTCTTCGTCGACGAGCCGAAGGAGATCGAGACGGTCCTCGCTGCGGCGAAGGGCCTGACCGGCATCACGGCGATCGTCCCGTGGACCGAGGCGCTCTACGCGCAGTACCGAGAGCGCGATCCGCGCGTGGTCTCCATCGCGCGTTTCTCGGGCGAAGGCCTGACGGACGCGGACGTGCGTCGCATCCAGGAGTCGAAGGATCCCAACGAGACGGCGATCCTCATCTACACCTCGGGCACGACCGGTCCGCCCAAGGGCGCGATGATCTCGCACGCCAACATCCTCTCGCTCCTGACCGCGAGCCAGGACCAGGCGCCGTTCTACGCGAGCGATCTCTCGCTGAACTTCCTTCCGATGGCGCACGCCGCCGAGCGCGTGCTCGGCTTCTACGGACGCGTCGCGGCGGGCATGCCGGGCGCCTATGCGCACAGCACCGCGACGGTGCTCGACGATCTGAAGGCCGTGCGCCCGACGGTCTTCGGCAGCGTCCCGCGGATCTTCGAGAAGGCGTACGCGAAGATCCACGGCGAGGTCGCGAAGAAGTCGAACAACGTGCAGCGCATGTTCGCGTGGGCCGTGGCCGTCGGGCGTGAGCGCGTTCCGTACCTCGTCGAAGGGCGTTCGGTGCCGCTCCGGCTCGCAGCGCAGCACGCGATCGCGGACCGCCTCGTCTTCCGCCGCATTCGCGAGGCGTTCGGCGGGCGCATCCGCATGATGGTGACGGGCGCTGCGCCGACCGCGCCTGCGATCCTCGAGTTCTTCTGGGCCGCCGGCCTACCCGTCTTCGAGGCGTACGGGATGACGGAGTCCACCGTCATCACGCACGCGAACCGCTTCGGCGCCACGCGCCTCGGCACCGTCGGTCAGGCCATCCCGCCGGGCGAGTGCCGCATCGCCGCCGATGGCGAGGTCCTGATGCGCGCGCCCTGGGTGTTCAGCGGCTACTTCAAGCAGAAGGAAGCGTCCGAAGAGGCGCTGGCGGACGGCTGGCTGCACACGGGCGACATCGGCACGATCGATGCGGACGGCTACCTCAGGATCACCGATCGCAAGAAGCACCTGATCATCACGGCGGGCGGGAAGAACATCTCGCCAGCGAACATCGAGAAAGCGATCAAGGATGAGGAGCCGCTCGTGAGTCAGGCGCACGCGCACGGGGACCGGCGTCCGTACGTCTCCGCCGTGGTCGCGCCGAGCCCCATCGAGACGCTCGAGTGGGGCGTCGAGCGAGGTCTCGCGACGATCGACGACGTGAAGCGCTTCACCAAGGAGCTGATGACGAACCCGATGGGTCGCAGCGCCGAGCTGAACGCGGCGATGGGAAAGGTCGTCGTCCATCCGGACTTCAAGGCGCGGATGAAAGCGGCCGTGTCGCGCGGGAACGCGAAGCTCGCCCAGGTCGAGAAGGTGCGCCGCTTCACGATCCTCGATCGCGACTTCAGCCAGGAGGCCGGTGAGCTGACGCCGACGATGAAGATCAAGCGCAAGGAGGTCGAGTCGAAGTATGCCGCCCTCTTCGACCGCATCTACGGCGAGGACGGCTTCGCGATCGAGGTGTGACGCCGCCAGCGCTGCCGCCGCGCGGGCGTCAGTGCTTCTTCTCGAAGAGATGCTTGCGCGCCTCCTCGTCGGGCGGGCCGGAGCTGAGCTCGCGCCCCACCGCGAGGCCTCGTTCCACCGCCGGGCGCGCGGCGATAGTGGCGATCCAGCGCGCGAGGTTGGGTAGCTCTTCGAGCGTCGGCTTGCCCGCCATCGAGCGCACCCAGGGGAAGCTCGCGACGTCGGCGATCGAGTACGCGCCGGCGAGGTACTCGTGATCCGCGAGGCGCTCCTCCATCACTCCATGGAGGCGCCGGACCTCGTTCTCGTAGCGCTCGATCGCGTACGGGATCTTCGCTTTCGCGTAGCTCTTGAAGTGCGCGAGCTGACCCGTCATCGGGCCGAGCCCGGCCATCTGCCCGAACAGCCATCCGGCGACCTGCGTCCTTCCACGCAGGTCGGAAGGGCAGAGACGCCCCGTCTTGTCTGCGAGGTACTGGAGGATCGCGCCCGACTCGAAGATCGAGATGGGCGCGCCGCCGCCGGTGGGCTCGTCGTCGACGATCGCCGGCATCCGGTTGTTCGGCGAGAGCGCGAGGAACGCGGGCTCGAATTGCTCGCCGCGGCCGATGTTCACCGGTACGACGGTGTACGGCAGCGCCAGCTCTTCGAGGGCGATGCTGATCTTGTGTCCGTTGGGCGTGGGCCAGTAGTGGAGCTGAGTCACGGGTCATCTACTTGGGCTGCGCCGGTCGAGCGTCAATGGCGTCGCCTGCGGGAGTGGAACGCCCCCGCCCCATCGTGTTAGAGGTGCCTCTTCGCTCGACCCGAAAAGGTGCACATGCGTCGCTCGCTCACGCTGGTCTCGATCGCTCTGCTCTTCGGCTGTGGGGGCGGCACCGCCTCGTCTTCCACGGGGAGTGGCTCCTCGACGGGGAGCGGCTCCGAGACGCCCGTCGTGACGGGTGAGGACGAGGGCTTCGAGGACGACGGCTTCACCGAGTCCGAGCCGACGATCCATCACGGCACGGAGAGCGCTCACGAGCTCATCGGCGTCCACGCGCCGGCCGTTCCCTTCTCAGAGATGAGCGACGAGGAGAAGGAGTGGTACATGGTGGGGACGGTCCTCCCGATCTCCGCGGAGAGCTTTCGCGGCTACAGCGAGGAGCGCTTCGCGCAGTTCGAGTGCGCCAACTGCCACGGAGACGACGCGGCGGCGCAGCACTACGCGATGCCTTCGCGCTCGCTTCCGCCGCTCGCCGCGCCCGGCTCACCGCAATGGCAGCACATGGCCGAGGGCCCTGCGTACACGTTCATGCACGATGTCGTCGTTCCGGAGACCGCGACGATGCTCGGTGAGGCGCCGTACGACGCCGAGCACCCGCACGGCTTCGGGTGCTTCGACTGCCACCCGCACAGCGGAAGCTGAAGGCGGCCGCGAGGCGATCGACTGAGAAGCACCATCGACGGAGGAGCACAGGCGATGCGGAAGCACGGAGGCCTCACTCTCGTCGTGGCCATCCTCGCGACGGGCTGCCTCTCGGCCGTCTCGCTCACCGACGCGGGCGTCAGCAGCGATCCCGACACGCGCCAGGCGGGCTGGATGCGGCTCCGCAGCCTGCGCTACGGGGTGGTCCTCGCCCTGCCCGGGACGCCGGCCGTGCGCCAAGAGGTCGACGAGCCGCGTCTGCGTCGTGAAGGCGTCGTGCTCTCGCTCGAGACGGATCAGGCCTCAAACGCCGGCTACGAAGTGCGGCTCTTCCGCTACGCGCACGACGAGGAGCCCGAGCGCCTCCTCGAGACCTGGGGCGAGGAGATGTTCGGTCGCGTGGGCGGGCAGCTCGAGGGCGAGGTCCGCACGGAGATCGGAGGTCATCCGGGGATGATCGCCCGCTACTCACACGTGGGATCGCGTGGTGATCACCTCTGGGTGATCGCGGCGAGCGACGGACGCAGCGTCGTCGAGATCATCGCTCGCAACCTCCACGTGCCTGCCGGAGAGGCTGCCGCAGAGGTCACGCCGCCGGCTGAGATCGCGCCCATCGTCTCGGCGATCGCGTTCGGTCGCTGACGGGCGCTCCTTTCCGCTCACCCCTCCGAGCCACCGTCCTCGCCGGGCGGGCCGCCGTAGAGGTTCATCGCACCACCGGCGGCGTCGTCCATCCCGGAGTCGACGAAGTCCGGGAACGGACCGCCGTACAGCGTGACGTAGCCGCCCGAGTCGGGGTCCTCCGCTGCATCGAGGCGCGCAGCGTCGATCGCCACGGCGGCATCGGGCTCGTCGAAACCTGGAGGCGTGCCATAGAGGAGCCCGACGCTGCCGGCGTCTTCCTCCTCGTGAGCGGCATCGACGTTCGCGCGCTCGGCCTCGCTCCGCCCGTGGACGAGGTAGCAACCCGGGGCCGTCGCGGCGATGGCGCTTCCGAACGCGAAGATCGCGGCGCGGCCGAGCGTCCGTCGCGGCACCGAGGTCCGCGCGACCAGCGAGCCGGAGGCGATCGGAGCGCCGCAGAACGGGCAGTCGCGCTCGGCGACGCGAAGGTGCCGCCGGCACGAAGGGCACGGCGCGAGTCGGGGTCGTTCGATCATGACGCTGGGCTCCGGACGGGGCTGGCACGACACGGCACGCCCCGAACGCTGCTCAGCAAGCTCCGATCCACGGAGCCGCGGACCCCAGTCCGACCTACTCGGCGTACAGCGTGATCTTCGTGGAGATCTCCGTGCACATCTCGAACGCACCTTCCCAGGTCGGGTGGCGGACGATGATGTAGCCGTCGCTCAGCAGCGTTTGCTTCCAGTTGCGGCGCGGTGTGCCCGGGCGGAGGAGCTTGTCCTCGCAGATCCAGCGGCCGTACTTGCGATGGAACTCCCTCAGCCCGTGGATCGCGGTGATGCGTCCCTGGCCCTTCGCGCGCTTGAACACGATGCCGCAGTGGTACGGCCGGGCGGTCGACGCCTCGAAGCTCCGCCAGCAGCTCACGCGCGCCCACTCGCGAAACAGATCGATGTCGCCCGTGTAGTTCATCTGATCGACGATGCACGCGCCGCCGGGCCGGCATCCGATCTCGCCGAACACGGCCTCGCCCTTCGGCGTCAGGAACCACTCCATGTGCGTGAAGCCGTCTCCCATGCCGAGCGCTTTCAGCACCTGCTTCCCGAGCTCGACTCCGCCGCGCATCTTGGGCTGCTCGAGGTCACGCACCGTGATGACGCACGGGCTGATCCACTCGTAGCTTCGCGCCTCGAGCGGCTTCGGCAGATACTGCGCGACGTTCATGTACGCGGGCACGCCTCCGATCGAGACGGTGTCGAAGGTGAACTCCTCGCCCTCGATGTACTCCTCGCAGCTGACCTCGGGGACGCTGCCCATCTTCTTGAGAACGTCCTCCAGCTCCGTGCGCGAGCCGCAGCGATACGTGTCGGCGCTACCGGCGCCGGCGATGGGCTTCACGACCATCGGATAGCCGATCTCGTCGGCGGCCTCGCGTACCTCGGTGAGGGTCCGCGCGCGCGTGCTCCTCGGTACGCGAAGACCGGCGGCGCGCACACGCTCCTTCATGAGCTGCTTGTCGCGGAAGCCCGTGACCGCGTCGACGCTCATCCCGGGAATGCCCCAGGCCTCGCGGATGCGCGCCGCGAGGATCACCAAGGGCTCCCAGTTCGAGAGCACGCGGTCGATCGGCTTGCCACGAAGCCACGCGGTCGCGCGCTCCATGACGTCGTCCTCGTCCATGATGCGCGGCACCTGCAGGTAGCCGTGCATGTAGCGCTTCACGTCGTTCGGCAGCGCGTCCTGGTGCGCGTCTCCGATGCCGTAGACCTCGGCGCCCACCTCCGCGAGGCCTCGCGTGTACTGCTGCATCTCGGGCGGGTAATTGGGCGACAGGAACACGACGCGCATCGGCATGCGCGAACGCTATCAGAACGTCGGGGAGTCTTGCTCGGGACTTGTCGGAACGTCGCCGTCAGCGAACGGCGAGCGTCGTCCAGGGGCTCATCTGACCTCGCTCGTCGATGAACGCCGCCCGGACAGCCGCGCCGTGCCCAGGCAAGGTCGCGCCATATGGATAGCCGCCGCAGCGCCCCGTCCCGCCGAGGATGGCGTCGCTCGACTGCGCGTTGATCCAGACCACGTTCCCGAAGTGCTGTCCGGCGACGGTCCAGTCGAACACCACGGCGACCCCGTGGGAAGTGGGCGTCGCCAGCGTCAGCGTGATGGCCTGGTTCGGCGCCCAGCGCCCCGGGCTCTCCGTGTGCGCTAGCGTTCCGACGGGCGCCGCCGTAGGCGCGGCGAGAGCGGGCGCTCTGGCGCTGACCTCCAACCCTCCGATCGAGCCCGCCACGCCCCGATACGAGGCGACCACATCGTAGCGTCCCGGCGCGGTCTCCCTCGGGAGCACGAACCGGAGGACGTGCGGGGCGATCTCCGTACCGGTCAGCCGGACGGTGGCCGGCCCGGTCAGCGTCACGTCGGAGGAGACCAGCTCGCTACCGCTCAGCACGAAGCCGCTCCCCGCCGGCAGCTGCGTCAGCGAAGGCGTGATCAAGCGTGCGCCCTCCGGCTGCGGAGCCATGCAGCATGCCTCGGCCCGGTGGGGCGAGACGACCAGGAGCAGGACGAGGAAGGCGAACGCGATGCGGGTCATGTAGGCGAGCTTACTGCGACTCCCAACACTTCTCCCCGTACCCAAGGGCGTCCTGATCGAAGGGTCTCAACCGATCACGATGGGTCGCCTCCTCGCGTTTGCGCTCGTGCTCGGGCTCGCCCCGGCCGGCGCAGCGCACGCGCAAGACGCAGCCCCATCGACCGCGAGCGTCGTCACCCTCTCGCCGCCCGACCTGCGGAGCGTGCACGAGCACTGTGTTCGTTCGATGGTGCGGATCGAACGGCCCGACGGTGCGTTCGGCTCGGGGTTCGTCGCGGTCCTGCGCTCGAGCGGCGACTCGACCGATGCGCTCGCGGATCGCCGCGTCGTGGTGACGAACGCGCACGTCGCCGAGGGCATCGACCCGCTGCGCGTCGTCCTCTACGACGGCCAGGTCGTGATCGCTCACGTGCGCTACGTGTCTGCACGCATCGACCTGGCGATCCTCGTCACGGAGGAGCCTCTCGAGGCACCACCGCTCGAGGTCGCGTCGGGCGCGCTCGTCCGCGGCGAGCGTGTGGTCGTCGGCGGCAACCCCGGCGGTCGCGGGTTCATCACGACGGAGGGCGTCGTGGCCGGCGTCATCTCGGGCACGCCGCTCTCGGATCGTGCGTGCGGACAGGGCAACAACTGCATCCTCCTCGACGCGGAGGCCGAGCCGGGCTCGAGCGGCGGGCCTGTCATCGACGAGCAGGGACGGGTGATCGGGATGCTCTGGGGCGTGTACACGGGGACGAGCCTCAGCGTGACGATCCACGGGCAGACGCTCGCGACGGAGCTCGAGACCGCGGGCGAGGCGCTCGGACGAAGAGTGCGGCACGCGCGCCGCTGACGCGCTCTGCGCGGAGCTGCGCTCGCGTGTTAGCTTCGCGCGAGAGCGCTCAGGTCGAGCGCGAGGAGCTCGAGCGATGCCCCGCTTCACGGTCCGTCTCGCAGTGCTGGCGCTCGTCGTCTCGATCGCAGCGCCCGCCTCCGCTCAAGATCTGGCGCCGCCTCCCGCGCGTCCGCCGGGCGCCTACCGCATCACGCCACGGTGGGACACGTACGTGTTCAGCGGC
Source organism: Polyangiales bacterium (assembly GCA_038252025.1). Classification (GTDB taxonomy): domain Bacteria; phylum Myxococcota_A; class Polyangia; order Polyangiales; family Sandaracinaceae; genus JBBSAT01. The sequence continues at coordinate 20,609 of JBBSAT010000004.1, read as the reverse complement.
GGGACCTCTTCGGGGTTCATCGAGACGCGGACGACATCGTGGGCGAACGTCTTCTCGGCGCAGCTGGACCTCGGCGGTCTCGTCGCGCGCATCGCGATCCCGATCGGCTACTTCGCGACCGACGCCCGGACGACCCTGCTCGGCGTGACGACGAGCTCGCACGGCGATCAGGCCGAGCTCGGAAACATCTCGCTCGAGGCCCTCGCCGACATCGACGTCGTCTCGGGTGACCATCGGCTGCTCATCGGCGGCGGCCTCGCGCTCCCGACCGCGACCGATCCGTTTCCGTCGGACCGGAGCCAGTTCCGCGGGCTCGCCACGCGCGCTCTCGCGTGGCGCAGCAGCTTCCGCAATCCGTCCGCCTGGCAGGAGCACTCGCTCACGATCTGGCCGACCGCGGAGTACCGTCTCGCGATCCCCTGGGTGCTCTTCAGCGCGGCCGTCGCGCTCCCGATCTTCATCCCGACGAACTCTCGCGTCGGCGGTCCGCTTCTCCGCGGCAACGTCGAGATGATGGTCACCGTCGACGTGACCGGCGCCGTGCGCATCCTCGACATCATCGACGTCGGTGGGTCGTTCCTCGCGTGGGCGCTGCCGAGCGGGGCCGGGTACAATTATCCCGGCGGTGGTCACCCCGATCTCGGTCAGACAGCGCTCACGCTCTTCGTCCGGACCGACGACGCGCTCGACTCGCCGATCGGCGGCGGTCTCGAGATGATCTTCAACCTCGACGACGACTGGGGCCCGACCGGCAGCGACAGCCGGTACTGGGGCGCGCACATCTACGTGACGGCGCGCATCGACGGCTGAGACCCGCTCGCCTGAGAGACCAGCTCAGCCGAGAGCGATCACCACCACCCGCCAGATCCAGACGGCCATCGCGACGAGCGCGATGCCGATGAGCCACCACTCGCCTTCGAGCCGGTCGTAGGTCTCCGCGATCGCCCAGCCGCGCACGAGCCCCGTCGCCGCGAACACCATGAAGCCGAGAGTGAACACGAAGAACATCACGCCGAACGGGTTCGCCGCCCACGCATCGGCGACGTCACCGCGCATCAGGTGGGCGAACGCTGTCGTGAGCCCGCAGCCTGGGCAGGGATAGCCCGTGAAGTCGTAGAAGCCGCAGGGCTCGAGGCCCAGCTGGGTGTGCGTCCCGCCGTGCGCGGCCGTCGGCGTCAGGCGAGCGGCCGTGATCAGCACGCCCGTCGGCACCGCGAGGACGAGGGCCCAGAGCACCCGCGAGACCCAGCTGCCCTTCGGAAAGGGCGTCTGGCTCGGGAAGATGCGCGCCAGGAGGGCCATGGGATCGAACCTGGCTCAGGCGTAGTGAACGCGCACGTTCTCGATGATGTACTTGAGCACGTCCTTCACGGTCTCCGTGTCCTTGTGCTTCACGATGACGTACCCGTCGCCTTCGTAGCTGTCGCTCTTCGGTGCCCCCACCGTCGGGAGCTTCGCTTCTTCCACGTACTTGCCGATCTTCTTGTTCACGGCTGCGACGTTGTCGACGCGGAGCACGCGGCCTCGGCCCATCCCACGCAGGTACGCGCAGCCCACTGCGAACTTGCGCGCGTACGGCCCGTCGAAGGCCTCGTCGACGACCGCGCGCGCCCACGCGCGATAGGGATCGAAGTCGTGCGCGAGCCCGGTCATGTAGGTGATGTTCGCGCCGGGCGGCCGCTGCGCGATCTCGCCGATCGCGAGCGATCCGTCCTGCCGCTGAAACCACTCCATGTGCGTGAAGCCGCTGTCGAGACCGAGCGCCGAGACCGCGCTGCGGCCCAATCGCAAGCTCGACTCGTACTCGGTTCCCGCGATGTCCTTCGGCAGAACGCAGCACCACTGCACCCAGGGGTTCTCGAGCACCTCGAGACAGCTCGGGAGGTAGTGCGAGATCGAATGAAACATCACGGCGCCATCGACCGTGATCGTCTCGAAGCTGAACTCACGCCCGCGAAGGAACTCCTCGGCGAGCACCGGGCTCTCCTTGCTCGCCCGCATCGAGTCGAGCGCGCCGCGGATGGCGTCGTGCGACTCCACTCGGAACGTGGCCTTCGCGCCCATCCCGGCGGGCGGCTTCAGCACGATGGGGAAGCCGACCTCGCGAACGAAGTCCTGCCCGTCCTCCCAGCTCGTGAGCAGCCGATGCCGTGCGACCGGGAGCCCGGACTCGCGAAGCGCGTCCTTCATGCGCGCCTTGTCGCGGAAGAGGTCCGCCGTCTTCGGATCGGTGCCCGGCACCTTGAAGTGCGCGCGAAGCTCGGCGAGCTGCACCTGCAGGGGCTCGAGGATCCCGAGGATCCGATGAATCTTGCCGTGCTTCTTCCGGAGCCCGTCGATCGCGCGGGCGAGCTCCTTCGTCTCGAGCCCGTCCTTCACGAGGACGATGTCGTCGAACATCCTGCGATCTTTCCCCTTGGGCTCCTCCCGGAGCACGCCGAGGAAGTTCACGTCCTTGAGCTTCGCCGCCGCACGGGCGAAGCGCATGGTGGTCTCGAGAGGAAACGGGGCGACGAAGACGACGTTGCGCATGAGGCCGCGATGCTACTCGATCAGGCGCCCCGCCCGCTCCGAGGTTTAGCCGAGCGTTCCCGCCTGGTAGTCGGCGTACGCGTCGTCGATCTCGGCCTGGGTGTTCATCACGAACGGCCCGACGTGGACGATGGGCTCGCGGATCGGCGCGCCCGCCATGACCAGCACGTGCGCCGATCGCTCTCGCGCCGAGATCCGGAGCAGCTCGCCGCGCCCCTCCAGGATCGCGAGCGCGCCCTCACCGAGGCGCTCGCGCCGCGGGCCCAGCTCCGCCTCGCCTTCGGCGATGAGCACGAGCGCCGTGTGATCGCGCGGAAGCCGCAGCTCGACGTCGTCGCCGCGGTTCATCGAGAGCGTGGCCAGCATGGGCTCCGTCGGTCGTGCCGCGACCGGCCCCCGTGCACCGAGCATCTCGCCCGCGATGACCCGAAGCCGTCCTCCGCGATCGAGCTCCACCTCCGCGAGCCGGTCGGGACCGAGGTCCTGGTACTCCGGCGTCCGCATCTTCTCGGCGCGGGGCAGGTTCACCCAGAGCTGGAAGCCCCAGAGCTCCGTGCCGAGGGCGGGATCCGGCTCGGGCATCTCCGAGTGCACGATGCCGCTCCCCGCCGTCATCCACTGCGCGCCGCCGCCAGTGATGAGCCCGCTGTTGCCCCGGCTGTCCCGGTGTCGCATCTGGCCGTCGAGCATGACGCTCACGGTCTCGAACCCGCGGTGCGGGTGGCTGGGGAAGCCGCGCACGTAGTCCGCGGGGTTCGACGAGTGCATCTCGTCGAGCAGCACGAAGGGATCGAGCTGCGCGAGGCGCGCCTGTCCGAAGTGGCGGGTGAGCGAGACGCCCGCGCCGTCCCGCGACGCCTGCCCCATGAGGACCTCGGCGATCCCTCGGGAGGTCGGCGAGGAGGCCGCACGCCCTCGCAGGGCAGGGCTGGGCGCGCACGCAGCGGCCGTCAGGGCCGTCGCGCCGACCAGGAACTCTCGCCGTCCGAAGCCCCGCTCCATGCCCTGAGGGTAGCGGGGACCTCGGCGGGCGGCGATGCCGCCCCGTGGAACAGCCCGTTCCCACGGGTGAACGCTTGGGTTGCGCCCAGGAGATCGCGCCTTAATCTCGCGCTCGATTCGAGGGGCGCCCCCTCGACCTGGAGCACCGATGCCGACGTACGACTACCGATGCGATGCCTGCGGACACAAGTGGGACATCGAGCAGCGGATGACCGAGGACGCGATCAAGAAGTGCCCGAAGTGTAAGAAGCTGAAGGCCAAGCGTCAGATCACGGGCGGCAACTTCATCCTGAAGGGTGGAGGCTGGTACGCAGACCTCTACAGCAGCTCCTCCGCGAGCAAGAAGTCGTCGTCCTCCGACTCGGACAGCAGTAGCTCCTCGGAGTCGAAGTCCGAGAGCAAGTCGGAGTCGAAGTCGGAGACGAAGTCCGAGACGAAGTCGGAGACGAAGTCGGAGACGAAGTCGGAGACGAAGCCGACGAAGAAGGCTGCCGCGACGAAGGACTGAGCTCCTAGCGGCCCATCTCTTCGCGCTTGCGCAGCTCGGCGAGCGCGTTCTCGAGCTCGGCCATCTCGGCCTCGTCGATCTCTTCTTCCTTGTCCTCGACCCGGGCTGCCACGGGCGCGTCCTGGATGAGGCCCATCTCTCGCTTGAGCGCCTCGAGATCCGCGTCTGCGCCTGCCGTCGCCTCGAGCTTCGCGAACTTCGTTCGAAGCACGTCGCCGGTGGTCTCCTCGGCCAGCTCGCCGGCGGCCTCGACCTCGGCCTCGCGCTGCTCGATCTTCTGCTCCATCCGCGAGAAGGCATCGAACGCGCTCGTGTCCGAGAGCTTGCCCATCGCCTTCTGGATCTCTTCCATCGCCTTCGCGCGGTTGTTGCGCGCGATGAGGAGGTCCTTCTTCCGCTTGGCCTCGCCGATCTTGTTGTTCAGCGCCTGCAGCGCGAGCTTCACCTGGCTGACGGCCGCGCTCTGCTTCTGGAACTGCTCGCCGTAGCCCTTCGCGAGCTGGTCGTGCTCCTTCTTGCGGAGCAAGGCCTCCTTCGCGAGCGCATCGTCGCCCGCGCGCACCGCGAGCATCGCCTTCTTGTTCCACTCGTCGGCGACGGCCTTCTCACCCTGGAACTGTCGCTCGAGCCGCTTCTGATCTGCGATGGCGACGGCGACTTGCTTCTTCACCTCGACCAGCTGCGCGTTCATGTCGATGATGATCTGAGTGAGCATCTTCTCGGGGTCTTCCGACTTCGAGATCAGATCATTCAGGTTGCTCTTGATCAGCGTCGCGACGCGCCCGAAGAAGCCCATGGTCGTATCGTCTCCTCTGCCCGTGGGCAGTTCTTCGTGGCTCAGTTCCCTACGGCAGCGGTCTTGGCGCCGCTGTTCACGGCGTCGTTGCGTGCGGTTCGATGCTCACCGAAGCGAGCGATGTGCTTCGAGAGCGCGACGCCGAAGTCGTCGAGCGTCCCGACGAACTCGTTGAAGTCCAGGTTCTCCATCCGCAGCGTCGCGGTCAGTACGAACTGACCCTCTGCGACGCCGTACGCACCGTGGACCATGTCGTTCGCGTTGAGCGACAGCATCGTCTCGTAGAGCGCCATCTTCCTGGCGGGATCCACCTCCGACACGTCGAGCACGTTCACGCGGAAGAGCGCGAGCCCGTCGTGGACCCGGACGATGATCTGCTCGCGGACGCCCGAAGGATCCTCGACGAGCCACGTTCCCTCTTCGAGCTCCCGGTGGGGATACGAGGAGCGATCGAGGTAGGCCTCTATGTCTTCAAGCGTTCGCATTCATCGCTCCCGTAGCCCCGCTCCGCGTCCATCGTCCCGAGCTTGGCGGGAGCCTACCGGGCTCGTGCCGCCCTTCGCAACGCCTCAACGAACGCGAGCCCCGCTCCGGGTGTTCCAAAGCAGGGCTCGTGGGACGCGCGCCGTGATCATCGGCTCGCTACGCTGCCCGCTCCAGTCCGCGCTCGGAGCGGTCGTAGCGAGCACTCCTCCAGATGCTCATTCCTCCGGGACGTCGCCCGCGGGGTTCGCGAGCTTGCGCGTCCAGAGGATCGCATCCTTGCGCTCGCCGCCCGACTGGCAGCCGCTCGCGAGGAGCCCGGTGCGCCGGAAGCCGGCCGCGACGTAGGCCGTCGCGAGGCCGATGTCGTCGGACGGCGCGAACCCGAACGCGCTGATGATCCCGCGCTCCTTGAGGTCGTCGCTCATCATCCGGAGCGCCGCCGCGAGCGCGATCACGTCCGCGTCTTCCGTGGGCGCGCGCAGGATCTCGACGAGCGCGTGCCCGAAGCAGTCCTGGAACTCGGCCGTGAGGTAGTTCGTGCGGCCCTTCTTCGGAACGGCCTCCACGTAGTAGCGCTCCGCCTCTCGGCCGAACGCGTCGAAGCCGCTGAGGCCGGGGCCCTTCTTCCAGAGCTCATCCCGCGCCGCCATCGCGTCCTCGGCGTCGATGAAGTCGACGGAGACGTTCGTGATCACCTCCGGCACCTCGCGCGCGTTCTTCTTGCCCGCGTTCACCGTGCGCTCGGCGACGCGCTGACCCTCGTCGCTCACCTCGATCGAGGCCGTGCGGTCACCGATCACGCAGCCGACGAGGTGGCCGTCCGAGCGTTTGTAGAAGCCCGGGATGGTGCCCTCGCGAACGAAGCCCACGCGCGTCCAGCTCGAGACCTCGTCCTTCTCGACGAGGAGAATGACCTTCTCGATCTGCTCGCGCTTCGCCACGTTCTGGATGAAGAGGCGCTTGGCCGGCAGGGCGCCGGAGCGGAAGTCGATGACGCGGATGAGCCCGATCCGTCGATTGACGAGGAGGCACAGGTACGCGCTCTCGCTCTTGAAGTGCAGCTCCTCCACCCACGGGAGGGGAGCGCTCTGGGCTGCGGCGGCCTTGGCCATACGAAACGCCTCGAAAGTGTTGGGGAAAAAAGCGCGCAAACCTACGCGCGAGGGGGATCGTTGTCAAAGCTGACCGAGCGCTCCGGCCGATCGCTCTGTCACGATGCGGTCTCCGGCCTTGACGCGATGCGTCATGCTGGTCAGGGTGAGCACGTCCGGCCTGGTCCCCGGTGCGTCGCTCGGCACTTCGAGCGCGAACGCCGAGGTCCGTCTTCCGGGCGACAGGAGGCTCTCCATGGCGATGCATCCCGATCTCGTCGCGCTCTACGTCACCGGCTCGGTGCTCGCGACGAGCTTCGTCGTCTACGTGCTCTACGCCCTGGGCAGCGCCATCGGTCGCGGCGCGCGCGCCATGCGGCTCCGGCGCGGCGAGGCGTGAGGCCTTCGCCTTGACGTCACACGGGGGTCGCCCGAGCATCCGGGCGTGAGCTTCGATGCCCTCCTCATCGTCGGGTTCGGCGGGCCCGAAGGTCCGGACGATGTTCGTCCCTTCCTCGAGAACGTCACCCGAGGGCGGGGGATCTCGAAGGAGCGGCTGCTCGAGGTCGGTGCGCACTACGCACGCTTCGGCGGCGTCTCACCCATCAACGGACAGCTCCGAGCGCTGAAGCTCGCCATCGAGGACGACTTTCGCGCGAACGGGGTCGGGCTCCCCGTCTACTGGGGCAACCGCAACTGGCACCCGATGCTCGCCGCCACGGTGGGCGCGATGCGCGACGACGGCGTGAAGAACGCGCTCGCGTTCGTGACGAGCGCCTTCGGCTCGTACTCGGGGTGTCGACAGTATCGCGAGGATCTCGAGCGAGCGCGCGCCGAGGTCGAGGGCGCTCCGATGATCTCGAAGCTCCGGAACTTCTTCGATCATCCACTCTTCGTCGACGCTGTGGTCCTGCGCACGAAGGCAGCGCTCGCGGCGGGCCGCGAAGGCGCACGCCTCGTGTTCACGGCGCACTCGATCCCTGTGGCCTCGGCGAGCGCCTCCCCGTACGAGGCGCAGCTGCGGGCGATCGCAGCGCTCGTGGCTGCGCGCGTGGGAGAGAGCGCACACGACCTCGTGTACCAGAGCCGGAGCGGGACACCGGGCGTCCCGTGGCTCGAGCCCGACATCGACGATCATCTCGCGGCGCTGCACGAACGAGGCGTGAACGACGTCGTGCTCGTGCCGCTCGGGTTCGTCTCCGATCACATGGAGGTGATCTGGGATCTCGACACGCAGGCGCGGGCGACCGCAGAGCGGCTCGGGATGGGCTTCACGCGGGCCCGGACGGTGTCGGATCATCCGCTCTTCATCCGAATGATCCGCGAGCTCGTGGGTGAGCGGAGCGCGAGCGGTGAACGGCGCGCGCTGACGACCCTCGGGGATACGACGTGCCACGCGAGCTGTTGCCAGCCCGCAGCTCGGCCGCGACCGGCGCCGTGAAAGCTCAGGCGTGGCCGTGGCCGGGCACGCAGCGCGCGTCTTCCCAGCCGACCCAATAGGGGCCGTCCGGTCCGTGCTCGCGCTTCCAGATCGGCACGTGCGCCTTGATCGCGTCGATGAATCGTCGGCACGCGTCGAACGCTTCGGTACGGTGCGGCGCGCTCGCCGCGCAGACCACCGCGAGCTCGCCGACGGAGAGCGGGCCGGTCCGATGTCGCGCAGCGAGACGAACGCCTGGGAGCGCGCCCTCGATCTCGGTGGCGAGGCGCTCCATCTCGCGGACGGCCATCGCGTCGTACGCCTGATACTCGAGGAGCGTCACGGCTCGGCCCTCGTTGTGATCGCGCACCGCGCCCGCGAAGCTGACGATCGCGCCGGCGCTCGGGTGCGCGACGAAGCGCTCGACCTCGGCCGGGACGATCGGGCTCTCGCCGATGGAGAAGCGGCTCACCGCCAGATGCGCAGGAGCGAGTCGGCGAGCGCGCGCGCCTCGACGATGTTGTCTTCGATCGAGCAGTACGTCCAACCACCGTAGCGGCCGATCGTGTGCACTCCGCGGCTCTCGAGGAGGCGCTTCTTGTCCGCGTGGTCGTTCATCGCGGCGCGCGTGATGTGCACGTACGCGGGATCCATCACGACGCTGTGCGATGCGACGAGCTGATGGCTCGTCGTGATGCCGGTCTTCGCGAGGTCCTCGAGCACACGCGCGCGGCACGCTTCCACGTCGATCTCCGCGCCTCGCGCGAAGCCGAGCTCGACGTAGAGGCTCATGCGAGGCGTGCCGAGGATGTTGTCGTAGAAGCCCACCCGATAGAACGACACGTCACGTTGGGGGAAGTACGCCCAGTGGATGCCGTCGGGGCCCTTCCGGTCGAACCCGAGGTTGAAGACCAGGACGCGGTTCCAGGAGTAGACGCCTTCCGGGACCTCGAGCCCTGCGATCTCGAGCAGGTTCACGAAGGGCGCGGACGAGATCGCGTGCTCGAACGCGATCTCGCGCTCGGTCGTGATCGCGATCTTTCGCTTGAGATCGAGGCGCACGAGCTTCTCGCTCAGCGCGATTCGCTCCGGCAGGACGCCCTGGGCGAGCGCGTGTACGTACTGGATCGCGCCGCCCGCGGGGTAGGTGAACGTCGCGTTGTACGAGGCGTTCTCGGGATGCGTGAAGTTCCGGAGGATCTCGTCCTCGTTCGCGTGCGGGAAGAAGCGGCCCATCGCATCGACGTCGAGCGTCTTCAGGTTGGTCGCGTAGAGCTTCTCGTTGTAGGGGACGAGAAATCGCTCCGCGATGCCGCGCCCGAACCGCGCGTAGAGCATCTCCTCGAAGTTCGTCGAGCTCTGACCGCCCTCACGAAAGTGGAGGTCGTGGAGGCACTCGAGGAACTCGGCGTGTGGGAGCTGGTGGATGTTCTTCTGGAACGGGAAGTCGATCCAGCGGTCCTTGCCCCAGTGGATGCGGCTGTCTTTCTGGACGGTCCGGACGGTGTCCGCCCCCATCCGAGAGACGAGGTCTGCCTCGATGTCCTCGTGCTTGAAGTGGAAGAAGTGGCCCGAGTAATCCCAGACGAAGCCGTCCTTCACGATGGTCTTGCAGTACCCACCGATCTCGCGATCCGCCTCGAGGACGAGCACGTCTTCCCCGAGCCCCACGCGGTCTGCGAAGGCGAGGCCCGAGATTCCCGCGCCGACGACCAGGAAACGCACTCGTTCCATGCGGGCGCGAGCATACCGATGCGTGCTTGACGAAGCGAGGGCCGCGGGGAATCTTCGCCTCACTTTCGCGCGCGCAACTTAGGGGAAGAGTGACTTCTGATGAGCACCGGTAAACCGAGCGGTCCCGCCCCGAAGGTCACGATCGTCATCCCCGTCTACAACGAGGAAGCGATCCTGCACTCGGCGGTGGTCGATCTCATCGATCGCCTGACGCAGTTCTCGTGGACCTACGAGCTCGTCCTCGCCGAGAACGGCTCGCGCGACAAGACCGTCGAGATGGCCGTGAAGCTCGCCGAGCGGTTTCCGCAGGTGCGCACGTTCAGCTTCGGGCAGCCGAACTACGGCGGGGCGCTCAAGCGCGGCATCCTCGAGGCTCGTGGCGAGTACGTGCTCTGCGACGAGATCGATCTCTGCGACACGGACTTCTACGATCGCGCGCTCGCGATCCTCGACTCCGGCACGGCGGACCTCGTCGTCGGCAGCAAGGCCATGCGCGGGGCCTCGGACGAGCGGCCCTTCGTGCGCCGGCTCGGCACGCAGGTGATCAACGGGATGTTCCGCATCTCGCTCGGCTTTCACGGGACGGACACGCACGGCCTGAAGGCGTTCCGCCGCAGCGTGATGGTCCCGATCGCGGAGATGTGCATCGCGGACAAGGACATCTTCGCGAGCGAGCTCGTCATCCGCGCGGAGCGCATGGGCGTCGCCTCGGAGGAGATCCCGGTGCGCGTGCTCGAGAAGCGCGTTCCCACCATCGGACTGTTCCGTCGCGTGCCGAACGTGATGAAGAACCTCGGTCGGCTCGTCTACGCGATCCGCATCAAGGGCTGATGCCGGAGAAGATCGCGATCGTCAGCGTCGATCTCGACGAGATCCCTTGCTACGCGGCGATCCACGGCGTCCCGATCGACGGCGCGAGCGAGCACGCCATCTACGATCGCGCGATCGATCGCATCGCCGCGCTCTTCTCGTCGGAAGGCGTTCAGGGCACCTTCTTCGTCATCGGCAGTGACCTGGGCCGTCCGGCGAGCGCCGAGAAGATCCGAACGCTGGCCGATCACGGGCACGAGATCGCGAGCCACTCGTTCAGTCACTTCTACGACCTGACGCGGCGAGATCGGGTCGCCATCGATGCCGAGGTCGCGCGCGCGGAGCAGGAGATCGAGCGCGTCGTCGGAGAGCGCCCCGTCGGGTTCCGCGCGCCGGGCTACACGATCACGGACGTCGTGCTCGATGTGCTTCGCGATCGCGGGTACCGCTACGACTCGAGCGTGTTTCCGTGCCCGTCGTACTTCGCGGCCAAGGCAGCCGCGATCCGTCTCATCGCCCTGCGCGGCCGCGAGAGCCGATCGATCGTCGACGATCCACGCGTGCTGACGGCGCCGGTCGAGCCCTACCGCGTCGGTCGGCCCTACTGGCAGCGCGGCTCCGGGCTGGTCGAGCTACCGATCGCGGTCACCCGCGGTGCGCGGCTGCCCTTCATCGGCACGACCGTCGCGCTGGCCGGCGAGCTAGGCGCTGCGCTGCTCACGCGACAGATGGCCGGACGCTCGGTCGTCAGCTTCGAGCTCCATGGGATCGATCTCGCCGACGCGAGCGCCGACGGGCTCTCATGGCTCGCGCCCTACCAGCGGGATCTCGCTCGGTCCGCTTCAGCGAAAGAGGCCGCCATCCGCTCGGCGCTGCGCACGCTCCGCGCGATGGGCTATCGCTTCTCCACCGCGCGCGACGTGGCGGCCGCGATCCACTGAGCACGGCGAAACGTCGCGCGCCTCCATTTCCGATGACGTGGTGAGTCGTCGCCCGTAGGATCGGGGCGATGGACGAACGGCTCCGGGATGCGCGCACGCGCCTCGAAGCGCTCCGCAGTGCAGGCGGCGCGCTGAAGGCTCGCTCGGGTGGTTGGACGGTGTCGCAGGTGCTGGGGCACTGCGCCGAGAGCATCGAGTGCTCGATGCGCGGCTTCCCGACCGAGAAGCCTCGCGTCGTGCAGTGGACGGTGGGAGCCGTCGCGCTGCGCGTCTTCCTCGCGCGCGGCTCGATGAGCCACGACCGCAACGCGCCGCTTCCCGGCGGAGCCGATCCTGTCGACGTCGCGCTCCCCGCGGCGCTCGATCGCGTGATCGCGGCCATCGACGAGCTCGCCGGGTTCCAGGGGACGCCGGCGCGCCACGTCCTCTTCGGAGCCGTGTCGAAGAACGACTACGAGCGCTACCACGCGATCCACCTCGCGGATCACCTCACCGAGATCGAGCCCGCCTGATGCTGCGGCGGGCGCGCCTCCTCGAGCAGGACGCCCGCCTCGTCGCGATCGCCAAGCAAGTGCGCGTGCTCGGCTCGCTCTCGTGGCCGAACCAGGTCATCGAGCAGTTCCTCGCGGGCTATCGCAGGGGGGATGCAACGCTTCCCGAGGCCAGCGCATCGGCGGTCGCCCACGATGGCGACCTCGGTGCGCTCGCATCGCTTCGCGCCGAGCTCGACCAGGCAGATCCGGCGGGGCGCTTTCTCGACGACACGGCGGCGAGCTACGTCCTCGCGGCGCGGATGCTGGGCGCGCAGGGAACGCCCGAGTTCTGCGAGATCTCTCGCGCGCTCTACGGCGCGCCGTCCGACCCGTTGCCAGGCTCGAAGCTCACGCACCTCCACGCGGCCGAGCAGCTGCTCGCTGCCACGGCGAGCCTCATGGGCGCCGGCGTGACCGACACGCACGACTTCGTGCTGAGCTCGGAGGGCGCGCGGGCCGAGCTCCAGGTCTCGCTCGATGCGTTCTTCGGCGAGGGCACCGTCGACGTCGTCGTGGACGACGAGCTCGGAAGCCGGGCGGCGGCAGGGAGCACGCGCGTACGCATCCGTGGTCGCACCGGGTTCGGGCCGATGGAGCTCGCGCAGCTGCTCGAGCACGAGGCTTTCGTGCACACGGCAACGTCGCTGAACGGACGCGGGCAGCCGGTGCTGACGTCGATGGCGCTCGCTTCACCTCGTTCGACGCTCACGCAGGAAGGCCTCGCGACGGTCGCCGAGCTCGTCACGCGGACGATCGACATCGCGCGTCTTCGCCGTATCGCTCTGCGCATCAAGGCGATCCACATGGGGCTCGAGGGCGCGGACTTCATCGAGGTCTTCGGGTTCTTCCTCGAGGAAGGCCAGAGCGAGGAAGAGAGCGTCCGCAGCGCGATGCGCGTGTTCCGCGGCGGCGACGTGCGCGGGCGATGGGTCTTCACGAAGGACGTCGTCTACGTCCAGGGCCTCGTCGCGGTGCACACCTTCCTGAGGAAGGCGATCGCGTCGCATCGCCCGGTGCTCATCGAGCGCCTGTTCGCGGGGAGGATCCATCTCTCGGACGTGCTCACGCTCGAGGAGGACTTCGAGTCGGGCCTCATCGCGCCGCCGAAATTTCTTCCGCGCTGGGCGCGGAACCTTCCGTCGCTCGCCGCCTACCTGGCGTTCTCGGCCGTCGCGTACCGCATCGACGTACACCAGCTCGAGCTCGGCGAGATCCTGCCCGCCGCCGATCTGTGAGCTCGGCTCCCGTCGCGATCAGACGTCGGTCGGCGCCTTCTCGTCCAGCTTCGGAGGCTCCGCGATCGCTGCGGTCGGTCGAACGCGCTTGAGGACGTCGGCGAAGCTCGCGCCGGGCTTTGCCTCCGGCAGCTCGCCCGCCGGGATCTCGGCAAGGATGGCAGGCGGCCCCGACTCGCCCGAGCCGATGAGGAACGTACGCGCCCCGATGCGCACGAGGTGCAGCGTGCGCTTCGGCTCGAGGTGCGCGCGCTCGAGGATCTCGATGCGCCCGCCTCCGAGCCCAGAGAGGCCGCGTCCGGCCGACCAGCGAAGGACCGTCCACGCGAGGATGCAGACGGCCGCGAGCGCGAGGAGCGTCTGGAGAAGAGCGACGCCGTAGCCGCCGGGGAGATCGCTCGCGTGGTGCGCCGCCTGGAGGAACATGGCGGCGCGAGTCTACTCCGCGGCCTCGTCGACCGTGGCGCGCGTGTAGTCGACGCTGCGATCGAGGAGCTCGGCGAGGTCCAGCTGCTCGACCGCTTCGGCCTCTTCGATGCCGCCGAGCACCTCGGTGACCATCGTCGTGCAGAACGGGCACGCGGTCGCGATCTTGGTCGCGCCGGTGTCGAGAAGCTGCAGCGTGCGCTTCTTGTTCACGCGCATCGGCTCGATCCCCGGACGCTCCGGGCTCGGCGCGATCGCATGCTCCTCTTCCTTCCAGACCTGCGCGCCGCCGGCGCCGCAGCAGAGGCCCTTCTGCTTGTTCCAGTAGGGCACCTCGACCAGCTCCACGCCCGGGATCGCCCGCAGGATGTCGCGCGGCGCTTCGTACACGTCGTTGTAGCGGCCTAGGTAGCAGCTGTCGTGATAGGCGACCTTCGCCTCGACGCGCTTCTCCGGCTTGAGCTTGCCGCGCGCGATGAGCCCGTTGAGAAACTCCGTGTGGTGAACGACGTCGTACTTGCCGCCGAAGCTCGGGTACTCGTTCTTCAGCGTGTTGAAGCAGTGCGGGCAGGCCGTGATGACGGTCTTCCCCTTGCCGGAAGACACAGCGACGCCCATCCCGTTGAGCGTCTCGACGTTGGCGTTGGCGAGCGTCTGGAACAGGTACTCGTTGCCCGCGCGTCGCGCGGGATCACCCGTGCACGTCGCGTCGCTGCCCATCACTGCGAAGTCCACGCCGGCGTGGTCGAGGAGCTTCGCGACGGAGCGAGCGACCTTCTTCGCCTTGTCGTCGTACTCCGCGGCGCAACCGACCCAGTACACGACCTCGGCATCGAGATGATCGGCGAGGAAGCGAACGTTCACGCCTTCCTTCTCGAGCCCCGTCGCCCAGTTCCCGCGATCCATGGCTGGCAGGTTCCACGGGTTACCGTTCGTCTCCATGCCGCGGAAGGCCTTCACGAGATCCTTCGGGAACTCGTTCTTGATCATCATCTCGGCGCGGCGCATCCCGACGATCTTGTCGACGTAGCTGATGTTGACTGGGCACTGCTCTTCACACGCGCGGCAGGTCGTGCACGCCCAGATGACCTCCGGCGCGACGATGTCCGGGATGAGCTGGACGGGCTCGGCCTTCCGGAAGTAGCCGCCCTCGGGCGGATCCCCGTGGACGTGCGCGTGCGAGAGATCCTTGCTCCCGGCATCGATCCCGCCGTTGCCGAGGAAGTGCTCCTCGAGGTCGTAGAGGTGATCGCGCAGCGCGAGCGTCAGGTGCTTCGGCGAGAGTCGCTTGCCCGTGGTGAACGCCGGGCAGTTGTCCGAGCAACGCCCGCACTCGGTGCAGGTGTAGAGGTCGAGGATCATCTTCTGATCGAGGTGCTCGATCTTCGCGATGCCGATGGGCTCCTCGCGCTCGATCTTTCCCTCGATGTCGTCGACGTCGGGGAGCTTGCCGAGCGGGTCGAGCTTCTGGCCGAAGACGTTCGGGAGCGACGTGATGATGTGGAAGTGCTTCGAGTAGGGAAGCAGGTTCAGGAACAAGAGAACCCAGGTCGCGTGCCACCAGAAGCCGATGTTCTCGACGATGCGCAGCGCCCCGGTCGACATCCCCGCGAACGCGAGACCGAAGAGCGAGCCCACGGGCTCGTGCCAAAGCCAGGTCGTCGCGTCGCCCAGCGAGTGCGTGATGAGCGCGTGACGCGCGCCCACGTAGACCAGGTCGGAGATCATCATCGTGGAGATGATGAAGAGGATGAAGAGCCCCTCGCCGCCGAGCGTCATCCGCTTCTGCGGGACGATCACGCGGTAGTAGAAGAACACTCCGCAGCCGCCGATGCAGAGGACGAGGATGATCTCCTTCAGGAACGTGTAGACCTGCGTCCAGATGTGGCTCTCGCCGAGCAAGCCCCAGAAGTCGAAGCTCTCGTCATAGGCGCGTCCCCAGAGGAGGAGCGTGTTGAGGAGCAGGATCTGGAACGACGCGAAGATCGCGACGTGGGCGAAGCCGGCGAGCGAGTAGCGCTCGTTCGCGACCATCTTCTTCTGACCGAACGCGTAGACGAGGACGTTCTCGACGCGCTTCTTGATCGACTCGAGGTCGAACGTGAGCTCCGTGTCGGGCACGCCCACGAGCAGGAGCCGCGTTCGCCGCACCGCGCTCCAGGCGAACATGCCCAGCGTGGCGAGGAAGATGGCCGTCATCAGGATCGGGTTCATGGAGGCCTCGCTCGGCCACGGACGGGCCGTCGCCGAAGGCGATCTCGCAAGCTGGGCGAGATCGCGCGGACGTGCGTCGATGGGCTCGACGTGATCGGTTGATACGACGCGTCTTGCCCGGTGTCGAGAGACCGGACGAAACTGAATCGCGATTCAGTGTGGCCCCCCAAGAAGGGGCATGCGTTCGCGAAAGAACCCGGAACGCAGTTCCGGCGGAGGGACTCGCTCGCCGCGTAAAACGACTACTTCGGCAGCTTGGCGTCGAAGAACGCCTTGAGCTTGATGAGGTTGCGCTCCTCGCGGCTGAAGCTCGGCGCTTCGTAGCTCTTGGCGAAGCCGCGAACGTCCGAGAGGAAGTCGCTGCGCACCTCGGCGTCCGTGAGGATGTCGGTGACGCTGCGGCCACGGGCCGCGCCCTTCTTCAGGCCCTTCACGTAGCTCTCGAGGCGGACGTAGTCGTTGCCGAGGAACTCGCGCACCACGTCCGCGTCGTTCGCGAGCGGGCCGATCGCGGCGAGGCTCGCGGAGCCGCCGCCGTCGTCGCCCGAGACGGCGAGGTCGGCCGCGACGCGAAGCACGAAGGCGTCGTCGAGGTAGCCGATGTCGTCGATCCCGTCCGGGATCAAGTCGAGGGACTTGAAGAGATAGTTGAGGCCGCCCGCGATCGCTTCGCGCGCGGGGTCGCCGAGGGTGCCGCCCTCCAGCACGCCGCCGAGCTTCTCCGCGTCCTCCCCGAGGGCTCGCAGCCAGGCCGGGAAAGTATCGAGGTACTTGGCGTACTTGTCGCTCATCGCTGTCTCCTGTTTCGAGCCGCCTCATCCGATGCAAGGCGCGCGCATCCTATCCGAAGCTCGCGCGCGGCTTCAACCCCGGGTCGGTATAGTGCCGTCCGATGAGCGAACCGGCGGCACCGGACCGGCGGCCGGCCGCAGTCGGCCTGGCGGCGATCTTCTTCGGCGGCGCGCTCGCGGCCACCGAGATCGACGTGCCGAACGATCTCTTCTGGCACCTCGCGATCGCCAGACGGCTCGTCCAGATCGGGTTCCCGCGCGTGGATCCGTTCGGGTTCACGACGATGACGCCCGACGGGGGGAGCATCGACTGGTCGCCGCCCGAGTGGCTCGGCGAGCTCGCTTTCGGCGGGGCATTCGCGCTCGGCGGCTTCCTCGGGACCGCCCTCTTCACCATGGGGGTCGTCCTGGCCCTCTACGCGGTGCTCTACCGCGCCTGTCGTGCCACCGGCGCGTCGCCCCTGGCGGCCGCGACGGCGATCGCAGCCCTCTCGCTTCCAGCGGCAGTGCACCTGCCGATGCGTCCGCTCGTGCTCGGGCACCTCTTCATGGCCGTCCTGATAGAGCGCCTCGTCGCGCTCCGCGCGGGCGATCGAAGAGGCCTCGCGCTCCTCCCGCTGGGGTTTGCGCTCTGGTCGAACGTGCATCCGTCCTGGCCGATGGGCCTCGCGATCCTCGAGCTGCACGTGCTGACGCTCGCGGCGCTGCCCTCTCTCGTCGCGCGCACGGGGCTCGCGGTGGAGACGCTCGCGCCCGAGGCCCGTCGCGCGCTCTGGGTGGCGGGCCTCGCCTCGCCGGTGGCGGTCCTCCTCCGGCCCGACGGGCTCGACGGCGCCCTGTATCCGTTCGTCCACGTGATCGGGCTCGGCGATCGAATGACCGAGCTCATCGAGTGGGCGCCGCCCGATCTCGCGCTGCCCGTCAATCTCTCGCTCGTCGTTCTCTTGGTCACGGCGCTCGCGCTCGGGCTCCTGCGCCCGAAGGACGTGCGCGCGCTCGATCTCTGCCTCGTGCTCATCGGGAGCTATCTCGCGCTGCGGCACCAGCGATTCCTTCCGCTGGCGGCGATGCTGGCCGCTCCCGTCCTCGCGCGCGGGCTCGCCCGGACGGCTCTCGGCGCGGCGGAGGTCCCGCGCTCGCTCGGCCGCGCCTTCCTCGCCGCCGCCCTCGCGCTCCTCGTGGTCGCGATGCCGAGAGACCTCGATGCCAGCGTCAGTGAGACCTATCCGGTCGCCGCTGCCCGGTACCTCGGGAGCCACGACCTCGGACCTCGGGCCTTCAACACGTTCGAGGACGGCGGCTATCTCTTGTTCGCGCTGCCCGACCGCCGGGTGTTCATCGACTCGCGCTTCGACCTCTATGCGAGGGGTACCGGTTTCGACGACTACATGGCGATCCGACGGGGCGAGCGCATCGCGGAGATCTTCGCCGCGTACGACATCACCGTCGCGCTGGTGCCCACGCTCGAGCGTGACGAGAACTTCGGATCGCTCGAGCGCGCGCTGCCCGGCCTCGGCTTCCGGATCGTCTACGAGGACGCTCTCGTGCACCTGTGGGCATCGGGCGCGGGGGCCGAAACCCGTGCGATTCCGTTGCGCAGTCCTTGACGAATGTGAGGCCGCCGGGGTTCCATACGCACCGACGATGCAATGCAAGAACTGCGGCCGCGTGAACCCGTCGGGCAGTCTCTACTGCCAGGACTGCGGGCAGCGCCTCGGTGAGTGGGGCGCGAACGAGCGCCCCAATGCGTTGCCCACGCCACCCACCGGGATCGCACGCGGCTCGGCCGGCGTCGGCTACGGCGCGGCTCCTCAGGCTGCGCCGATCGCCTATTCCCCGTCGGGCCCGGACGCGCACGTCCACGTCGCACCGCCGTCGGGGCCGGCGATGAGCACGTGCCCTCGATGCTCGACCCAGAACCCCGTGCACATGCGGTTTTGCAACAACTGCGGATACCAGCTCGGAGGCAGCGGTGTCCCTGCGCAGGCTGCACCGCAGGCCTACGCACCCCCGGCGCAGGCTCGGCCCGCCGCTGCGCCCGTGTGCTGGCGCTGCCGTTCAGCGGGCGACGCCGGCGCGGAGTTCTGCAAGTTCTGCGGCGCGCGGTACGGCGACGGCGGAGCGCAGGCTGCGCCGCCGAGCCCACCGTCGGTCGGCGCTGCCGTCGCCGCCTACGCGTTTGGTCCGAGCAACGGCGCACCGATGGGCCCTCAGCCCAGCGCGCCCGCGCCTCAGGCCGCTGCGCCGCAACCCGCGCCGGTTGCGCCGATGCCGTCACCCGCCCGAGCGGACCGCACCCAGATCGAGCAGCAGTCGGGGCCGGCCGTGGACCGAGGTCGCATCCTCGCAGTGCTCGTTGCGATCCTGAAGGACGGCACGGACGGCCGCTCGCACACGATCCACGACGAGCAGACCGACGTCGGCCGGACGGAGGGACACATCCAGCTCGCCGACGATCCCTACCTTTCGCCGCGTCACGCCCGCCTCGTCCTCCGAAAAGACGAGCTGCTCGTGCGTGACCTCGACAGCCTCAACGGCGTCTACGTCCGCCTCCGAGATCCCGTCGAGCTCGTCGACGGCGACATGCTGCTGCTGGGTCAGCAGGTGATGCGCTTCGAGGTCCTCCCCGAGACGGAGCTTCCGCTCGGGCCGGCCACGCAGCGCGGGGTGCTGGTGTTCGGGACGCCCGAGGTCGCCCGCGTCGCGCGGCTCGTGCAGTACACGACGGAGGGCGTCGCCCGAGACGTCCACTACGTCTACCGTGACGAGACCGTCGTCGGGCGCGAGCAGGGCGACATCGTCTGCACGGACGACCCGTTCATGTCCCGCCGGCACGCGACGATCACGCTCGAGCGAGCGTCCCGCCGCTTCACGCTGCGCGACCTCGGTTCCTCCAACGGCACCGCGATCCGTGTTAGGGGCGAACGCGTCCTCAAGCCTGGCGACCAGTTTCGCGTTGGGCGTCACCTCTTCCGCTACGATCGGCCCGGGGAGCGAGCCGCCGCATGAGCGACCCCAAGAAGGAAGCACGGAGCGCGAGCGCGACCTCCATGCGGTCGAGCGCGTCATCCCTGACGGATGCCGTGGTAGCGGCGCTCGCACAGGTCGAGGCCACGGCGTCGACGCCACCCGCAGACGCGGCCACGCCGCCCTCGAAAGAGACGCCGAACGACGAAGCCCCGCCCGCTGCGGAGGAGAAGACCGTGGTGTTGGGCGGGGTCGGGACGAAGGACGTGTCGAGCTCCGATCCAGAGCTCACCGTCTCCGCGGAGCCCGAGGCGGCTTCGGCCGACGCGGCGGATGAGGCCGGCAAGCCGGCTCGGGGAGAGCCCAAGGCCCGAGAGGACGACACCGAAGCGAACCCCATCTCGGAGAGCGCGGCCGCCGATCGCGCCGCCGCCGTCGTGACCGAGCCCCTGCCGGGGGCCAGCGCTGTGGCGACTGTCCTCGGGGAGGTGGGCAACGAGGCGATTACCGCTCGCCGCGCCGCCGTTGCGGCCGAGGCGGGCGACGGGATCCGGATCGAGTACTTCGGCCGGACCGACGTCGGCCTCGTGCGCGAGCACAACGAGGACAACTTCCTGATCGTCGAGCTCACCAAGCAGCAGCGCGGTGTCGAGTCGGCGATCCTGACGACGAAGGTCGGCGCGTCCGGCGCCGTGTTCGCCGTATGCGACGGCATGGGCGGCGCCGCCGCGGGCGAGGTCGCCAGCCAGATGGCCGTCGATACCGTTCACGAGATGCTGCAGAACGCGGGACCGCCGCGCGACCGCGACCACTTCGCGCGTCGGCTCGTCCGCGCGGTCGAAGAAGCAGGCTCACGCATCTTCTCGTCGGCCAAGCTCGACCGTTCTCGTCGCGGCATGGGCACGACGGCCACGGTCGCGGGCCTCGTCGATCACATGCTCTTCGTGGGCCAGGTCGGGGACAGCCGTGCTTACGTGCTGCGCGGAGATCAGTTCGCGCTCATCACGAAGGACCAGTCCCTCGTGAACCAGCTCATCGAGGCGGGCCAGCTCACCGAAGAGGAGGCCGAGGCGTTCGAGCACTCGAACATCATCCTCCAGGCGCTCGGCACCACCGAAGAGGT
>JBBSAT010000003.1:0-73650 GCA_038252025.1 Polyangiales bacterium | reverse complement strand
GTGCGAGGCGCGCGTCGTGCGCGGTGCCCGGGTCGTCGTTGACGACGCCATCGAGCGCGTCGATCACGAACGCGAGGTGCGCGGGGTCGACGTGCACGCGGCGCCGGACACGCGGCTCGAACTCCTCGACGATCGACCCGTCGGGCGCCCTGACACTCTGCACGAGCTGGGGCACGTAGAGGGTCCCGCCGTTCGCGATCGCCGCGTACGCCATCGCGAGCTGGACCAGCGTCACGCGCGTGTCGCCCTGACCGATGGCGGTGTTGAGCGCGAGACCGCCCTGCCAGACGTGCCGGCTCTCGTACCACTCGCGCGTCGGGATGAAGCCGCTCGCCTCGCTGTTGATGCCGATACCGCAGCGGCGTCCGAGCCCGAAGTCCTGCGCCATGTGCGCGAGCGGATCGATCCCGATGGTCGACGCGAGCGTGTAGAAGTAGACGTTGCACGATCGGACCAGCGCCTGACGCATGTCCATGTCGCCGTGGACGGCGGTGCACCGGGCCGGCCGGCCGTGACCGAGCGTGAACGAGCCCGTGCAGGTCACGTGATCGGACGGATTGATGAGGCCGGCTTCGAGCGCGGCGAGCGCAGCGAAGGGCTTGAACGTCGAGGCCGGGAAGTAAGTCTCGTAGATCGTCTTGTCGATCAGAGGCCGGAAGGGATCGTCACGGAGCTCGGCGTACTCCTCGCGCGAGAGACCGCTCGTGAACGCCTCCGGGTCGTAGCTCGGCTTGCTGAAGAGCGCGCGGACGGCGCCCGTGTGCACGTCGACCACGACCGCAGCGCCGGACGGACGCCCGCGGAAGGCACGCTCGACGATGCGCATCAGCTCCATGTCGAGCGTGAGAGACACGTCACGTCCGGGGACGGGCTCGACGATCTCCGGCCGCTCGTCGGCGAGGAGCGCCGGATCGATCTCCACGTCCTCGTCGACCAGCACGCGCCGGTAGCCGCGACGCCCGCGGAGGAGGCTCTCCCATGCGCGCTCGATCCCCGTTCGACCGACGAGATCGCCGAGGTGATAGCCAGCCCCGCGCAGCTCCGCGAGCTCCTCGGGCCGGAGCTCGTTCAGGTACCCGATCGCGTGCGCGCCGAGCGAACGATACGGATAGGTGCGGACGGGCGAGACGACGACGTCGATCCCGGTGTGTCCGCGGTCGTCCATGAAGTCCTGCTCGTGCGTCTCGAGCGCGGCGAGCGAGTCACGCGAGATGTCGGTGAAGAACCGGATCTGGTGAGTGAACCGGCGCTCCGGGACGTCCGTCAGCCGCTGCTCGAACGCCTGACGCCCTTCGGCGGTCAGGCCCATCAGGCTCTCGAGACGCGCGACATCGCCCTCGCGGAGGCGAGACGGCGTGACGTAGACGTCGTAGCTCGGACGGTTCGTGACGATCACGCGCCCCTCCGAGTCGCGCACGATCCCGCGCGTCGCCCGGAGAGGCAGCGTCTTGGTGACGTTCTCCCGCGCGATCTCGGAGTAGTGCTCGGTCTCGAAGACCCCGATCTGCATCATCCGGCCGGTGATCACCGTGAACACGGTCACGACGAAGAGCGCCATCCACTTGTAACGCTTGCGGAATTCGCCGACCTCCCGCCTCACCGACAGGAGGCTCATGGCGACACCGTCGCGTCATCTCCGGTGCGGCGTGAGCGCGAGCGCGTCGCGAGCCCGTCGATCCGCCGCACGACCGCGAACACCAGCGGCGCCGCGAGCGCGGTCGCGAAGGCCGAAGCGAGGAGCGTGGTCGCCGTCGTGACGTACGTGCCGACCAGCGCGTCGTCCCCGAGGAAGAAGCGCACGAGCGCACCGAGCATCCCGTTGGCGGGCATCACGAGCGGAAAGGCTTCTGCCGGCTGAAAGATCGCTCGCAGCGCGAGCATGACGCCGTTCGTCGCGATCGAGATGATCGCCACCAGCCCCATCTGGAACGGAACGCTGCGCAGCAGCAGCCGGAGCCCTGCGCCGCGCGCGACGAGGTAGGTCGCGACGAGGACGAACGTGAAGAGCCCCGTGGGCGCGCCGCCGACGACGTCGAGGAAATAGCCGAGCACGAAGGTCAGCACGGCGCCGCGCACGAGCAGCACGTCGGGGTCGACGCCGAGGTAGATCACGATCGGAAGGAGCAGGTTCGGCACGAACGGGTGCATCGGCACGAGCGTCGCGAGCGCAGCCTGGGTCACCAGGAGCGTCAGCCCGAACGCGAGGTGGAGGGCGTTCTTCACTTCACGGCTCCGGGGAGATCGGCACCCGGTGGTCGTCCTCGGGCGCGTCGGCGCTGGCCTGTTCGCGCGAGCCCTCGCTGAGGACGAGCACCTCGTCGAGCGTCGAGAAGTCCACCGCTGGCGCGACCTCGACCTCCTGGAACATGCCCGAGTCCGCGTGGACGATCCGCGTGACACGCCCCACGAGGATGGACGCGGGAAAGCGCTGTCCGAGCCCGGAGGTGTGGATGAGATCGCCGACGCGCACGAGATCGTCCCGCCCGAGGTACTCGATGCGCGACATGTAGCGCTCGTCCTCGCCCGTGCCGCGGAGCATGCCGCGAGCGCCCGTGCGCTGGACGATGACGTCGACCGCGCTCCCGGCATCGACGAGCAAGAGCACGTCCGAGTAGCGACCCCAGGTTCGCCGGATCTGACCGACCAGGCCGCGCGCCGCGATGACGGGCATGCCCTCGCGAACGTGGTCGCGCTCCCCCCGATCGACCTCGATGCGCGTCACGCGGAAGTACGAGGTGACGTCGCGGCCGATGACCTGCGCGGCGATGACCTCACCGCCGAGGCGCTCGCGAAGGGAGAGCAGCGAGCGGAGCCGCCGGTTCTCGAGAGCCTCGGCGGAGAGCTGTTCCTCGCGCTGGGAGAGCCGGGCGACCTCGGCGCGGAGCCGGTCGTTCTCCTCCTGGACCTCGATCAGGTAGACGTAGTCCTCGAAAGCGCCCGAGACCCAGCGCGCCGCCGCAGCCGCCACGGACTGCGTGCTGGCCGAGAGCTGGAGGATCCACTCGTCGACCGTGTTCGTCCGCCCCGGCTCACGCATGTTCGCGTTCAGCACGAAGAAGGGCACGGCGAGCAGCAGGATGGCGATCGCCGCGTCTCTGAGGCGCTTGAACTGGCTCACGCTCCACCGTTCATCCGAGCGAACCGCACCATACGGTCGACCGATTCCGAGCCGGTCCTCTTACCCCGCCGTGCGGGGTGGGGCCACGGAGGACCCGCTCGTGCGTTCAGGTACCCGCTGCCGGTTCTCGAGCGGGGGTCAGCCGAGGATCATGCTCTCCGTGAGCAGCTTTCCCTCGCGGTACCTCCGCAGGTTCCAGCGCGCGAAGAGCTCCTTCTCCTCGCCGAGCAGGAGGTGACGGGCGTAGAGCTCGCCCATCACGGGCGCGATCATGAAGCCGTGGCCCATGAAGCCGCTCGCGAGAAAGAGACCCGGCGCCTCGTCGAGCTCGCCGACGAGCGGGTTTCCGTCCGGGGTGAGGTCGTAGCAGCCCGCCCACTGGCGGAGGATCTTCACGCCCGAGAGGATCGGCATCGCGCGAGAGAGCGCCCGCGCGTAGAGCCCGAGGAAGCGGGCGCTCGACGAGTGATCGATCCCCTCGGGCACGTCGTCGTTCGAGATGCCGCCGACGATCTCGCCGCGCGCGGACTGCGAGAAATAGAGACCGTCGGAGAGGTCGCCGACGAGCGGGCGGAGAAACGGCTTGAGCGGCTCGGTGGAGCAGATCTCGTGGCGGTGGGGCTTGCTCGGGAGCTCCACGCCGACCATCCGCGTGATCTCGGGGCTCCACGCGCCCGCGCAGCAGATCACGCGATCGGCGCGGATGGTTCCTCGCGCGGTCACGACACCGCGAACGCGTGAGCCCTCGGTGACGAGGTCGGTGACGCGCGTGTGCGTGTGGATGTCCACGCCGAGCTTGGCTGCGTCCCGCGCGTAGCCCCAGACGAAGGGCCACGGAAAGACGACGCCGTCGTCCGGGTTCCAGCTCGCCGCCACGAAGTGCTGGACGTCGAGCTCGGGCACGAGCTCCTTGGCCTCCTGGGGCTCGATGAGCCGGGTCGGCAGGCCGTGCGCTCGCTGCAGCTCGGCAGCGCTCTCGAGCTCCTTCGCGCGCGCGTCGGTGCGCGCGAGGAAGAGGTAGCCGCCGCGCCGGAACCACACGTTGATCCGCATCCGCGTCGCGAACTCCGCGCAGAGCTCGATCGAGCGCTTCATGAGGCGCACGTTCGTCTCGCTCGACCACTGGGCGCGGACGCCGCCGCCGTTTCGTCCGGACGCGCCGCTGGTGAGGTAGTCGCCTTCGACGACGACGATCCGCTCCTGGCCCATGCGCGCCAGGTTCCACGCGATCGCGAGCCCCATGATGCCGCCGCCGATGATGACGATGTCGGCGCGCTCGGGCAGCGGACGAAGCGCGCTCATCGCTTCTTCTCCGGCCGATCTTCGAGCAGCCTCGCGAGGTGACCGATCGTGGTCGGATGAAGCGGCGGCCGCGGCGTGATGGGCAGCGAAGGCGCCCTCCCGGAGAGCTCCGAGACGAGGCGCGCGCAGAGCGCGACGCACTGCTTGCCCTGACAGAACCCCGTGCCGAAGCCCGTGTAGCGCTTCACCGACTCGAGATCGTCGTGGCCCAGCGCGACGGCCTCTTCGATCTCGTGGAGGGTCACGTCCTCGCAGCGGCAGACGACGATCTTGTCAGCCATGGGCGCGCCTCGCGTGGATGACATCCGCCGTCCGCTCGGCCTGAGCGCGCGCGCTCTCCTCGCCGCGCACCGAAGCCGCCGACCCGACGACGAAGACCTCGGGGTGACGCGTCGAGCCGTCCTCGGGGCTCGCGACGAGCGAGAAGCCGTCCGAGTCGAAGTGAACCTCCACGCCCGCCTGCCCGCCGAGCTCGTAGCAGGCGCTCGTTCGCCCGAGCACGATCAGCACGTCGCACGCGTGACGCGCGCCGCTCTTCGTCTCGACGCGGCGCACCGAAGCGCGGCCGATCGCACGGAGGAGCTCGTCCCGCTCGATGCGCACGGGCTTCACCCCGTGTCGCTCGAAGAGCTCGACGAGCCGGAGCACGCGCTCTCCGTCGCCGGCGATCACCGGCTTGTCGCCCGGCAAGACGGCGTGGGCGAAGAGCCGCTCGGCGGCCTCGACGGAGAGAATTCCGGGCTTGTCGTTGCCCTCGAACGCCTCGGCGGTCTCTGCCGCGCCTTGCGCGATCACGATCGTGCGCGGCGCGATCTCGATCACGCCGCGTGGGCCCGACGCGAGCACGAGCCGCCTCCCGTCGGTCTCGTCGTAGACGCCGATCGCGACGCACGACGAGCGCGCAGGCGCGCCGGCCTGCGAGAGATCCTTCGCTTCCTCTTCGACGACGAGCACGTCGACGCCCTTACCGTGCAGGGCGACCGCACAAGCGAGCCCGGCGACCCCAGCTCCGATGACCAGCACGTCGACGCGCACGCGCTCCACCTCGGTGGCCGGCATGACCTCGTCCGGTAGCGTCCCGATCCCCGCGACGCGGCGCGCGATCTCCTGCATGGCGCGGTTCACCGGGCGAGCCCACGTGAACATCTCGTGGTGGTTCATCCCACCGGGAAAGAACCAGTCGGCCGCGGCGAGCAGGTCGACGCCGGCCGAGCCGAGCACGTTCTGCGTCTCGACCACGCGCCCCGAGCTCGCCAGGGCGCGGCACGTCCGTACGCTCGGCACGCCGTCGACGCGCATGAGGCACCCGTCACAGCGTCCAGCGAAGCACGCGGCGCCTCGCGGGCGGTGATACTTCACGCTCCGCCCGAGCACGAGACGGTTGGCCGCATAGAGCGCGATCGCGACGGGCTCGCCCGTGATCGCGGGCACATCCTCGCCGTCGACCCTGAGAAGGATCGTCGGCTGGCCCTTGCCGAGACGCCGAGCTGGCACCGCGTCAGCCCTTGACGTTCGGATTGTCCGTGCGCCGCGAGAGCGACTGCGGCGGCGCGATCGGCCCTCGCGCGAGCGCTTCCGCGAACGGCAGCACCGCGCGCAAGAGTCGGTCGCGCACGGCACCGGTCTGCCCGAGCTTCTCCTCGATCTGCTTCGCGATCGCGCCCTGATCCTTCAGCACGCCTTCCTGGATGCCCACGCAGAGCGCGCACACGGCGGCCGTGTCCTCGGAGGTCTCGAGGACGATGCAGCGCTCGTGGAAGAGCATCTTCCAGACGGCGCCGCAGCTCTCGGTCGCGGCGCGCTTGGCGTCGGGGATCAGGAAGAAAGGATGGAACTTGTCCTGGATCTCGAGCGCGATGTCGTGCGCGAAGATCGTCTTCTCGAGGCCGTCGCCGATGAGCCCAGCGACGTGGGTGCGGTTCACCTCCATGAAGGGCACCTCGTCGCCGGTCATGAAGAAGTACCCCTTCTTGTTCCGCTTCTCGAAGCAGTCCATCGCCGTGTGCCGGGACGCGAAGTACATCGCGATCTCGTAGGACTCGCCGAGCCCGCCGCCGGCGCCTTCGAGGTGCGTTGCCGAGAGCCAGCGATCGATGAGCTTGGCCTCGCTCTCGAACTGTCCGACCTGGAGCGGAGACTTGTCGGTGTGCGCGTTGCCGAACGCCATGAACAGGATCTGCGGATCCGGGAGCACCGTGCTCACGCTCGCCATGAAGGTCGGCAAGGTCTTCGTCGCGAGCTGGTGCGGGATCTCGCCCATCGATCCGCTGACGTCGAGCGCGAACACGATGCCGACGCTGTTCGGGTGCTCGGCGCTGTCGCGGCTCTCGCGGTAGCGCACGCCGCGCGGGTTCATGGCCGGGTCGCAGTCGTTCCGCTGGAACACCTCGGCGGCGGGCGCCGCGGCGCGCGACTGGGTGATCGCGCGGTGCGCTTCGTAGCTGTAATTGCCGTATCCCATCGTCCTGCTCCGTTCTTTCGGCACGAGGATGCCAGGACCCATGGTCCAGAGGCCATCACGAGTCTCGGTACGGAACGTTTGTGAGACCCTGGTGTCGACGGCTGGACGGGGGAAGCGATGACGAGAGCGACGAATCACACGTGGGCCACGGCTCTGATCGCGCTCGCGCTGGCGTGCGGATCGAACGACGCCCCGCCCGCCGCGATCGCGCCCGAGCCGCCCGCGGCCGCCGAGACGGCTCCCCCGAGCGCCGACCCGAGCGACCCGCCGCCCGACCCGGCCCCTGCCGACGTCGACGAAGGGAGCGCGCTCGGAGCCGGCGGCGCAAGCGCCGATCCCCAGACCCCGCCGACGCTCGAGCTCGCGCCCCTCCCCGCTCCCGACCCGCAGGTGCTCCGGACCGCGATCCGCGAGGTCACCCGGATGCCTAGCTCCGGCTCGCTGCGCCGCGCCGCGCGGGCTCACCACATGCACGTCGTGAACCTCACCTGGGAGGACACCGGCCGCTGGCTCGGCTCGTCGGTCGGGCCGAACATCTCGGACCTCACGCTCGAGGTGATCGACCGTAGCGGCCGACGCCCCCGCACGTCGCTCCTCCCCGTGCTGCGGTTTCCGAACTTCACGGACCGCACCGCGGACGTGCCCGTCGAGCACTTCTTCGTTCGAGTGGGAAACGAGAGCGCGGGCGGAGAGGTGCGTCCCGTGGCGCTCATGGAGCTCCTCTCGCACCTCCGGCAGTTTCTCTCGGCGCCCGACACGCTCCGCAGCGAGAGCGACGACTTCACGGCCGCGCGCGACTCGCACTTCCTGGTGAGCGCTCAATTCGTCTTCGTCCCCGTGCCCGACGGCGCGCGCGTCGAGTTCACGCCCGTGCTCTTCAACTACCAGAGCGAGCCCGGCGCCCCGGCCGATCTCGTCATCGTCGCGACGCGGGAAGGCACGAGCGTCCAGGTGATCGAGAACCGCCCCGACGCTCTGATCCCCGGCGGCTGGGGCCAGCACCTCTACTTCAACCACGGAGGCGAGCGCACGACGTTCACGGCAGAGCGCCGCAGCGACGTCGCCGAGCGCATCGAAGCGGGAGGCGCGCGGCCCGAAGACGCGACCGCCCTCGAAGAGGGCGCCGATCTGGTCATGATCATCCAGGTCCCGCTGCGGCTCAGCGGCCGCTCGCGAAGGGCGTCGTCGCCGATGGCCAGCATGGGCTACGGCTCGGGGTCCGGCGGGGTCTCGGACGAGCTCTCGGGCGGCGGCAGCGACGTCGAGGCGGCGGTGATCGGCCATGGGCTCGACCAAGGGCCCGTCCGCGAGGTCGGGCGCACGCGCATCCGGCGGGACTCTCAGTTCCCCATCCGCGTCACGATCCAGTTCTACCGAGCGACCTCGAACGGGATCGTCAGCGATCTCGATCTGGAGGCCGCCGCCGCCCAGATCGAGCGCGTGTACGACGACGCGGACTTCGTCGGCTCGCTCGTCATCGGCCCGCAGGATCGCCCGACCGCATGGACGCGTCCCGCTCCCGTCGCTGCGCCGTAGACATCGCGGGGTTGCCCTCCCTGGGTCATGGAGCTTGGGTCATGGAGCTTGGGTCATGGAGGTTGTCCGAAGGAGCGGCAGCCCTCACGACGCGCGAGGTCTCGACTGGACGCGACCGAGACCGACCGCCTCGTGACACGGCGATTCCTAGAACCAGACGAACGAGCTAGGCTCGCGAGCGATGGGGGAGCCGAAGATCGACGAGCGGCTAGCCGAGTCGGGACCGGGAGAGCGGCGCCGACCCGACGCGCCGAACCAAGGTCCGCCGCGCCTCGTGCCCGGTACCCGTCTCGAGGGCATCTACGAGGTGAAGCACCTCCTCGGACAGGGCGCGATGGGAGCCGTCTACCTCGTCGAGCACGTCGGGCTCGGAAAGCAGTTTGCAGCGAAGGTCGTCGCACCGAGCCGGGCCCTCGACGAGAGCGCCAGCGACCGGCTGCGCAACGAAGCGCGCATCACGAGCGCGATCGATCACGAGAACATCGTGAATGTCACGCACCTCGGGGCGACGGCCGATGGCGGGCTCTTCATCGTGATGGAGCTGCTCCGCGGGGAGACGCTCGGCGCTCGGATGGCACGGCAGCGCGAGCTGGCGGCGACCGGTGAGCCGGCGTGGCTTCCCGACGAGGAGGTACGCACGCACGTGAGCGCGCTTCTATCCGCGTTGGCGGCAGCGCACACCGCGGGTGTCGTGCACCGAGATCTCAAACCCGACAACGTGTTCCTCAGCAAGACTGCGGCGGGCAAGACTCGGCTGAAGATCGTGGACTTCGGGATAGGAAAGCTGACCTCGCCGACGGCATCGGATCCGAGCCTCACCGAGACCGGGCAGACACTGGGCACGCCTCTCTACATGTCACCGGAGCAGTTCAAGCCCGGGAGCCCGATCGGGCCGCGGACCGACATCTATGCGCTCGGTGTGATGATGTTCGAGATGCTGACGGGCGAGCTGCCCATTTGCGCGTCGCACGCCTTCGAGCTCGCCGTGAAGCACGCAACCGAGCGCGCGAGAGACCCGAGAGAGCTCAGGCCGAGCTTGCCGGCGGCCGTCGCCGAGGTCGCCAAGAGATGCCTCGAGAAGGAAGCAGACGCTCGGTTTCCGAACGCCGAAGCGCTCCAGGTGGCATGGCGCAAGGCCTGGTCCGGCCATGAGGTCGTCGGCAGAGCGGGCCGGGAGACGCCTCACCCGACTGCGTCACCGGTCGTGGCGTCTTCTGCGCAACGATGGATTGCTGTGACGGCTCTCGCCCTCGGTGTGGCTACGCTCGCCGGGCTCGCGTTCGTGACGGGCAACACGAGCGACGCTCACCCTCCGCCACCTGCGGTGGTCGAAGCACCGACCGTCGTCGCCGAGCCTCCAGCCGAGGTCATGCCGGCCATCGCTCCCGAACGTCCCGTTCGCGTCCATCACGTCACGAGCGAGCCCACGGGCGCGGAGCTCTTCGTCGAGGGGGTCCGCGTCGGACAGACACCTTTCGATCTGTCGGTCCGGGCCAACGCGACGACGGTGGTAAGCTTCCGTCTGCCCGGCCGGCGGCGGGTGGTCCGGACTCTCGACGCCAACACGCCTATCGATGTGGATGTACGACTCGCGCGCGAGCGCAGCACGGCCTTCCCGTCGCTCGCGGATCGCTGAAACCGAGAGGGCGTGTGTCCTCGCGCACGCTGGGCTAGAGATGGAATGGAACCCGCGCAATTCCCGGATCGCATGAGCATGGCTCCAATCATTGGCAATCAGGCGACCGTGCGCACGGTCGCCCTCCACGCGTGCCGGGTGGCTCTTCACGGCGCGCCCGGTCTCGTGGCGCCGTGCCTACTTGCGCTCGTCGCGTTGCTGCCGTCGTGCACACTGGTCAACCGCTACGACGTGTCGCCCGAGCTGTGCAGGGGCGGGGTCGACGAGGACGTCGACGGACGCATCGACTGCGACGATCCGGATTGCGCATCGACCTGTGACGAGCGCGCGCAATGCGCCGACGGCGAGGACAACGATGCGGATGGCGCGATCGATTGCGCGGACACGGACTGCGACCAGACCGATGCATGCCCCGAGGTCGGCACATCGTGCGCTGATGGTCGCGACAATGACGGGGATGGACGCATCGACGCGCGTGACGCGGAGTGCTGGCCCTCCGCGATCGTGACGACGGAGCGCTGCGCATCGATCCTGGGTGGGCAACTCGCGCTCGGTCCGGAAGATTTCAGCGGCGGGACGATCGTCGACGATCCCCTGGCGACCGGCACTGCCCCGATGCTGTCTGTCCCGCCGACGCCTTCGGTGACGATGCCGGTACCGTCGGTGGTCGCGCGCGCTACCGCGTCCGGTCAGCTCGACGGCACACGCGCCACGGTCGTCGTCTGGCTCGACGGCCGTATCGTACGAAGGAGTGGCATCGACCCTGGGGTGACGATGACGCTCGCGGTCGACACCGGTGCGCGCGTGAGCGACCGGACGATCGACATGACGGTCGGGGGTCTTGGGTCGCTCCTCGGAGGCGCGCTCGTGCCGCGGGAGACGCTCGGTCCGGCGTTCACGGTCCGAGCCGACGTGATCGAGCGCCTCGAGATCACCATCGAGATCGAGGGTCGCACCGTGCACGCAACCGTATCGGCCGAGGACGGCTCGCGGACGTTCGATGCGGAGCTGAGCGATGCGTGGGTGGAGGGCGCGGGCCTCGTGCTCGGTGTATCCGCAGGGGGCGGGGGCGGCGTGTGGCTCGAGCGGGCGACGCTCGAGCGGCCGCACTACGAGCGCTGCGGTGTACTGCTCCCGCCGGTCGGCATCGCGCTCCGCGATGGCCTCGAGCGGACGGACGCGTCGCTTCACGCAGTCACGCGCGGCCCGGGCGCTGCCTTGTGCGCACTGGTCGCCCTGCGGGTGCGCGACACGCATGAGCTGTTCGCGCTGCGATCGGAGGACGATGGAAGCACCTGGTCCCTCGGCGACGTCGTCTACGAGAGTCGCACGAGCGTCGCCAGCGACGGCCGCTGGCATGCCGTGGCGTGGGATCCCGTCGACGCGCGCTACTACGCGGTCAGCATTGTCGGGTCGGTGATGGGGATTCAGAGCTCGAGTGACTGCGCCGCCTGGGACACCGAGCAGCTAGCGGCCGAAGACGTCACGCTGGGCGGAGAAGTGGAGGTCTTTCGCGCCTCGGCCCCGTCCTACGAGATCGACGCGCTCGGCCACTCGGTCAGCGTCCTGGTCGGCCAGCACGATGGTACGTTCGCTCTGTCTCGTCTGCGCTCGCCGTGGGGAGACAGCGGCACTTGGACGGCGGACCCGATCGATACCGACACCGGCGCGACCGCGTCCTTCTCCGCCGCAGGAACCGCCGACACGCTTCGGTTCGCGACTCGCGAACAGAACCTCGGCGCCCGCGTGCGCATCGCGGACGGAGGGTCATCCGTGCGGGTCCGCCTCGCGGAAGGTTGGGTGGACGTCGCCGCGCTGTCCGCGCACGCATCCGCCGAGCCCGGGTCGTACGACGCGAGTGGGGTGCTCGGCCCAGCGACGCTCGTGGAAGATGCGGTCGTCGCGGCGGCGGACGTGTGGTCGGGTCGCATGTTCCAGAGTGGAGCCAGCGACCTCGGCGCCGACGATGCTTGGGGCTGGACGCGCATTCGGATTCGACCGGCGAGGACACCATGAGGCCGCTCTGGATCGCGCTCTGGATCACGTCGTGCGCGGCTCCGCCGGCTCCGGATGACGGCGCAGCGCCGAGGGATGCCGCGACCGACGCGGTGTCGCGTCCGCCGCGACCGATCGACGCCGCCGTGGAGGTGCCGTCCGTCTACTCGCCATGTGCAAGCGACGACGAGTGCGCAGGGCTCTACTGTGATCTCGACTATCCGCGTGGCATGTGCCAGCCACGGTGCAGCGGCGGCGCCGAGTGCCCCGACTCAGGCCGCTGCATCGGTGGCGTCTGCCGGCCTCGATGCACCCCGGGGGCGGACGAGTGTCGGGACGACATGTTCTGCGATCCGGATCTCGGCGCATGCTTCGGCTCCTGCTCCGTTCAGCCCGCGCTCGTCGAGCGGCACTGTCCGACTCCGGGGGACGTGTGCATCGCGAGCTTCTGCGCGAGCGCATTCTCGACGCCATTCGGGTCGACGCCGATCGGCGGGCGTTGCACCGGAGACCGAGACTGCCGGAGCCTCGCGTGCATCGGTGAGCTCGCGCCGAACTACTGGCCCGGCGGGACGTGCGCGCAGCTGTCTCGGGCGCCGGGTAGAGCTGCGTACTTCATGGACGGTGCGGTTCCGTCGGGAGGGTGTGACGACGCGCTCGCGCTCGTTCCGCTCGCCGGGACCGAAGGAGACGTCGCCGCTTGTGTTCCGCGGTGCTCGGTCGACGATGACTGCCGCGACGGCTACCGATGCGATCGGCACATTCTCTACGACGCGCCCGAGCACACCGATGGCGCCTGCGTTCCCGCCTGGTGCGGATCTCCGTTCGACCCTCCATGCCCTCTCGGCAGCTCGTGCCGCGACGACGGGCGGACCTCGACGACCGCCTGTTATCGGAGCGCGCCATGAGCCGTCTCGCGGTCCTCGCGCTCGTGATCCTGCTCGTTCCTCTGAGCGCTCGTGCAGATCTCGAGGCCGAAGCCCGATTCCACGACGAGCGAGCGCACGCGCGCTATGACGCTGGCCGCTTCGACGAAGCGCTCGAGGAGTTTTTTCTCGAGCAACGCATCGCGCCGAACCCGCGGATTCTCTTCAACATCGGGCTCTGCTTCGAGCGCCTGCACCGCATCGAGGACGCGTTCATGATCTACGACGAGTACGCCGCCTCGGAGGACACCGACGCGACGCGACACGCGTACGTCGAGGCGGCGCTCGCGCGCATGGCGACCACCGTGGCGACGGCGCGTGTCGAGACCGACCCGCCGGGGGCGACGATCTACGTCGACGATCGTGCACATGGGGCGTACGGGGTGACCCCACACGTTCTCGCGCTCTCACCGGGCGCTCATCGCCTCTGGCTCGAACGCGAGGGGTATCGCACCCTGGAGCTCTCGGTCACCGCCGTCCGCGGTGCTCAGGTCACGGTCGGCGGATCGCTCGAGCGTCTCGAGGGCACGTTGCGCGTCGAGGCCGATGCCGGCGCGCGAATCGACGTGGTCGATGGCAGCAGCGTCTCGGTCGCCCAAGGCACGGGGCCGCTCGAGGCGCGCATCCCGCCGGGCACCTACAGCGTCGAGGTCACGTCGGAAGGTCGGCGCCCTTTTCACACCGTCGTCGCCGTGGAGGTCGACCTCACGCGCGTGCTCGAAGTCGCGCTCGAGCCGCTCCCCGCGCCCACCGGTGACATCACCGTCACCTCGCCGGTGGCGGGCGCCGTCGTCGCGGTCGACGGCGAAGCGGCGGGATTCACACCGGTGGTGCTCACTGGAATCTCGCTCGGCCCGCACACGCTCACCGTGCGTTCGGAAGGCCTCGACGCTTGGTCCGACACCATCGATGTCGAGGCCGAAGTGCGCACCTGGCTCACGGTCGAGCTCGTCGCTCCGAGCGCGACCACGCGCTCCGAGTGGACGTGGGTGCTCGGTGGGCTCGCGGGTGCATCGCTCGTCGCCTGGGCGGGCTTGCTCGGTGCTTCGGTCGCGACGCACGACGAGTTCGAGAACCTCCTCGCCTCCGGCGGGACCAACGGTCCATCGGTTCGCGACCGAGGCATGGCGATCGATGCGGCCGCCGACACGGTGCTCACGGTCGGCTTGGTGTCGCTCGCCGCCGCGATCATCACGTACTTCCTCACGGAGCACACCGAGGCCCACACTTCGAGCGCGAGCGTCTCGCGTCAGCCTCGATGAGCCGCCTCGCGCGAACGTTGGCGTGGCTCGCGTTGGGTGCCGCGGTGGCCACTCCCATGGCCGTGCGCGGTGATGCGATTGAAGCGCGATGGTTCGACGAACGAGCGCGCGCCGCGTTCTCCCACCATCGGTACGAGGAAGCGCTCTCGCTCTTTCTGGAAGTCTGCCGGGTCTCAGGGAGCCAAGGCACGCTCTACAACATCGGCGTGAGCGCCGACCTCTCGGGACACCCCGACATGGCGTACGCGTTCCTCGAGGACTTCGTCCATGCGGGCACCGGTGACACGACACGGAGCCAAGATGCGGAGCGCCGCATGCGCGCGCTCGAGGCACGTCTTGCGCTGGTGCGCGTGGAGAGCGACCCGCCCGGCGCAACGATCTGGGTCGATCGCCACGAGCTCGGCGAGTGGGGGCGCACTCCCCGCACCATCGCCGTCGAGCCTGGCGTACACACGATCGAGCTGACGCTCGACGGCCACGCGAGCGACCGGGCAGAGGTCACGTCGGTTCGAGGCGAGACGTCTCGAGTGACGAGCGCGCTCGCGGAGAGACGAGGAACGCTCCGTGTCACGGTCACGCCGAGCGATGCAAGGGTGGTCGCCACCGATGCGCGTGGCGCCGTGCTCGAGCTCCACGGGGAGGCCGAGATCGCGGTGGGTGTCTATCGGCTCCACATCGAGCGCGAGGGGTACCGCGCGGAGGAGCAGACGCTGGTGGTTCACGAGGATGCGCCAGCGTCCGTGGTGACGGCACTGATCGCGATCCCACCCCGCACAGGCCGACTGCTCGCGACCACCCGTGGCGTGCGCGCGACTCTCGTCGTCGACGGAAGTCCGGTGAGCGAGACCCCGACAACCCTCGACCTCGTCGAAGGGAGCCATGAAGTCGGGCTCCGAGCGGATGGCTTCATCTCGTGGTCCGGTACCATCGACGTAGCGGCCGATCGAAGCTCCTTCGTCGACGTCACGCTCGTGCCGCGGCGATGAGCGCTTTCACGGCGCGCACGCCGAGGATTGAAAAGCGGTGGATGCAGTCGCGCGGGTAGGCGCTGCCTTCGGCTGCCGAGACGGTCCTCCGCATCGGCGAACGAAAGGTCGCGTCCGCGCACGTCGCGCAGCGCGACCCGCGGGCCGGCTTCACCGGAGTGCGCGGGGTCGCGTCGCGCGGTCCGATCGGGAACCGCGTCGTCGTCGACCGGCGGGGCTCGCTCAAGGAGTAACGCGCGACTCGTAGACGGTGCGCGACGGAAGCTCGACCGCCGTCAGGAAGCCGCCTTCCTTTCCGGCGCCCGTGTCGATCGCGATGATCGCGGGCCCGACCCACATGTCCGTGGGATCGCTCGGCGTGTAGGTCGAGAGCTCCTGCGGCAAGAGCTCCGTCACCGTGTGCCCGATGACGACGGTCTTGCCGCGGTAGTCACGGAAGAATCTCTCGGTGCGGGTCCAGAGCAGCGCGATCTTCGGATCGGTGTCGCGCGGGTGCAGGAACACGCCGTCGTGCTCGACGAGCCCCGCGTGCACGTAGATCGCGTGGTCGTCCTCGTACCAGTACGGGAGCGCGTTGAGCCACGCGAGGACGTCGTCGGAGAAGAAGGCGCCGCTGAACATCGAGTCGACGTCCTCGAGCTTCGGCATCTCGCCCTCCGCCGGTGGCTCGCCGCCGATGAACGAGCGGTACGTCGCGAGGCAGCCGTTGCTCGGGGGGAAGACGAACTCGTCCCAGCGCTTCTCGCGCACGCGGAGCCATGCGTCCTCGTGGTTTCCGCGCAAGCACACGACCTTGCAGCCGAGGTCGCGCTCCATCGCGCGCACGATCCGCACGACCTCTGCGGAGTGCGGCCCGCGATCGAGATAGTCGCCGAGGAACACGATCGTGTCCTCGGCGTCGACCTCGGGCAGCTTCGCGACGACGGCGCGAAGCGCGTCGAGGTCGCCGTGGATGTCGCCGATCGCGAAGGTGCGTCCCGCCATGCGGACGGAAGATACCGGACGTGCGCGCCGTGCGTCACGCCCGACGATCGGCGTCAGGTCCCGACGATCAGCCTCTTCGCGCCCTTCTCTTCGAGCCAGCTCCTGGTGCGGTCGATGATGTCGCCCGACACGACGATCGTCTCGCCCTCGACGCTCGCCCCGCAGCCCAGCGCCTTCTTGAGCTCACGGCAGAGCTCGTCGAGGATGGCCTCGCCGCCGCGGATGCCGGACACGATCGTGACCGTGCGGCCCCCACGCCCCTTTCGGCTGATCGAGAGGACGATCTTCCCGGCGAAAGGATCCGGCGCGCGCGGCGTCTCCGGCGCGGCCGGCCGGGTCCCTTCCGGCAAGGTCTGCTTGAGCGCCGCGAGCGCCGCGAACGCGTTGTTCGGAGGCGTGGTCTTCGGAGGCGTGGTCTTCGGAGGCGTGGTCACCGCTGCCTCAGGCCACCAGGCCCATCGCGCGCTTTACGGTCGTGAACGCTTCGATCGCGCGGTCGACCAGCTCGAGCGTGTGCGCCGCGCTCATCTGCGTGCGGATGCGAGCCTTGTCCTTCGGGACGACGGGGAACGAGAAGCCGATGACGTAGATCCCTTCGTCGAGCAAGCGCGCGGCCATCTCGCTCGCGACCTTCGCGTCGCCGATCATCACCGGGATGATCGGATGGCCCGCGCCAGCGAGCGTGAAGCCCGCAGCGCTCATGCCGGCGCGGAAGCGCGTGCTGTTGTCGCGAAGACGCGTACGAAGCCCCGGCTCGCGCTCGAGGAGGTCGATGCACGCGATGCTGGTCGCGGCGATCATCGGGGCGAGCGAGTTCGAGAAGAGGTACGGACGCGACCGCTGGCGAAGCCAGTCGATGACGGGCCTACGCCCGGACGTGTAGCCGCCGCTCGCGCCGCCGAGCGCCTTGCCCAGCGTTCCGGTGATGATGTCGATGCGGCCCATCACTTCGCAGTGCTCGGGCGTCCCCTTGCCGCCATCGCCCACGAACCCGACGGCGTGGCTGTCGTCGACCATCGTCATCGCGCCGTAGCGGTCGGCCAGATCGCAGATCGGCCCGAGCCGGGCGATGATCCCGTCCATCGAGAACACGCCATCGGTGGCGATGAGGATCCGCTTGCAGCCGTCCGCGCGCGCCTGCTTCAGCTGCACCTCGAGGTCCTCGAGATCGTCGTTCCGGTAGCGGTACCGCTTGGCCTTGGAGAGACGCACTCCGTCGATGATCGACGCGTGGTTCAGCGCGTCCGAGACGATGCCGTCCTCCTCGCCCAGGATCGTCTCGAAGAGACCTCCGTTCGCATCGAAGCAGCTCGAGTAGAGGATCGTGTCATCGGTGCCGAGGAAGGACGACAGCGTCGCCTCGAGCTCCTTGTGGAGGGTCGAGGTGCCGCAGATGAAGCGAACGCTCGCCATCCCGTAGCCATACCGATCGAGCGCCGCCTTCGCGGACTCGATCAGGCCGGGATGGTTCGCGAGCCCGAGGTAGTTGTTGGCGCAGAAGTTCAGGACCTCGCGCTCGTCGCCGGACGGAAGCACCGCGCGGATGACGCCGTCCTGGGGCGAGGAGAGCACACGCTCGGCCTTGAAGAGCCCTTGCTCCTTCAGACCCGCGAGCTCGGCTTCGAGGTGGTTCAGGAAGTCTTGATCCATGGGCGTCCAATACCACGACCGCGCCCCTGGTTGTCTGCACGGCCAGAGGGACACGCGGTCGGTTAGAGTGCGGGGCGATGGACACCTTCACGCCGCCCACGTTTCCCGAGCGCTTCAACCTCGCCGACTACTTCCTCGACGCGCGGGTGCGCGAAGGAAAGGGAGACAAGCTCGCGATCGCCGTCGGGGACGGGCGCTGGACGTACGGGGAGGTCCAGGCGCTCGCCAACCGCGCGTCGCACGCGCTGCGGGCGCGCGGGATCGGGCTCGAGGATCGAGTGCTCCTCCTCCTGCCGGACGGCGTCGAGTTCGCGGTGGCGTGGTTCGGGATCTTGAAGGCGGGCGCGGTCTTCTGCATGGGCAACCCACTCGCGCCAGAAGCCGACATCGACTACCTGCTCTCCTACACGCGTGCCCGCGCCGTCATCGCGCATCAGTCGGTGCGCGATCGCCTCGCGCCGCTCATGGAGAAGCACCCGCGCTGTCAGGTCTGTTGGATGGTCGGTGAGGGCGAGCTGCCCGAGCGCGGCGAGCACTGGGACGACGTCATCGCGGCGTCGAAGGACCACACCGACAACGCGGACACGTCGAGAGACGACGTCGCGGGGTGGCTCTTCACGAGCGGGACGACCGGCAAGCCGAAGGGCGCCGTGCACTTCCACCACGACTTTGCCTACAACACCGAGTGCTACCCGAAGCACGTGCTGAAGCTGCGCGAGGACGACGTCTTCCTCAGCGTCTCACGCCTCTTCTTCGGCTACGCGACGGGGACGAACCTCATGTTCCCGTTCGCCTTCGGCGGCACGGCGGTGTTCTTTCCCGACAAGCCCACGCCGGAGAAGCTCTTCGCCGAGATCGAGAAGCACGGGGTGACCGTGCTCTCGAACGTGCCTGCGATGATCCGCCAGATGGTCGATCACGAGGCGGCCAGCACCGCCAAGCTCGACACGCTCCGCATGTGCCTCTCCGCGGGAGAAGCGCTCCCGCCGCCGCTCTACGATCGATGGCGAGCGCGCGGTTGGTGCGAGATCCTCGACGGCATCGGCTCGGCCGAGCTCTTCCACATC
Source organism: Polyangiales bacterium (assembly GCA_038252025.1). Classification (GTDB taxonomy): domain Bacteria; phylum Myxococcota_A; class Polyangia; order Polyangiales; family Sandaracinaceae; genus JBBSAT01. Next base: position 54,727 of record JBBSAT010000003.1, on the reverse strand, counting down.
TACATCTCGAACTATCCGGGAGACGTGCGGCCCGCGTCGCTCGGCCGGCTCGTTCCCGGGTACGAAGCGAAGATCATCGGGCCGGACGGAGACGAGGTCCCGGAAGGCGCGATGGGAAGGCTCTGGGTCAAGGGGGACAGCGCCGCGCTCTGCTACTTCGGCGACCAGGAGAAGAGCAAGGCGACCTTCGTCGGCGGTGACTGGGTCGTGAGCGCGGACCTCTTCCGCAAGGAGGGCGGGTACTACTACTACTCGGGCCGCGGCGACGACATGCTCAAGGTGCGCGGGATGTTCGTCTCGCCGCTCGAGATCGAGGACTGTCTCTCCACGCACCCGGCCGTGAAGGAGTGCTGCGTGGTCGGTGCGATCGACGAGGAAGGCCTCAGCGTGCCGAAGGCGGTGGTCGTGCTGCGCGAAGGCTTCTGGGCAGATGCCGCGACGACCCATGCGCTCCAGGAGCACGCGAAGACGTCGCTCGCGCGCTACAAGTTCCCGCGCATCGTGGCGTACGTGGACGCGCTGCCCCGCAACGATCGCGGCAAGGTCCTGCGCCGCGAGCTCACCGAGATCTGACCACCCGCACGAGTGCTCCGGGAGCCGACCGCGGACGGGGCTTCAGAGCTTCACGGCGTGCTCGATCGCCTCGACGAGCGCCGCCGCGCCCGTCGGCTTCGGCAGGATCGTGTTGCCCGTCATCACGATCTCGCGCCGCTGCCGCTGGCGCTCGGGCTCCGTCGCGACGAAGACCGTCCGGTGCGCGAGGCCCGCTTGGTGCTCCACGAGCCACTCGTAGAGGTGACCGCCATCGAGCGGCGAGAGGCCGAGGTCGGCCAGCACGACGTCGGCGCTCGAGCCGGAGGAGAGCATCTCGATCGCCTCCTGCGAGTCGCTCGCGAGGAGAAGATCGTAGTGGCGGCTGAGGACCCGCGAGTACGCGCGCAGCATCTGATCGTTCGAGTCGACGACGAGAACGGAGGGGCGGCCCTTCGGGGGCGCGAGCGACGGGACGATCCGCGCGCGGACCTGCGCCGCGCGGACCTCGGCCGCGGAAGAGCGCGGCACGAGGATGATGAAGGTCGCCCCCTGTCCGAACACGGACTCGACGAGCAGGTCGCCGCCCATCTTGCGCATGAGGTTGCGGGAGATGGACAGACCGAGCCCCGTGCCGAGGTTCGCGCGCTTGGTCGTGTAGAAAGGGTCGAAGATGCGCTCGAGCGCCACCGGCGGGATGCCCGGGCCGGTGTCCGAGATGGAGATCGCGACCATCTCGTCGTCCGCACGGAGCGTGATGCGAACGCGATGCACGTCGCGCCGCGCCTCTCGGAGCGCGTGGGTCGTGTTCACCAGGACGTTCGTGAGGACCTGCGTCAGCCTGGCGTGAGGGATGACGATGTTGGGAACGCCAACGCCGTAGTCGCGCTCGATCACCGCGGTCGACGCGATCTCGCGCCCGACGATCCGCAAGATCTGCTCGATCAGCGTCGGCACGTTGACGAGCTGCGGCTTCTCGCCGTCGTCGGCGCGCGCGAACACGCGAAGGTCTTTCACGACCTCCTGGATGGTCCGCGCCGACTCGCGCATCTCTTCCACGCAGTCGAGCACCTGCGCCCGCGAACCGAACGCCCGCGCGAGAGACGCGACGCGCACGACCTCGTCGACCCCGAGCTCGCGGGCTTCATCGCGCGCGCGCGTCAGCTCGTCGAGCGCGTCGCCCGCGGAGGCGACCTGCGTCGGAAGGAGGTCGAGCGACAAGATGAGGGCGGCGAGCGGGTTGCTGATCTCGTGCGCGACGCCAGCGACCAGGGTCCCGAGCGCCGCGAGCTTCTCGGCGTGCGCGACCGCGACCTTGGCGCGCTCGCTCTCGGCGCGGAGGACCCCACGCATCCGCGTTCGATCGACGAGATCGTTCACCTCCACGAGATCGGTGCCGTCGCTCGCCATCGCTTCGTCCGCGCCGAGCTCGATCGCCTCGATCGCCTCGGCTCGGGTGCGCGTCGCCATGCCGAGCGGGAGGGATCCGTGGGCTTCCCGCGCCGACTCGATCGCCAGACGGATCGAGGTCTCGACCAGGATCACGATGATCGCGCCGGACTCGACTCGCATGCCGAGGACCTGCCGCAACGCTTCTGCGGTGTCCCTGGAGAGCGCGAGAAGGATCAGGGTCGACACTGCTGGTTCGATATTCCAGAAATCTTCCGGCAAGCGCAAGCATGCGCGCGATCACGAGGCGCTTTGCCTCGCCTCTGGTAGGCTGCCCGCGTGCTTGCACGCGCGCTTGATTTGGTCGGCGCCCATTGCGACCTGGAGCAGCGGCTCCGCGACATCCCGCCGGCTGCGCGGGCGCGTGGGATCTGGATCCGGACCTTCGAGCGGTCGATCGAGGCCAAAGGTCAGCTGCCACGCTACCTGGAGATCTTCGATGCCCGTGCCTCCGCGCTCGGTTGGCACGCCGCGGGCGAGGCGGTCGCGCGGCTCGCGGTCGCGGGCGCTCTCTACGCGAGCCCGAGCGAGCTCCACGCCGGGATGCGAGCCCTCGGTCGCTTGCAGCCGATCCAGTTCAGCGAGAGCCTGCTCGGCAAGACACTCGTCCGGCTGCTCTCGCCCGATCCCGTCCGCGTGCTCCAGCAAGGCGCGGCCGCGAGGAGACAGACCTGCGACTATGGAGTCTGGGAGTACGACTTCAGTCAGCCGAATCGCGCGATCGTCCACCACCGGGACGAGTACGGCTGGCTCGAGTCGCAGGTCCTCGGGAGCGCCGAAGGCACGTTCGAAGCGATCGGCGTGGAGGCCAAGTTCGAGCTGAAGCTCGACGACGCGTACAACGGAGTGATGGACATCACGTGGTAATCCGTCACGAGCGGAGCCGCGCATTGCCCTGCTGTCGTTCGTGGATTACCCCGGCGCCCCCCCTCAAGGAGCGCTCTCGATGTCCTCGCGCCACGTTCTTCGCCTCAATCGTCCCTCCCACAGCGCGCGGGAGGCAAGTCCGGTCTCGGACATTCACGAGCTGCTGCGCGGCAGCCAGCTCTTCACGCCCGTCGCCGCCACCCCGGTCCGGGCCGCATACGCGCTGATCGATGCCCTCGTGACCGCGGGCGTCGATACCTTCTTCGGCGTCCCCGGTGGGCCCGCCGCGCCGCTCTTCCAGGCGCTCGACGAGGTCCCTGGCGCGCGCCTCGTCGAGTCACGGCAAGAGACCGCGGCTGCCTTCGAAGCCGCCGGTTATTTCCGCGCGACGGGCAAGGTCGCAGCGATCGTGGTCACCGCGGGCCCCGGCGCGACGCAGGCCGTGACCGGCGTCGTCAACGCGAGCCTCGAGCGCGTGCCGATGATCGTGATCGCGGGCGATGTGGCGTGGTCCGCGACGGGCGGTCGCCTCGCCCAGGACAGCGGTCCAGACGGCGTCGCCATCGAGGAGATGTTCCAGAAAGCCACGCGCGCTCAGGTCCGCATCGCACGCCCGGAGAGCGCGGCCTCGCAAGCGCTCTTTGCCCTCGACGCGGCGCTCGACTCGGAGCGTCCTGGGCCCGCGCTCATCGTCGTGCCGATGCACCACGGCGCGGCGAGCACGACGCCGACGCGAATCTCGCACCGAAGGCGCGAGCGATGGACGGCAGAGGTCGATCCCGAGGCGGTCCGCGAAGCGTGCGAGACGCTCGCCAACGCCCGGCGCCCCCTCCTCGTGCTCGGCGGCGGATGTCGAAGGCACGCCGAGTCGATCCGCAGGCTGGTCGATACGATCGACGTTCCCTTCGTGACGACGCCGAGCGCCAAGGGTGTCGTGAGCGAGGCGCATCCGCGCAGCCTCCGGCACGGCGGGCTCGCCGCGAGCCTCTGGGCCCGCGCGTACACGAAGGAAGACGTGGACGGCTGCGTCGTGCTCGGCACCGATCTCGACGACGCCTCGATCGGCCCCACGCGCTACATCGCGGAGGGCGGCAAGCTGGTGCACGTCGACCTCGACGCGCGCGTCTTCCACCGCAACCTGAAGACGACGCTCGGCGTCGTCGCCGATCTCGAGGTGTTCGCAGATGCGATGCGCTCGCACTGGACGAGCGAAGGGCTCTGGCACGGCAGCGCGGGCCGCGAGGTGCGACGGCTCAAGTTCGCGAGCGCTCCCTACGATCTGCCCGCCGGACCCGGCACGGAAGGCACCATCGCGCCGCACCAGGCGATCCTCGATCTCGGCCGCGCGGTGCCCGACGCGATCTTCTGCTCGGACATCGGCGAGCACATGCTGTTCGCGCTTCACTACCTGACGGCGAACGGGCCGGACGCCTTCCACATCCAGCTCTCGCTCGGGAGCATGGGCTCGGGGATCGCGACCGCCATCGGTCTCGCATTGGGCTCGCCGGAGCGTCGAGTCGTGTGCATCGCCGGCGACGGCTGCATGCAGATGATGGGGAGCGAGGTGCTCGTCGCAGTGAAGGAGCGGCTGCCGATCGTCTTCGCCGTGTTCAACGACGCTCGCTACAACATGGTCCACCACGGGATGAAGCAGCTCTATGGGACGACCCGCGCGTGGGACGCCGGGGCGACCATCGACTTCGTGAAGTGGGCAGAGGCGTTCGGGATCCCGGCGGCGCGCATCGACGGCCCGGACCAGCTCGATGCGGCGCGCATCGACGAGCTCCTCGCGGAGGGTGGTCCCGTCGTGCTCGACATGCGGATCGACCGCGAGGTCCGGCTCAAGGGCGCAGGCCGGGTGGAGTCTCTCCAGCAGATGAGCGCTCACGAGATCACGGGAGGTGCACGATGAAGTCGACGATCCTGGGCTTGGGTGAGTGGCGTCCGGAGACGAAGAGGCTGAACGCCGACTGGCCGGCGGACGTCGTCGCCCGTTGGTCGGCGCGCGCAGGCGCAGCGCCCGCGGGAGGCGATGCGAAAGCCGTCGATGCGACCGCCTTGGTCGACGCGCCGGATCTCGACGCCGCGGACCGGCTCAGCATGGTCGGCTTCATGCACGACATGGAGGATCCGTTTCTCTTCGCGAAGGAGCGCTTCGTCGCTGACAGCACGACGACGGCAGCACAGGCGAGCGCGTTCGCCGGAGCGGCCGCGCTGAGGGACGCGGGCGTCGATCCGATCGACGTCGACGTCGTGATCTGCTGGGACGCGCTCCCGGATCGGCCCGGCTGCCCCGGTGCGCCGAAGGTCTGCGAGCTGGTCTCCGCGACGAAGGCACACGGCTTCGACATCCAGCAAGCCTGCGCGTCCGTGATCTCGTCGCTCGAGCTGGCCGCCGCGCTCATCGAGTCGGGCCGCGCGCGCTACGTGCTGCTCACGCAGACCCACCTCGGCATGCGGATGCTCGGCAACCTCGAGTCGCCGATCTCCGCGAACGTCGGCGACATCGCGACGGCGATCGTGGTCGGCCCGAGCGAGCGAGCCGGCGTGCTCTCGACGTCGATCGTGAGCGACGGGCGCTTCCAGAACGCCGTGATCATCGCGCGCGGCAAGGACGACGAGACCGACACGTCGTGGTGGCTGGCCGGCGGCCCGTTCGTGTTCGGCACGAAGGACCGCGCGGGCGCGCAGCTGATGATGAAGGACACCGTCAAGATGGGCGCGCTCACCATCCGAGAGGCGTGCGAGCACGGCCGGATGAAGCCAGCAGACCTCGACGTGATCGCCGCTCCGCACCCGAGAGGGTGGATCCCCGGGGCCATCGCCGAGACGCTCGGGCTCCCAGGCGCGTGCGCCCCGAACACGTACGCGGAGACGGCGCACGTCGGCGGCTGCGGCGCGGTCGCGAACCTGATCGAGGCCCGGCGCCGAGGCTTGCTGAGGCCCGGCGCCAAGGTCGCGCTCTACGCCCAGGGACAGGGCATGACGCGCGGCGCGGCGATCGTCGAATGGGGCGCGCGCTGAGGATCATCTGATCGGCTCGCTGCGCCGTCCGCTTCCGTCCGTGCTCTCCGAGCACTTCCGTCCGCGCCCGGCTAGCGAGCACTCCTGTCGTGATCAGTAGCCGAGGCGTCCGCAGTTCGGGAGCAGCCCGAGCGCGAGGGTCGGAGAGCACAGCTGCATCATCTGCACGTCGGTGAGACGGCTCCTTCGGCGCGCTGCTTCCCAGCATGCGACTGGCTCCGTGGAAGGGGAGCACCGGCAGAGGATGACCGCCTGATCGTCGGTCAGCATCAGCCGCCGCTGCGCGGTCGCGAAGCAGTCGACCGGGCCCGTCGGTGTGGGGGCCGCGGTGCACAGGCTCGCGAGCTGGAGCTCGGTCAGGCCCGTGCGGCGCTCGGCGATCGTCAGGCAGTCGAGGCCCGTGAACGGAGTGGGACGGCCCGCATCTCCGGCCTGCGCATGCGCCTGCCCGGCGCCGTCACAGGCGGTGCATCCCGCCCCGAGTGAGCAAGCGCTCGTGATGATCAGCGCGAGCGCGACGAAGTTGTTTCGCTGCATGCCGTGAGCGACGCAAGCAGAGGGCCACGCGACGAGCGAGATCGGCGCTTCGTCAGGCCGTCGCCGTCTGACCGAGCTCCTCTCCCTGGATGAAGACCGCGCGGATCTTCAGCGCGCCGTGCTCGTCACGGCGGAGCGCATACGTCGAGTGCTCGCCGCCGACTTCCTTCCCGTGGACGTCGAGGTGTGGCCAGTGGATCTCGACCATCGCCATCTGCTTGGTCAACCACTCGAGACGGACGACCTCCGCACGCATGCCCGTCACCGCGCGTTCCACGTAGCGCTTCTTCACCGCCGTGAAGAGCCTCTGTACTTCGCTCGGAGACGAGACGCAGCGCACCGTCCCATCGCCGAGGACGAAGGCGGGCGTCTCCCAGAGCCCGGCGATCGCAGCGCCGTCGCCGACGGTCAGCGCATGCGCGAAGAGGTCGAATAGTGCCTGTACGTCGCGCGTGCGGCGACCCGAACCGCCTGGATCGCTGCGCGTCGCGCGGCGCCCGAGGGATGATGTCGATTGGCCCATGAGCGTCTTCTCCGACTCACGAGGAGCAGGACCGATGCCACGACCGAACCAGCGGACGCTCCGAACGATCGGTCGCGAGCCGTGCCCCGAGGACGCCGAGCCTCAGCGCTTGCTCGGCTTCTCCAGGATGAACAGGTAGTTGAAGCCCCGGAGGAAGAAGTTCCCCTCTTCGGCCGCGCGCCGATAGTTCCCCATCGAGAGCGTCTTGTGGTGCCGAACCACCGTCACGATGTCGACCGGCTTGAGGTGCTGCAGCGCGAGGGCGAAGAGCTCGAAGCCCACGCACGCGAGCCCCTTCTTCTTCTCGAAGTAGTCACAGCAGAACAGGCCCATGTGGCCGCCGGGCGCCAGCACGCGCGCGCACTCGGCGATCACCTTGCCCATCGCCTCGTAGTATCGAGGGTCGTAGGCAGAGAGCTTCCCGATGCAGTCCTTCGACGGCGAGTAGTCGATGTGATCGCCCCAGGGCGGATCGATGAAGACGAGCTGCGCCGAGCTCGACGGCACAGGGATCTTCCGGGCGTCCGCGCGCTCGATGTCGGGGCGAAAAGGTGTGACGTCGAAGCCCCGCCCGCGCCGCCCCGTGTCCTTGCAGACGTCGAGGGTCGTCCCGGAGCCGCACATCGGATCCACCACGAGCTCACCTGGCTGGGTGTAGCGCTCGACGAGGTTCCAGATGACCCAGGACGGCGTCGCGCCCACATAGCGCTGGCTGCCTTGCTGGCGCGCGCCGTCGGGCGAGTCGTAGTGCTGAGAGGGGTACTCCCAGAGCGTGGTCGGCTGGAGGCGGAGCGAGGGCTTCTCGAGGCGCGCACCGGGCCGCGGGCGGGGAGGACGGGGTCCTGAGCGTTCCATTCCGCGCGCGAGCTTGGCACGAGCCTGACCGTAGCGCGCCCGTCGCATGTAGGATCGGCGCGTGTACCGCACTTTCATCCGGTCGCTCCTGGTCGTGGTGGTCTGCTTCTCCGCGCTCTTCGCGGCCGAGCTCGCGTTCGAGTGGTGGCGGCTCGGCGAGCCCGGCACGGCCGCGATGAGCTGGGCCGGCGTGAACAACCCGAAGCTCGTGGACATCCTCAGCCCGATCGCGCGCGCCTACAACAACGTGCTCGCGATGCTCATCGCGACGATCGGTCTCGCGATCCCGCTCACGGCGAACATGCACACGCCGAAGCTCATCGACATGTTCCTGCGCGACCGGCTCAACCAGATCGTGCTCTTCACCATGGCCTTCTGCGCCGCCAACGTGCTCTGGGTCGCGTTCATGATCGGGCCGGAGTTCGCGCCGATGTGGGCGATCCGACTCGCCGTGTTCGGAGCGCTCTTCGGCTGGGCGCTCCTCATCCCGTACTTCTTCTACGTGGTGCGCTTCCTCGATCCGTCGAGCATCCTGACGCGCCTCCGGATCGACGTGGAGCGAGCGCTCGACGCAGTGGCCAGCGGTCGGCTCAGCGCCAACACGGGGCAGACCATCGCGCACGAGCGCCTCTATCAGATCGGAACGATCGTCATCAAGTCGCTCGACCGGACCGATCGCGGCGTGGCGCTCGAAGGGATCTGGATCATCAAGCTCCTCCTCGACCATCACGGTCGCATCAAGGCGCGCATGCCCGCGGCCTGGTTCGTGGTGGATCGCGCGGACTTCGTCGGGCTCTCCAGCGAGGCGCTCGAGCTCGTCACGGTGGAGCGCGTCTTCTTCGAGCGGCAAGCGCTGCAGCAGTTCGCGCTCGCGTACGGGCACGCACTGAGCAAGGTGCCGGATGCGGTCTCGGCCGTCAGCGACGCGACGCGCGTGGTGGCGATGGCCGCGGCCGCGCGAGACGACGACGCGGCCCTCGGACTCTGCATCCGCTACTTCAACAACTACCTGCGCGAGTCCGTGAAGGCCAAGCACGTCCACAGCATCTACGACGTCTTCTACTAGTACCGCCTGCTGGCGAGCGAGCTCGCGGGCAGGCCCGGCCTCGTGAGCGAGGTCGCGGGTCACCTCGCCGCGTACGCTGCAGCGGCACGACGCGCGGGGATCGCGTTCATCACTCCGGTGGCGGCGTTCGACCTGGGGGTCGTCCTGATCGACGCCAAGCGCGCGAAGGATCCAGGGGCGGACGACGTTCTCGCGTGCATCCTCGCCATCCCGCACGCGCCGAACGGTGTGAGCGATCCGCTGGTGCTCGAGGCGAAGCTCAAGCTCGGCGGCGCGCTCGAGAAGCTCGGCGACCTCGAGGCGGCGCAGAAGGTGCGCGAAGCGCTGGCCGGGACGGACGATGCTGCGCTCGATCAGGCGGAGACCGAGCTGAAGGAGGCGCCCCGCTGCTTCCACGAGGTGACCGATCGAGGCGAGGACCTCAGGTGGGTGCCGCCCGAGGATCACCCGTCGCTCGCGAGCTTCGTCGCGTCGATCCCGCGGGGCTGAGGCCCCCCTACCCGTTCGGCGCGCGACGGAACGCCCAGCCTCGCTATAATCCGGTCGTGATGACCCGCGCCCGCTTCCTCTTGGCCCTCGCGCCGCTCGCCCTCCTGTCCCTCGTCACGACGACCGCGCACGCGGGCTTCTTCGACGACGTCAACGCGGGCTTCGAAGGCGCGCTGAACTCGGGAAACTACTTCGTCGCGCTACCGCTCATCTATCTGGTGGGCCTCGCGACGGCACTGACGCCGTGCGTCTACCCGATGATCCTGATCACGGTCAGCGTGTTCGGCGCGCGGCAGGCCAAGAGCAAGATGGAGGCGGCCGGCCTCTCGACCTCGTTCGTGCTCGGGATGGCGACCCTCTTCACGCCGCTCGGCGTCATCGCGGGCCTGACGGGTGCGGCGTTCGGCTCCTGGCTGGCGAGCCCCTTCATCGTCGTCCCGATGGCGATCCTCTTCGTCGTGCTCGCCGCGTCGATGTTCGGCGCCTTCGAGCTGAACCTGCCACCCGCGCTCCAGAACCGACTCTCGACCGTCGGGGGCATCGGCACGAAGGGCGCCTTCGCGCTCGGCTTCGTCAGCGCGCTCATCGCCGCCCCGTGCACCGGCCCAGGCTTCATCGCGCTCCTCAGCTGGATCGGCCAGACGCAGAACATCATGCTCGGCGCCGGCGCGACGTTCCTCTACTCCATCGGTCTCGGCACCCTGTTCTGGGTCGTCGGCACCTTCTCCATCGCGCTCCCGAAGAGCGGCCGCTGGATGGAGTACGTGAAGAGCGTCTTCGGGATCGTGATGCTGGTGATGGCGCTCTATTACCTGCGCGACTTCATCCCGGGCCTCCATGGGTTCTTCTCCACCGAGCTCTTCTGGCTCGGGATCGCGGGCGCGCTCATCGCCGCGGGGCTCGCCGTCGGCGCGGTGCACCTCGACTACCACGAGCCCAGCACGCCGATCCGTGCGCGTAAGACGGTCGGCATCCTGCTGGCGACGGTCGGCGGCTTCGTCTTCTCCGGCTGGCTGATCGCAACGCCGACCGTCGTCGCGACCGCCGGCGGCCTCGTCTGGCGCGAGGACTTCCAGATCGCGATCGACGAGGCGCACGCGAACGGTCGCCCCTACATCGTCGACTTCGGCGCGAGCTGGTGCGGCGCGTGCGGCGAGCTCGAGCGCAACACGTTCACCGACGAGCGCGTGCTCGAAGAGGGCGGTCGCTTCGTCGCGGTGCACGTCGACCTCTCGCCGGGCGTCGACTCGCCCGATCGCCGCGCGCTCCTCGCGAGCTACGACCAGCGCGGCCTGCCGCTCGTCGTCCTCCACGACAGCGAGGGGAACGAGGTCCATCGCGTCGTTCAGTTCGTCGAGGCCGAGGCGCTCCTCGCGCTGATGCAAGACGTCCATTGACGCGGCTACGCCCGGCGCCCTGCTCGCCCGATCGTGAGTGATGCCGGCCTTCCTCTACATCCCCTGGTTCCAGGCCGAAGCCTGGGAGATCCCGTACCCCATCTCCGGGCACTTCGAGGTCTTCGGCTTCTCGATCGACATCCCGCCGACGTTCGGCGTGCACCCCTTCGGCATCCTCGTCGCGACGGGCGTGATCCTCGGCGCGATGGTCGCGGAGTGGCGCGGCGAGAAGGTCGGGCTCCGCGGCGGTGCGATCGCGAACCTCACCGGTCACGTGATCGTCGTCGGCTTCGTGCTGGCGCACCTCTTCGACGCCATCGCATACCACCCGGACGTCGTCGCCGAGCGCCCGCTCTTCCTGCTCGAGATCTGGAACGGGCTCTCTTCGTACGGCGGCTTCCTGGGCTCGATCGTCGGCGGTGTGCTCTGGTACCGCCGCTACCGCGCGCCGCTGCTCGCCGCCTCGGATCCGCTCGCGTTCGCGTTCCCGTTCGGCTGGCTCTTCGGCAGGATCGGCTGCTTCGTCACGCACGACCACCCCGGTCGCGTGACGATGTTCCCGCTCGGTGTCGCGGACTACCACGTCGGCTGGCCGCCCTATCAAGTGCGCCACGACCTCGGCTTCTACGAGGTCCTGTGGTGCCTCGCGGTGATCCCGCTCTTCCTCTTCCTCACGCGCTTCAAGCTGCCGCGCGGCTTCTACCTCGGTCTCTTGCCGATGCTCTATGCGCCGGTGCGCTTCGGCCTCGACTTCCTGCGCGCGACGGACATCGAGATGGCGGACGCGCGCTACCTCGGTCTCACGCCCGGTCACTACGGCTCGATCGTCCTCTTCGTCCTCGGCGCGGTCGCCATGGCCCTGGCCTTCCGGAACCCCGACCCGGAGATCCCGGACAGCATCGCGCTCGTGCCGAAGACGACCGAGCCGTCACCAGCCGAAGTGCGTGTAGCAGAAGAGGCCGATGAGGAAGCTCGCGCCGTTCGCGAGGAGCGCCCAGAGGAGCGGAGCGCGTACCCCGAAGCTCGCGAGGAGGGCGGCCTCGGCGAGGACCGCGAAGCTCTCGGCGATCCCGACGGTCGGCCACCAGGAGATCCCGAGTGACGCCGTCACGTCCGGGATGACGAACCAGACGAGCGGGTGCGTGATGGCGCTCGCACAGAACGCGATCGCGACTCGCTCGCGCAGCGGCCTCTCCTTCGGGAAGGCCTGGACGTAGATCCCCATCTCCACGATCTGCGTGAAGACGAACGCGGTCAGCCAGCGGAGGACGAAGTCCAAGCGGCTCGGACGCTAGGCGAGCTTGGCGGCCGCGTCCACGCCCGCCGCGTCGAGGACGCGCAGCGGCCTGGCTTCGACGAAGAGCAGCGCGAGCGCCGCCATCTCGAGGTAGCCGTGGAAGAGGACCATGCGCAGGTAGCCCATGCGCGCCTCGTAGAGATCGACGATCGCCCAGACGGCCACACCGAACGCGAGCAGCCCGAGCCCGAGCGTCAGCACGAGGCCGAGGTCCTTCCGGAGCGCGGCGAAGCTCGAGACCCAGGTGCGCGGGGTCTCGCGATCTCGATCGTCCTCGGGCACGAGCCGCAGCCAGACTCCGTAGTGCGCGCTCTGCGCGAAGGCGAAGAGCAGCACGAGGCGCGCTGCCCAGGGCGACGGGAGCCCGGGCGAATAGAGCGCGAGGTTCCAGGCGATCCCGGTCCGGCCGACGGTGCCTTCGTAGCCGTGCAGCGCTTGGACGAGCGAGTCGAGACCGCCGAGCGCGATCACCGCGGCGAGCGCGAGGAACATGACGATCGGAACGAAGTGGAGCGCGTTCGAGCGCCTGGGGCGCCAGGCCCAGAAGAACGCGATCGCGACGAAGTTGTGGAAGTGCGCGAACACCAGCGCCGTCAGCCGCGGGTTCCACACGGCGAGCCCCATCCACGCGCTCACGAGCAGCAGCGCGAGCGCGCGGCGTCCGTGGTTTCGCCCGCGCGCCATGAGGACGGCGAGCACGGCGACGCTGATCCCGAAGCGCGCGTCGAAGTCCCAGACCTGCGCGGCGAAGAGACCGACCGCTGGAACCACGAGCCACCAGCGCCGGTGCAGCCCGGGCCGGAACACGAGGTAGCGCAGGTCGCTCATGACGTGCGGGATGCCGAGGAGCAGCGGACCGATGGCGAGCAGGAAGAGGGGGAAGATCCCGGTGAGCGCGAACGCGATCAGCAACGACGTCGCCCCGAAGACGGCGATCCGTAGCTCGCGGGACCGCACGAGCGGCCGGCTCAGCGGCCCGAGCGCGCGGAAGAAGAGCACTCGCAGCCGGTCCAGCCCACGCAGCGGGAGGGTCAGCGGGCTCTGGGCGACCGTGCTCAAGAGATCGTGCTCAAGTGGCGTTCCAGGAGGGCGTGCTCGATGCGAAGGAACCCCGTTGCACGCTCATCTACGGACGCAGGGTGACATGCGCCCCTTGGGTCCCATCGAGGCGCCTCAGGATCGTGTCGCCACCTGGATCCTCGAGCAGATGCGTCGCGAAGAAGCCTGCCGCGGCGTCGGCGGCGACCTCTCGCGCGAGGGCGGGGTCGACGTAGGTGAAGGCCACGCCGCCGGGCACCGAGCCGCGCACGCCGTCGCCACAGCCCGCGTCGAACGCGGCGACGAGACCACAGAGGTCCGAGATGGACCAGTGGCCGGCGTCGTCGAGCTCGACGAGCGCGGCCGGGCCGCCGACGCGCCCGTAGTCCGAGCGGATGAGGCGGTTACCGCCCTCGCCGACGCTGTTGTCCTCGCGCATCAGCAAGAACAGGTAGGGCACGTGGATGTCGGTGACGGTCACGGGCCCGAGCACGGAGACGGGCGCCGCCACGGCGAGCGCAGCGATGAAGCGGTCGTCGTTCTGCACCACGAGGCTCGTCGTCGCAGCACCGAAGCTGTGGCCCATCACGCCGGCGCGCGCAGGATCGAGCCGGCCGCGCAGGTCTGCGGGAAGCTCGGACGCCGTCGGGTCGAGCAGGCGGTCGAGCACGCTCGAGACGTCGCTGGCGCGCACCGCGAGGAACGGATTGCCGACGCTCGCCGAGGTCCCGGCGAGCTCGTCCCAGAGCGTGTTGCCGACGTGGTCGGGCGCGGCGACGACGATGCCGTGGCTCGCGAGGCGCTCGGCCGCCTCGGCCATGTCGTAGCGCGTGCACGAGTGGCAGTGCGAGAAGACCACGACGGGAAAGAGGTCCGTGCCGGGCAGCACGGCCGGCGCCGCGGCGGAGTGCATGGTGCGCCGAACGCACGTCGCGGGCGCCGCGAGGACGAGATCGCCCAGCATGGTCTCGTTCGGCGTCCCGGCCTCGAACGAATCGATGGCTCGACCGAGGGTCATCTCCGCGCGCGCCGACTCGTCGGCGGGGTACCAGAGCTCGACGGGGAGCGTTCGCGTGCCCGTTCGGTCCGTCATCGTGACCGTCGCGTTGCCCACGGCGTGAGGCCCAGCGGCGCCATAGTCTGCGCGGGGCTCGGGGAGCGGCCCGGCGTCCTCGCGCGCGGCGTCGGTCTCTGCGGCGTCGTGGCCCGCGTCGAGCGCCCCCGCGTCGTCCTCGATCGCGCCTGCGTCTGGTGCGCTCACGGGCCCAGGACAGCCGCCGAGGACGAGGACCAGTGAGAGAGACGCGAGCGTGCGCATCGTCGCCGTGTACCACGGAGCGGGACAAGGCGCGGTGGAGCCGCTATAGACGCCCGCCCCAGGAGGAGAGAGTCGGATGCCGTCCTACGATCCACGCGCGTTCTTCACGTTCGTCAAGAACGGCGTGACCAAGTGGGAGCAGACGGCGAGCCCGATCCCGAGCCAGCGCTTCCTCGTCAGCAAGATGGTGGACGCGGTGCGACCGGAGACCGCGGGCGCCATCGTCGAGCTCGGTCCGGGCGTCGGCGTGATGACGAAGCCGCTCCTCGATCGGATGCGCAAGGACAGCAAGCTCTTCACGATCGAGATCGACGAGGCCCTGCAGGAAGCGCTCTGCCGCAACGTGGTCGACCCCCGCCTCGTGGCGATGCTGGGCTCGGCGGCGAACGTGGAGTCGATGCTCGCCGAGCGCGGCTTCGACGGGAAGGTCGACGCCGTGATGTCGGGCCTCGGCATGAGCCTCATCCCGAGCGCGATCCGGGAAGAGATCCTCGAGGGCGCGCGCCGCGTGCTCGCGCCGCACGGCGTGTACGTGCAGTTCGGCTACTTCCACACGAAGCACCTCATCTACACCAAAGAAGGTGGCTTCTCGGGCTTCGACTACGAGGCGATGCTCAAGAGGCACTTCTCGCGCGTGACCAAGTCTCCCGTGCCGCTGAACGTCCCGCCCGCGTGGGTGTACGTCGCACGTCCGTAGGCGAGCGCCCGAGCGCTGGTCGCGAGCGTCAGCCAGGGACGCGGACGCGCACGCGAAGCTCGGGCTTGATCTTCAAGGTGCCCATCATCGCGCTGTAGGGCCTGATGCCGAAGTCGCGCTGATCGAGCGTGAACTCGGTGACGAAGCGGTCGCCGTCTCGCGTGACGCGCGCGTCGAGCGGACGGCTCCGGCCGTTCAGCGTGAGCGTTCCCAGGACGCGGCGGGCCTCGCCGTCCGCCTCGATCGCGCTCGACTCGAAGCGGGCCTCGGAGGATGCCGCCTTGCCCAGCACGTCGGCCTGGATGTTCTCCTCGATCTTCCGCAGATCCTTGGCCGAGAGCGAGGACGGCGAGGGCGCGCCGTGCACCACGGCGTGAAGGACGCGGAGGCTGCGCGTGTCGAAGGTGCCGGTGACCTTCGTGAGCGCGTCGTCCCACTCGATGCGGAAGCGCTCGACGGCGAGCTCGAGGTCGTGGGCGACCGCCGAGAGGAGGCCGTCCTTGAAGGTGGAGACGCGGACCTCGCCCTCGCGCTCGGTGACGGTCGGCATCCGCAGGAGGTACCACGCCGCCGAGCGGGCGTCGCGGCGAGCCGGGAACCCCGGAGGCCGCGTCGATGTCGAACGCGTATGATGCTGCCTGGCCGATGAACGCTCGCCCCCGCGCCCTCGTCGCGATCGCGCTCCTCTCGAGCGTCGCGGTCACGTCCGCCGCCATCGTGGCCATCGCGCAGGGCGGCGTGTTCCACGAGTTCGTCCCGAACATCGGCGACGAGGCGTCCTCGCTGGTGTCCTCCGCAGGCGGCGCCGAGCCGGCCGCCATCGTGTACGACGGTGAGCTCATCGAGGCGCCCGAGGGAGGCGGCCTCCGCGAGGGCGAGCGGCCGATGCGCGCCCTTCCCGGCGACGGCAACGAGTGCGAGGAGGTCGGTCGCCGCTCCCCGACGTTCCAGCCGGATCGCGTGACGGCCCTGCCCGGTGCAGTCGGCTACTTCGAGGTCTTCTCGCCCGCCATCACGCCGTACAAGCGCGTGACGGCGCTCGATGGCGTCGCGCTGTCCGGGGGAGTCCCCGTGCTCGCCGTCGCCAACGGCGCGCGCGTACGGGTCGCCATCGAAGGTGCCGGCACACAGGCGCCCGACGCGCGACCGCGCGATCGCTTCTGGGGGACGGTGGTGCTCGACTTCGACGAAGGGCGTGAGGTGCCGATGCCGAGCGTCTCTCCCGAGTCGCGCATCCTCACGCTCCGGGCCGAGCCGCCCGTGCCGCTGCACGTCGAGCGCGACCGCGCGGACAACTTCTTCGTCGTGCTCGACACGCCCGTCGGCGCCCACGAGGTGCGCGTCGTGTTCCTGACCGACGCGCCGCGCACTTACTTCGGCTTCGAGGGCGGCGCCGACCTCCCGACCGCGCCGAGCGATGCGCTCGTGGCCGAGGTCCCGGTGCTGCCCGATGCCGTGGAGGCCGACGCCCTCGTCTTCGCGCGCGAGCTCGGCCTCTCTCGCGGCGATCCCTTCGATCGCGTGCTGCGCACGCTCGCCGAGCACTTCCGCTCGTTCGAGGAGTCGGAGGAGCCGCCGAACGACACCGGCAACATCTACCTCGACCTCGCGCGCGGGATGCGCGGCGTGTGTCGGCATCGCGCCTACGCGTTCGTGATCACGGCGATGGCGCTCGGCGTCTCGGCGCGCTTCGTCCAGAACGAGGCTCACGCGTGGGCCGAGGTCCACATGCCCGAGCGACGCGGCTGGCTGCGGGTCGACCTGGGCGGCTCTGCGCAGGGACTGAACGAGCACTCGGCCCATCACGGACCGGACTACACGCCCGCGGTGCACGACGCCCTGCCTCGCCCACCCGGCTACGAGCAGGCCGCGCGCGACGCGCGACGCACGAGCGAGCCGACCTCGGACCCGAGCGGGGCGGGAGCCCGGGCTTCACGAACGACGACGGCGGATGGCGTGGTCGAGGGAAGCGCGGACCCTTCCGAGGCGGAGACCGGCGCATCTCCGCCGTCCGCATCACCGCCCGGTCCGCCAGGCGCGCCACGGGCCCCGCTCGAGCTCGCGCTGGACGCGAGCGAGTGGGCCGTCCTGCGCGGCCAGAGCTTCGAGGTCACGGGCCGCGCGACGACGGAAGGCGCGTCGGCCGAGGGCGTACGCATCGAGGTGCTGCTCCGTGATCCCGGGACGTCGCACGAACAGCTGCTGGGCGTCACGGTGACGGACGAGCACGGCGTCTTCCACGCGAGCTTCGGCATCCGTCCCGACGAGCCGGTGGGGCGGCGGCACCTCGTGGTGCGTAGCCCGGCGAGCGCCCGCTACGAGGGGGCCTCGATCGAGTGAACGTGCAGCGCCTCGCCGCCACTCTCGCGATCCTCTCGCTCGCGCTCTCGCTCGCACCGGCGCGCGCGGACGTCATCGCCGACACGCCCCCCGCGCTCGCAGACGCGTTCGTGCGCGTCGAGGGGACGCACTTCGTCCGAAGCGGCGCGCCGTTTCGCTTCCTCGGCGCGAACGTCGCGGTGACGCACGGCCCTTCGCATCGAGCCGCGCTGCGCGCCACGCTCGACGAGGTGAGCCGCGCAGGGCTCTCGGTCATCCGCGTCTGGGCGCTCGGCGAGCGTGCAGACGACGCTCCTCCCTGGGCGCGCGACTTCGCGTTCCGCCTGGGCGAGGACGGCTGGGTAGAGACCAGCTTCGTCCATCTGGATCACGTGCTCGCGGAGGCGCGCGCGCGCGGGCTCTCCGTGATCGTGGTCCTCGGTAACCGCTGGCCGGACTACGGCGGCATCCCGCAGTACATGCGCTGGGCGGGCGAGCCGTTCGCCGAGAGCGCGACGGAAGGCGTGGCGCGGGCCGACCTCGGAACCTTCTTCCGCTCTCCGCGCGCGCGCTCTCTCTACGCGGCGCACATCGACCACGTCGTGTCGCGCGTGAGCTCGGTGACGGGGATCGCCTACCGAGACGATCCGACGATCTTCGCGTGGGAGCTCATCAACGAGATCTCCGCCGAGCGACGCGACGCAGGCGACCTGAGAGCCTGGATCCGCGAGATGGCCGGGCACGTGCGAGCGCTCGACACACAGCACCTGGTGTCGGCAGGACACGTCGGCTTCGTGCGCGCCGCCGAGCGACGGACCTGGCTCGAGGTCGCCTCCATGCCGGAGATCGACTTCGCGGACGCGCACGCCTATCCGGCCGAGTGGGATCGCGTCCGCACCGTTCGCGAGCTCGATGCCTACGTGGACGATCACGTCGCGCTCGCGCACCGCTACGCGCACAAGCCGTTCGTCTGGGGCGAGTACGGGTTCTCGGGCGTGCGTGGCGCGCTCCACCGCTCGCGCGCACGGCTCTTCGATGCGTTCCTCGACCGCTCGGAGAGCGCAGGGGTCGACGGCTCGCTCGCCTGGGTCT
The DNA here is from genome assembly GCA_038252025.1 of Polyangiales bacterium. Lineage (GTDB taxonomy): Bacteria > Myxococcota_A > Polyangia > Polyangiales > Sandaracinaceae > JBBSAT01. The sequence goes on along the minus strand of JBBSAT010000003.1, from coordinate 36,228 downwards.
TCTCCACCTCGGAGGACGCGCCTCGTACGCACGCCATCCTGGTGGGCTCGGGCGATCGCGCCTCTGTGGACGTGCAGCGCGTGATCGCGGAGCACGCGCACGTGATCGGTCTGCGCGGGGCGGCGGACGGTCCGGAGCTCGCGAGCGATCACGACCGCCTCTGGGATCCGTCCCGCACGTTCGAGGGAACGCGTCGCGTCGCACGCCCCCACACCGTGGACGGCGTTCCTCGCGTCACGTTCGCGCCGTCCGAGTTCTTCCGCGCGCGCTTCGAGAGCGGCGGCGCGTATGCCGGCGGCGCGGTCGCGCACGTGTACGGGAGCGGCCACGGCTACGTCGTCTATCGCTTCCGCGCGCCTCGACGCGTCGGGGAGACGATCCACGTCTCGATGCGCGCGAGCTCCGAGCTTCCGGGAGAGGGCGCCGGCGCGAGACCGAGCGATGGCTCACGCGTCGAGATCCTCCTCGACGACGCGCTCGTCGGCTCTCTCGACGTGCCGCCCGACGACGGGATCGGTCGAATCGTCGAGACGACGATCCCGTCCCGCCTCACGCCGAGCCGCACCCACACGCTGACGTTCCGCGTGCCGGATGACGACGAGGCGCGCGGGCTCTGCCTCTATGGCGTCCCGACGGGGCACACCGAGATCGATCCAGCCGTGCTCGCCGAGCTGCCGGGCATGCTCGAGATCTCGTTTCCGCCTTGACGGCGAGCGGCGGGCGCGGTGCCATGCCCTCGTGACGCAGCCTCCCGATCAACCTGGCGAGGCCGAGACGCTGGAGCCGCGCGCAGGCGCGGAGCCCGAGAGCGGCGGCTCGGAGGAATTCTCGCTCGTCATCGGCGAGAGCGCGGCGCCCGAGGTGCGGCTCGATCTGCCCGATCTCGCGCTCGAGGAAGGCCTCGCCCGCTACGAGGAGGGACCGCTCCTCGGCTCGGGCGGCATGGGCGAGGTGAGGCTGAGGCGCGACAAGCGCGTCGGTCGGAGCGTCGCGATGAAGCACATGCACGCGCACGTCGAGACGCCGGACACCAAGCAGCGCTTCCTCCGCGAAGCGCGCGTCCAGGGCCAGCTCGAGCACCCGGCGATCGTCCCCGTGTACGACCTCGGGCTCGACGAGGGCCGGCTCTACTTCACCATGAAGAGGGTGCGCGGGCAGACGCTCGCGCGGATCCTCTTCGGCCTCGCGACGGGCGAAGAGGAGTACGTGAAGCGCTTCTCGCGGCGCCGGCTCCTCGCGACCTATCTCCAGGTCTGCCGCGCCGTGCACTACGCGCACGTACACGGCGTGCTCCACCGCGATCTGAAGCCGTCGAACGTGATGGTCGGCGACTACGGCGAGGTCTACGTGCTCGACTGGGGCCTCGCGCGAAGCCTCGACGTGCGCCCGGCGGTCGACGGCGGACGTGAGCGGCACTCGATCGTGGTCACGGACGCGTCGCGCTATCGGAAGTTTCGTCCGAACATCACGAAGCCCGGAAACCTGATCGGCACGCTGGCCTACATGGCGCCGGAGCAGGCGCGCGGCGAGAAGCTCGATTCGCGCGCCGACGTCTATGCGCTCGGCGTGATCCTCTACGAGATCCTCTCGCTCAAGCGCTTCCGTGACGACTCGAACTACCTGCGCGTCATCGCGCAGATCGTGGACGGCGTGGTCGCACGACCGAGCGATCACGTGGAGATCGATCCGGCGCTCGACGAGATCTGCGTTCGCGCCACCGCGGTGGAGATCGAGGAACGCACGGGCACGGCGATCGAGATGGCCGAGGCGATCGAGCAGTGGCTCGACGGCGCGCGCGCCGAGGAAGCGCAGAAACTGGGCGCGACGAAGGCGATCGCTCTGGCGAAGGAGAAGCTGAAGGACACGACGCTCGATGCGAAGGGAACCGCGGTGCACGAGCTGCTGCGCGCGCTCTCGCTCTCACCGGGAAACCGCGAGGCCGAGGCCCTCCTCGTGAGCGCCCTCTCGGACACCGAGGGTGAGGCCCTCCCGAAGGAGGCCGAAGCGCAGATCGCAGCGCGCAGAGATCGCGCTGACGGGCCGAGCGTGCCGCTCATGCTGCTCGTCCTCAGTGCCCTCGCCATCGCGATCCCCGGTGCGCTCTTCGCAGCGGGCGTGTCGGATCCGGTCGCGCTCGGCGCCGCCGCCCTCGGCTCGGTCCTCGTCCTCGCGCTCGCGCTGCTCGCGCGCGCCGCGCACGTACGTCTGGCGGCCCGTCTCGAACAGAACGAGCGCCAGCTCGCCATCCAGGCCTACCACCTCAAGCGGCTCTTCCCGGGGTCGATGACGGAAGAGGCGAAGGACCGTCTCAGCCAGGGCTGAACTCAAGGCGTGACAGCATGCGGTCTATCGTGCCATGTCACCCGCTGCATGGCTGCGTGGTCCTGGTCTCCCGCGCTCTCGGACCTACGGGCAGCGGCCCGGGATCCGGGCGCACCTCAGCGCGCGGATCCGATCGTAGACCGGGTAGTGCGCGCCGCTCGAGGCGACCCAGGCGAAGTCCTCCCACGCTCCGTCGCGCAGGATGAACGGCATCACCGCCATGACCTGCGCATGGCCGAGCCAGAAGCCGGCGAAGGCGCTCTCGGTCCAGTCGGCGATCTGCGCGCGCGTTCCGCCGCCGCTCGTGCAGCGTGAGCCTGGCGAGCACCAGCCGGTCTCCGTCAAGAACACGCCGAGGTCGCTGCGGCCGATCGTGGTGAGCTCCGTCTCGAAGTACGCGAGGCCCGGGTGCGCGCGATCGTAGGGCACGAAGAAGCCCCAGCCTTCGCCCTCCGCCGGGTAGCTGTGCGAGGCGAAGGCGTCGACGCGCGTGAAGAGATCGGGGACCTCGACGCGCATGGCGGCGAGAAACTCGCGCGAGGTGACGCCGACCTCGAAGCCATCGCCGCCGCACTCGCACCGAACCGCGCCGCCGGGCGCGAGGCCCGCGTTGAGCACACGGATCCTCGGATCGCCGATCGCGTGCAGCGCGTTCGCCACGTCGCGGAGCATCCCGGCGTACTCGTGCGCCGCGGTCGTGTGCTCGAGCCAGCCCTCGCCCGCGTGGCACGTCCACTCGTAACAGAGGTTCGGCTCGTTGTGGACCTCGATCCAGATCGGCCAGCCCGCGCGCAAAGGAAGCCCCTCGACCACGCGGCGATAGGCTGCCGCGAGCGCCGTGTAGCGGAGGTGAGCGCCATCGTCGGAGTCGTAGCGAACGTCGTTGTCGCCCCAGGGCGGCGAGATGCGGATCACGGGGATGAGATCACGCGCGTACGCATCGCGCACGGCGCTCACCCAGGACGGATCCGCGGCGGCCGTGTCGCGCGTCACGCCCGGGAAGATCAGCTTCACGTACCCACCCGGGCCCGCGAGGTCGGCGGCGAGATCGAGATCGCCCGCGCTGCCCGGACCGACGAACCCGATGCCGAAGCGATTGGCCGGCGGCGTGGTGATCATCCCGGCATCGCCGCCCGCGTCTCTCGGTGTGCCTGCGTCCGTCGTCGTTCCGTCGCCGACGCGCACCATGCAGGTCGCGATCGTGCGCGCGCCCATGTCGGCGGTGAACGTCATCGCGAGCACGCCCGCCGTGTGACCGCTGACGGAGTAGCTCCAGGTGAACGACCCGCTCACGCCGCCCCAGGCCGCGACCGGCGCGCCCGGACCGCTCACGTTCAGGTCGACGTAGGTCCATCCCTTGCCGTCGGTGACGCTCACCGTGAAAGGCATGCCCGCGCGCGGTGCGGCCGGCGAGAGCGAGAACGCGGCGTCGCAAGGAAGCGGTGGGCCAGCGTCGATCTCCGGAACGAACGCGTCGTTCGGCACCCCGGTGTCGGCGCGCGGCCCGGCGTCGAGCCCAGCAGCATCGAGGCCGGAGCCATCCACCGAGCTGGTGCCTCCGTCGTGCCGCGTGCCGCCGAGCGTGCTGTCACAGCCGGAGGCGAGGAGCGCGGCGAGAACGAGGAGAGCGGTGAGTCGCGCCATCCACGCGAGGATAGACCGATCACGGCGAGAGCGTGCGGGAGGCTCAGCCCTCCGACAGCTCGACGCGCAGCTGCTTGATCCCCTGAACGGTGCGCGCGGCGCGCTCCACCCGCTCGGCCTCGCCCGCCGCGACCGCACCGCGCAGGGTCACCACGGCCTCGTGCGCCTCGACGATCACCTCGGAAGCATCGAGATCCTTCTCCCCAGCGATCGCCGCGCGCACCTCGACGAGCAGCCACGGGTCGGATCCGATGGGAGCAGGGCCGAGCTCGCGCGATCGTGATCGCCCCTCGCCGAGGAGGCCGCCCAGCGCGTATGCCCCCGCCAGGCCAGCCCCGCCGACCGCAAAAGCGCCCAGCGTCCCTGTCACATCCCGCTCTTCGTCGCGTCGCTTGGTCACGGCAGCCTCCGCTCTCAGTCTGGTGCGCGGCGCCGAGGATGTCGCCCCACGATCGCGGCTCCTTCGAGGTTCCGTGAATGAGACTCGTCGGAAGTCGCGGACTTACGGCATGCTGCGGGCAGATGAGCGAAGAGCGGCCCGATGATCAGGATGGCCCCCGCGAGCCTTCGGAGATGTTCTCCGTGCGGTCGGCGACGGCGATCCCGACCCTCACGAACGTCCCGCTGACGCCCGAAGAGGTGCAGCGGCGACGCCGGGTACGCCTGGCGACGGTCGCGGCCATCGTGGTCGCCGTGCTCATCGCCGCTGCGATCGGGCTCTACGCTCAGCACCGCGCCGCCATCAGCTCTGCTCGCGCCGAGGCCGAGCGCACGGGACGCCTGCCCGACATCGCCGCCGCGATCGAAGCGCTCGAAGGAGAGTCGGGCGGTGAGGACGTCGCGCTCCTGGCCCGGCTCCACGCGATGGCCGAGCTCGCGGGAGAGCCCGGGCACCGCGAGCCCGCGGAAGCCCTCCTCGCGGGTCACGAAGCGCGGGGCGATGGCGCCTCCGATCATGCGATCGCGCTCGTCTATCTCGCGCTCGCGAGCGGCGATGTCCCGACAGCGCTCCGCGAGGTGGCGCCCCTCTCGCCGACGGGACCGCGGGCAGCCGAGTCGGCGCGCGCACGGGCTCTCGTCGCATCTGCGGTCGGCGATCTCGATCAAGCGCTGGGATCGGCGCGCACCGCGCTCGAGGCGATGCCCGACGCGCCGCGACACCGCGCGCTCCTCATCGAGATCGCCGCGCGCGCAGGTGCAGAGGTCGACGCCACCGGAGACGACACCGCGGTCGTCGCGGCGCGCGCGCTCGCCGTGATCTCACGCGGAGGATCGACCGCCGACGCTCGACGGGAGGCCGACGCCGTTCTCGCGACCAGCGACGCGACACCGGTCGAGCTCGCGCGCGCGCGGCTCGTGCTCGGGCTCGCCGCGGCGGTGGAAGGCGATACGGCGCTCGCCGGCACGAGGCTGACGGAGGCAGCGAGCAGCGGGCCCGCGGGAGACGAGCTCTTCCGCAGGTCGGTGGCCGAAGGATTTCTGATCATCGGTCGTCCGGTGGACGCGACGAGCGCGATCGCCGATCTCGGCACCGGAGCGACCGCAGACGTCGGGCTCCACGCGCGCGTCGCCGCGCTCCTCGCCCTCTCGTCCGGCAACCTGATCGCAGCACAGGCGGCGATCACCGCTGCGCCCGAGAGCGCGCGCCGTGCGTGGGTGGAAGGCCGGATCCTCGCCGCGAGCGGCGTCCTCGATCAGGCACGCGCTCGCTACGCGTTCGCGTCCGCCGAGAGCTTCATCGGCCTCGTCGCGGCGAGCGATCTCGCGCTCCTCGAGGTCCACGCCGACCGCGGGCCGGAAGCGCTCGCCGCGATCGAGCCGAAGCTGGCGGAGGGCGCGACCATGCCGCGTGTCGCCTCGGCAGGCGCGCTCGCGCTCTCGCTCGCCGGGCAGACGGACCGCGCGCTCACCGTGGTTCAGGCCGCACTGGTCGCGCATCCGGACGAGGGCTCGTTGCTCGCCGCGCTCGGGCGCGTGCAGCTCGCCGCGCACGCCTATCAGCCGGCCGCCGACGCGCTCTCGCTTGCCATCACGCACGCGAGCACCGATGCGACGCTGCACAGGGACCTCGGCGTCGCACAGCGAGAGCTCGGCCAGCCCGCGCTGGCGATCGCGTCGCTGCGGCGCTCGATCGAGCTCGACGCGACCGACCCGCTCGCCCTGCTCCAGCTGCTCGCGCTCGAGGTCGCGCAGAATGACTTCGAGGGCGCGAGCACCACGCTCGGCCGCGTGGACGCGGCACACCTCGCCTCTCTCGAGATCGATCACCTCCGCGCGCGCACGCTCGTCGGCTCGCTCGCCGGACAGTCGGGCGTCCGCGCCGTCCAGATCGCGCTCCGGGGGGCACGTCGCGACGGTGATCTCCACATGACGCTCGGACGCCTCTATCTCCAGGCGGAGCGATGGTCCGATGCGGCGATGGAGCTCGCAGCCGCCGACCCCACGGACGAGCCACCGCGGCGCGCGCCGCTCCTTCGCCTCATGGCGCTGGCCCGGATGGGTCGAGAGCGACCCGTCGAGCTCGCGACGCTAGCGCTTCGCGAGCAGGCTGCCGAGACGCCCTTCGCGAACGACGAGGAGGCGATTCTCGTCATGGCCGGCGCCTGGGTGGCCTGGCACGACGGAGCGAACGAGCGCGCCGGCACGCTCGCGCGTCGCGCCCTCGAGCTCGACCCCGGCTCCTCGGATGCGCTCCTGCTCCTCGGCGACGTGGACCTCGCAGCCGGTCGCGATCCCGAGACGCACCTCCGGGCCGCAGCCGCGGGCCATCCGCCGTCGGTCGAAGCGCTCGGCTTGCTCGCGCTCCGCGGCGAGCTGGACGCAGAGCGCTGCGACCTCGGGCGGCGCTACCTCACGGCGGCGCCCGCGGGCGGATCCGCGCGCGAGCTACGGCCGAGGATCGCGACCTGCCCGTGACCCACGAGTCGCCCCGCTCCCGAGACCCCCCGCGCGGAGGGGACCTGGTGTGATCAGGGCGCTTCGCAGACGTACGAGAAGCTGTTGCCGCAGGGCGCGTCCGCCCAGAAGCCCGTCGATCTGAAGCGCGCGCAGTTCCCCGACCCGTTCGGCTCGCCGACGTCCCACGCGCTGTAGGTCGGAGCGCTTCCGTCAGGCCACGTGAACACGGGCGGCGTGCCCGTGGCCTCGAGACCGAGCCATATGTCCGTCCGGCCGCCGGACGCGAGCAGCGAGTGGATGAACTCGTTCTCGAGCCCCTCCTCGATCTGCACGAGGTGATAGCCGTAGCTGGCGCAGCGACTCGCGGCCGTGGCCTGTGGCCGACCGAGCGCGCAGACCTGATAGGTGTGACCCGCGAACATCTCGGTGGCGCACGAGAAATCGCACGACACGCCGTCGTCGATGACGCCGTCGCAGTCCTCGTCGATGCCATCGCAGTGCTCGGCGCGGCCGGGACGCACGGACGGGTTCGTGTCGTCGCAGTCCCCGCCGTGCACGACGTAGCGGGGACCGCCGATGGGCGGAGCGCAGAGCATCATCACGCCCGCGTCCTCGCCGTAGCCATCGCCGTCCACGTCGGGAAAGTAGTTGGTCGAGCCCACGGCGCCGGCCTCGTCGACCACGCCGTCGCAGTCCTCGTCGGTCACGCCGTCGCACACCTCGAGGGAGTCGCCGCTCGCATCGCTGCACGTCAGCACGCCCGCCGCGCAGCCGGTCACGACTCCTTCCGCGCAGGCATCCGTATCCGGCCCATCGCACGGCGTGCCTACGGCGGGATCGGAGCTTCCGTCCGCGGTGGCCGGGTTGCAGTCGTCGTCTCTGCCGTCGCAGAGATCGCGCATCCCGCACGACGCGTCGTTCGTCGGCGCATCGACCGTAGCCGCGTCTACCGCTCCGCCGTCGATGCGCTCGGCGTCGGCGATCCCCACGTCGAACGCAGCGTCGGCGCGTCGGCTCGCGTCGTCGGCCAACGTGTCGAGCCCTCGGATCGGCGTGCAAGCGACGAGCGCGACGAACAGGGCGAGCCGAGCGCGACGAAGCATTCCTCCATGCTCCGCGAGGCCACGGTGCCCGGTCAAGCTGGGCCTCCGCCCACGCTCAGAATCGACAGGACACCGAGAGCACGCCGGGAGCGCACGCCCGAGCCGAATCGCGCTCGCCCGGATGCCCGAGCAGATCGAGCACCACCAGCACTGCACCGCCGGCCATGAACAGACCGCCGACGACGTAGAGCGCGATCCCGGCCGCCTCCGCGTCGACCGCCGTCTGGAACTGCGCACGGCATCCCGGGTCGGTGTCGCTGCACGTGAGCCGGGCGCGCGCGCTGTCCTCACGAAGGACCATGAGACCGGTGGCCACGCCCACGAGCACGACACCGAGCGATGCCGCCGCGACGCCGACCGGCATCTGCAGTGGCTCGCTGCGCGCGATGGCCGTGGGCAGCGGTTCCGGCTCGAGCCGAACCACGACCGGCTCCTCGATGGGCGCAGGCGGCGCTGCGAGCTCGAGGATCGCGACCGCTCCCGAGGTCACTTCGACGGTCGACTCCTCCGCCGCATGGCCCGACTGGCGAATCTCGACGTGCACCGGACCGAGCAGCACACGGATCGGCGATGTGAGCGGCAGGATCCCGTGCGAGACCTCGCCGATCCAGACCTCGGCGCCCGGTTCGCCGCCGCGGATCTCGAGCTCACCGAGGCCGGCACGGAGCTCCGCCAGCGCCTGCTCGAGCGCCACGTGATTTCGACGGACGAATCGGTCGTTCGTCTCGGCGAGCGCGCTCACGAGATGGTGCTCGGCCTCGACGAGCCGACCGAGCGCGTGCTCGGCGAGCGCGATCTGTGCGAGGGCCTCGCCCGACCCGATGTCCTGATACGCCTCTTCGAAGAAGGCGAGCGCCTCTTCGTCGCGGCCGTCCTCCCTCAGCGCGATCCCATGTTCGATGAGCTCGGCGGCCGTCTGTGCGTGGACGAGCGCTGGACAGACGAAGAGGACCGACAGTACGAAGAGAGCACGCATTCGCGGCGATGATAGCGAGGTTCGGAGGGCGACGACCGCTCAGTGAAGGATGAGGGCGCCGCGCGTCCCGCGTCGTGGCTCGTGCGTCGGTCGCGTTCTCGGCTCGGCGGTCGGTGCATCGGAGGACGCTGCCGCGGAGGACGCTGCCGCGGAGGACGCTGCCGCGGAGGACGCTGCCGCGGAGGACGCTGCCGCGGGCGCCTCGATCGGCGCCGAAACGGGCGCACGGACCCGGGGCTCGGCAACGGGCGGCGCTACGGCAACGAGCGGCACTACGGCAACGGGCGCAGCGATCGGCGGCGGCTCCGGCGTCGCTGGCGCAGAGATCACGGGCGGCGGGCTCGCGACGGGCACCTCGGGCACCGGCGCGATCTGCGCGGGCGTCGGAAGCGGCGTGCTCGTCATCGCCGGGGTCGCGGTGTGAGTGGCCGCCGCGCCGCCGAGCGCCAACGCCGCCAGCGCGAGCAGGCCCACGACGGCGACTGCGACGATCGCGAGCAGGGAGGCGCGCGAGCGCGGCGGCGGCGGCGAGGCCGCGTCCGCGGGGGTCGCCCACGCGAAGGGAGTGACGGGCGGCTCGGACAGTGGCCGGCGCTCGACGGGCCCCGGAGGGATCGATCGCACGTCGAGCTGGACCGTCGGGGTCACCGCGAGCTCGAGGAGTGAACTCGAAGGTACATCCGCGAGAGCTCGACCCTCGAGCGCGCCTTCGAGCGCGCGGATCATCTCGCCCATATCGGCGAAGCGCGCAGCAGGCTCGTACTGGAGCGCGCGGTCGACGACCGATGCGATCGCGGGAGATGCGCCCGGCTCGACCGAGAGCAGCGGTCGCGCACGCTCCGTGATCACGCGCGCGAGCACCACGGCCGTGGACTCTCCTTCGAAAGGCACTCGACCGCAGACGGCGGCGTGCAGCACGACGCCCATCGACCAGACGTCCGCCGCCGCGCCCACGTCGCGATCTCCCCGCACCTGCTCGGGCGACATGTACTGCGGCGTCCCGACCATCATCCCGGTCCGCGTCGAGCTCGAGTCGCCGCGCGAGACCTTCGCGATCCCGAAGTCGAGGAGCTTGGGCACGACGCTGCCGTCCGCCTCCGCCGCGAGGAACACGTTGTCGGGCTTGAGATCGCGGTGGACCACGGACTTCGCGTGCGCGCTCGCGACCGCGCGCATCACCGGCAGCACGAGCGTGCCGATCTCGAGCGTGGACAGCCGCCCACGCCGCATGCGGGCCTTCAACGTCTCCCCGTGGAGAAGCTCGAGGACGAGGTAGACCGTCCCGTCCGTGTCCTCGCCCATGTCGAGCACGTCGACGACGTTCGGGTGCTTGAGCTGCGCGGCAGCGCGCGCTTCCTGGAGGAAGCGGCGCACGACCTCGGGATCGCGCGCGTGCTCGTAGTTCAAGATCTTCACGGCGACGGAGCGCTCGGTCCATGCGTGGACGCCCGCGAAGACGGTCGCCATCCCGCCGGACGCGACGATGCGCTCGAGGCGGTATTTCCCCGCCATCGTCGAGCCAACGCGCTCTTCCGGCGTGAGGATGGGCATCGCGACGTCAGCGTACTCGCCCGCACTGGCGATTGACAAACGGCACGTCGCAGCAAGGTGAGGTGAGGCCGTGCGCAACGACGACGACGTCGGCTCGCGTGATGCAACGATGTGACGCGGAGGCCTCACCATGATCGGACCCGAGCCGAACGGCATCATCGCGGTGCTCCCCACACGCTTCGACGCGGACGCAGCGCTCGACTGGCTACAGATCGATGGCCTGGAGAAGAGGACCGTCCAGGTGCTCGGGCGGCGCGAGGCAGCCGTCGAGCGCCCGCCCGAGCTCGATCACGGCGGCCGCCACCGGCGCGAGGTCGCGGCCTATTGGGCGCTCTGGGGCGGAGTCCTCGGCGGCGTCGCCGGCGTCGGCCCCGCCGCGATCTCTCTCGCTGCGAGCTCGGTCGGCCTCGAGCCCTTGATGACCGCGCTGGCCGGAGCGCTCCTCTTCATGGCGGCCACCTCGGCCCTCGGCGCGCTGGGCGCCGCGATCGTCGGCGTGACGGACCACGAGCTCCGCGCGCGCGGATACGAGAGGACGCTCGCAGACGGCAAGTTCCTCATCGTCGTGCACACCGACGATCCCGCCGCGCTCCGGACGGCGCAGCGAGAGCTGGCGGCCCAGGGCGCGGAGTCCGTCGACGTGCACGGCCTCCCGGTCGCGACGAGCTGAGAGAGCGCGCGCTCCCGCTCAGGGCGCGGGCGGATCCCAGAGCACGCACGCCTCTCGATCGATGGCTCCGCCCGCGGCGATCGTTCGGTCGAGGATCAACGTGGGCTCCGCGCTCGCCTCGAACGAAGGCCAGGCAGGCGCCGACGCGCCGTTCGGGTCGCCCGTGCGGACGAAGCTTCCCCAGTATCCGCGCATCGCGACGGCGAGCTGCGTGCCTGCCGCGTCTGGGTAGGTTCGCGCGCCCGACGGATGCCCGAACACGAACTGGATCTCCGCCGAGTGGTACGCGCCGAGCGTGTTGACGGTGCTCAGGAAGAAGTGCGCGTCGGGGTACTCGAAGTGATAGGTCCGCACGTCGATCCCGTGGCTCGCGAGGAGCAGCGCAGCCCGGCGCTGCGGACACGCGATCGCCACGTGACCGAGCGGCGCAGCCAGCGCAGCCGCCGGATCCGGGTACGAGGTGAGCGGATACTGCGCCTCGATCGCGAGCGGATCGACCCCGTAGGTGCTGCCGAGCATCGCGATCGTCGAGTGGTACGCCGCTTCATCGAGCACGGTGCCGGAGAGCGCGGCGAGACCGAGAAAGAGGGTCCCCTCGTCGCGGTTCCACCCGAGGATGACCGGCACGTCGGCCACCTCGCCCGCTTCCACGCGCTCGCGGAAGGTGCCGGGAAGGATCGTCCCGTCGGGTGTCGGCCACGTCGCCCGGTCGCTCCCGGCCACGAGCGGAAGGATCTCGCCCGTGAAGCCGCCGGCGTCGCGCAGCGCCTCCGTCGGCAGCGCGCGAAGGCACGTGCCGACGTCCGCCGCGCCGGTGCACCCGACGGACTCGACGACGCGATCGGCGTACGCCTGCGACTCGGCGACCGTCGGGAAGAACGAGTCGCAGAGCCCGCTCTCCGCGATCGCTCGATGGAAGAGACCGCGGCTCCGCGGCGCGATGAGGTGAAGACAGACGGAGAGCCCGCCGGCCGACTCGCCGACGATGGTCACGTCGTCCGGGTTGCCGCCGAAGGAGGCGATGTTGTCCCGCACCCACTCGAGCGCGAGCTGCTGATCCTCGAAGCCCTGGTTGCCTTGCGCGCCGATGCCCGCGTGCGTCAGCCAGCCGAAGTTCCCCAGCCGGTAGTTGACGCTGACGACGACGATGCCTTCGCCCGGCGCCAGGATGTCGCCCAGCGTTCCGTTGTCGGTCTGCACGCCCTCACCGAAGACGAACGCTCCGCCGTGGATCCAGACCATGACGGGCGCGTTCGCCGGCATCGGGTTGGGCGTGTGCACGTTCAGGAAGAGGCAGTCTTCGCTGCCCACGCGAAGGCCCAGCGCGTTCTGCGCGCACGCGCTTCCTTTGCGTCTCGCGTCGCGCGGCTCGGTCCACGGGCCCCGCGCCACGGGAGAACGGAAGCGCAGATCACCGACGGGCGGCTCGGCGTACGGGATGCCGAGAAAGCCCAGGTAGTCGTCTCCGCGCAGGCCTTGCACCACGCCGAGGGGCGTCGTCACCTCCGGCGGCGGCAGAGTGAACGCGTCGGGGGCGGACGCGTCGTCGACGGCAGCGTCGAGCGGTGTCGCCGCGGGACCGCCGCAACCGACGATCAAGAGAACGAGCGCGCAGGTTCGTCGCATGGGCCCACCGTAGCGGGGTCCTGGCGCGAGGGAAATGGGCGCCGCTCGATCACGTTGCAGCGCGGCCAGCTTCGGCCGCACCATCCCTCCCATGAGCATCCCGCCGCCGACCGACTCCGAACCGAGCGCGAAGGAAGCATCGCCCCTCCACAAGCTCAATCGTCTCGGGGAGTCGCACGGTGAGCTGAAGCCGGGCAGCGGGATGGTCAGCGGCGTCATCGCCTTCTGCCTCGCGAGCCTCTGTCTGCTCGGCGTCATCGGCTTCCACTTCCCGGCCTACCTCTCGACGCCCGAGCTGCGCGCGCAGTACGACGTGACGACGCTCCGCTACCTGATGTTCGGCGCGATGGTGGTCGCAGGAGCGCTCTCGCTCGCGAACATCATGTTCGCGCGCGCGCGGTGGCTCGCCGCGATCTCCTTCGGCATTCTCCTCGTCGCCCAGCTGCTCGGGGGGCCCACCACGCCCATCGCCGACTTCCCCGACCACACTCCCTACGTCGGGCTCGACTTCTTCATCCTCGATCTCTTCGGCTCGACGATCGTGTTCGTCTTCATCGAGAAGATGCGCCCGCTCCGCAAGGACCAGCCGCTCTTTCGTCCGGAGTGGCAGAACGATCTCACGCACTTCTTCTTCAACCACCTCGTGGTCGGCTTCACGCTCCTCGTGACGAACCGCGTCGTGCACGATCTCTTCGGCTGGGCCGTGAGCACGACGGTGCAGGGCTTCATCCAGGCGCTCCCGTTCCCGCTGCAGATCTTCCTCGTGATCCTCGTCGCGGATCTCGTCCAGTACTGGGCGCATCGCGCCTACCACGAGGTCCCGTTCCTCTGGCGCTTCCACTCGGTGCACCACAGCGCGCCGCACATGGACTGGCTCGCCGGATCTCGTCAGTCGATCCTCGAGCTCATCCTCACGCGCATCATGGTGCTCGCGCCGATCTTCGTGCTCGGCTTCGGCGAGCGCGTGATCGGCATCTACGTGATCGTCGTGGGCTTCCAGGCCGTCTTCAACCACGCGAACGTGGACGTTCGCCTCGGGCCGCTCCGGTACGTGATCGTGACGCCGAACTTCCATCACTGGCATCACTCGCGCGACACGGAGGCCATCGACAAGAACTACGCGGCCCACTTCGCGTTCCTCGACTATCTCTTCGGCACGGCCGTCACGGCCGACCGAAAGTGGCCGAAGCGCTACGGCGTCGTCGGCGACTACGTCCCGCTCGGGTTCCTGAAGCAGCAGGTGTTCCCCTTCGTGGGGTCCACCGAGAGCCGAGAGCGATCGACGATGCCTCCCGAGTCGGCGACCTGGGAGCCCGACCGCGAGCCGTCGAGCTGACGCGCTCAAGGCGTGACCAACAATGGTCGCGCCTTGTCCTTTCCCAGCGTGAAGCGCTGGGAATTTCTCTCAGTCGAAGGGATCTGACCAAAGTATTTGGGTCGGGGCCGATACGAGACCAGTTTCTGATCACGCTTTCAGCGTGGGGCGCGCGCCAGCGCCGCCACCGTCGTCGCCAGGGCGTCCGGGTCGACTGGCTTCGTCAGGTAGTGATCGAAGCCGGCGCGGAGCGCTCGCTCCTGGTCCTCGGCCCGCGTGTACGCAGACGCTGCGATCGCTCGAAGGCGAGGAAACGCATCCTTGGCCTTCCGCACCAGCGACACGCCGTCCTCGTTCGGCATGCCGATGTCGCTGAGCAAGACGTCGGCGGGTGACTCCGAGAGCGCCCTCATCGCGTCCCCGGCCGACTCCGCCGTCCGGACGATGGCTCCGTGCAGCGCGAGGACCGTCGAGCAGAGCTCGCGCGCGTCGGCCTCGTCGTCGACGACCAGGATCCGAACGCCGTTCAGGTCGTTGCTCCGCGCCGCAGCGCGAGCGCTCGTCGGGCCGACGTCGGGAGCGACTACCGAAGTCGGCGAGCGCACCGGAAGACGCATCGTGAGCGTCGCGCCCGTCCCGGTTCCATCGCTCTTCGCGCGCACGCTGCCTCCGTGCAGCTCCGCGACGGCACGGACGATCGCCAGGCCGATTCCGAAGCCACTTCGCGCGGAATCCTCGCGATGTCCTTTCCGGAAGCGGTCGAAGATCGAGGCCAGACGCGAGGGGTCGATCCCGACACCGCTGTCCTGAACCTCGACCTCCACGTGAGAGCGGCCGGCCGCTTCGTTCATGCAGCGAACCGCGATCGAGATGCTCCCGCCGTGCGGCGTGAAGCTCGCGGCGTTCGCCAGAAGCTGGTCGAGGCTCGTCCGGATCCGCCCCGGGTCGACCCACGCGAGCGCAGCCTCGTCGAGCGAGAGGCGGACCGTGATGCGCTTCTCGTCGGCGACGGGGCGAAGGGCCTCGGCGGCCTCGCGGGCGATCGCCGCGATGGACGCTGCGCGTAGATCCAGCCGAGCCTGTCCGCTCACGACGCGAGAGGCGTCGAGGAGCTCATCGAGCTTCCGGTTCATCTGGCTCGCGCCTCGCTCGATGACCGCGAGGCCTCGTGCG
Organism: Polyangiales bacterium; assembly: GCA_038252025.1. Classification (GTDB taxonomy): domain Bacteria; phylum Myxococcota_A; class Polyangia; order Polyangiales; family Sandaracinaceae; genus JBBSAT01. The sequence goes on along the minus strand of JBBSAT010000003.1, from coordinate 20,950 downwards.
ACGCGTGCGGGGTCGGAACGGTCCTCTCGGAGCAAACGCGACCAGCCGAGCACGGTCGAGAGCGGCGTCTTGAGGTCGTGCGACGCGAGCCTGAGGAGCTCGTCCCCGACGCGGGCCGTGTGGACTGCGTCGTCGAGCTGCCGCGCGCGCTGGAGCGCGAGCCCGAGCTGCTCGACCAGCTCTTCGGCGGTGCGTCGGTCACAGCCATCGAGAGCGTGCGCCGGCCCGAAGGTCGCCAGCCAGACGTGGCCGCACGGCTCTCCGTCGACCAGGAGTGGCAGCACCAGCGTCGCGCTCGATGAGAGCGGCGCGGGCCTTCTCTCGAGCTCGAGGCGCTCCTTCGAGCGCGTGATCGCATCTCGCTCTTCCCGAGTCAGCGTCTGCCGCAAGACCTCCGGGATGGCTGCCGCCGAGCCGGCGACGGACAGCGCGGCGCGGCGTGGGACGAGCGAGCCCACCTCGTCGAGATCGACCGCGCAGAAGTCCACGAGCTCCTCGGTGAGCGCCTCCGCGAAGCGCCCAAGGACCTCGTCCGGCTGTCGCGCGGCGGAGATGGCGTGGAGCACCGCGACGGCGAGGGCTCGCTCGCGGTCGCTGCGCCGAAGATCGTCGATGTCGGTACAGGTCCCGAACCAGCGCTCGACCTCACCGGTCGGGCGCTTCACCGGTGACGCGCGGACGTCGTGCCAGCGATAGCTCCCGTGTCGATCGAGGAGCCGGACCTCGGTCCGGAAAGACTCGCCGTTCGCGACTTGACCCGCGAGCGCCTTCCTCGCCCTCGCGAGATCGATCGGGTGCACGAACGCGCGCCAGTCCATCCCGCGCGTGCCCGAGGGCTTGTGGCCGGTGTACGCCACGAATCGCTCGCTGACGTGCTCGAACGATCCGGTCTCGGCGTCGAGGATGACCACGATGGTGGGAATCGCATCGAAGACCGACGCGAGGAGCGCCGTGCCCGTGACGGAGGTCGAGCTGACGTCGCGATCGCTTTCTTTCAAGCGATCACGGCTCGACGTTCCCCGCTGGTTCATGGCGGGAACGGCTCCGTCGGCTCGGGCGCGCCAGGCCGCGGGTCGGGAGCCCGCACGGCGTCCGGCGTGTCGATCTCGGGACGTGTGGGAATGTCGGCCTGATCGGCGTCCTCCAGGCGATCGTCCTCTGTGGGCTGCGGGAGCGTCTCGTTCACCTCATCGGTGAGCGAGACGTCCCTGCCTGGCCGCGGCGACGAGGGCGCGATCTCCGGCGTGGGCTTCTGGGGACCGCTGGCCATCGCCTGCTCAGGAGGCGGCCGCCGGAGCGAGCGCGTTCTCGAGCGCCGTCGTGAGGCGAGCCAGAGAGACCGGCTTCTCGAGCCACGAGACGAACCCGTCGCGCTCGTGCCCGTCCTTCGCACGACCCGACATGGCGAGCACTGGCGCGGCGCCGAAGCGGCCGACGAGATCGCTCCCGAGGCCATCTCCGAGCTGGAGATCCGTGAGCACCACGTCGACACCGCGCGCGCGCATCGCCTCGGCGATGCCCGTCGCCGTCCGCACCTGATAGCCGCGCGACTCGAGGAGCAGCTGGACCAGCTCGAGCGTGTCGGCGTCGTCGTCCACGACGAGAACACTCGCCCCGTTGACCGCCATCGAGGAGGGCTCGAACGGCGTGAGCTCTGCGCGCTCGCCGTCGGCATGTCCGTTCGACGGCGGCGTGCTCGGTGTGTGGGACGCGCCGTTTCCGTTGGACGCGCCGTGTCCGTTGGACGCGCCGCTTCCGTTGGACGCGCCGTTTCCGTTGGGGAAGAGCGTCGCCGTGGGCTCGCCCTGCGCGAAGGCGCGACCGCGCTCGATCTCCACCTCGTCGCTCGACTCACGCGCCTTCGCCGCAGCCTCGGCCTCGGTCGCCTGCCCGTTCGCCGCGGCCTGCTCGACGCGATCGAGCTTTCGATAGAGCGTTCGCCGGTCGTAGCCGAGGATGCGCGCAGCGCGCGACTTGTTCCCCTTCACGAGCCCGAGGACGTGCTGCATGTAGCGATGCTCGAGCTCCTCCACGGTGATGAGCTCTGCGACCGTCGCCGGCAGCATCTGTGTGGTCTGCTCAGGCCGGTAGGCTCGGACCTTCGCAGGAAGATCCTCGACGGTGAGCTGGTCGTACTGCGCCATCGCGACCGCACGCTCGATGCCGTTCTCGAGCTCGCGCACGTTGCCTGGCCATCCGTACTGGACGAGCTTGGCCAGCGCCGGCGCCGCGATGCCCTTCACGGCCTTCTCGTGCTTCTGCGCGAAGCGAAGAGCGAAGGAGCGCGCCAGGAGCGGCACGTCGCCCTCTCGATCGCGCAGCGGCGGGACCTCCACGGAGCAGACGTTGATCCGGTAGAACAGATCCTCCCGGAAGCGCTTCTCTTGCACGTCGTGCTCGAGGTCCCGGTTCGTCGCCGCGATGACGCGCGCGTCGAACGACGCCTCGACGTTCCCGCCGACCGCGCGGACCGTCCGCTCCTGGAGCGCGCGCAACAGCTTGACCTGCATCTCGAGCGGCATCTCGCCGATCTCGTCCAGGAAGAGCGTTCCGCCCTGGGCCTCGAGGAAGAGGCCGCGCCGCGTGGCCTTCGCGTCGGTGAATGCGCCCTTGGCGTGACCGAAGAGCTCGCTCTCGAGGAGCGTCGCGGGCACGGCCGCGCAGTTGATGGCGATGAAGGGGCCCGAGGCACGCGGGCTGTGCTCGTGGATCGCGCGGGCGACGAGCTCCTTGCCGGTTCCGCTCTCGCCCGTGACGAGGACCGTCGCCTGAGTCGGCGCGATGCGGGTCACGACGTCGAAGACGCGGCGCATCGCGGGGCTGTCGCCCAGGAGGCGGGTGAAGCCGCGCGACTCGGCGACCGCGGTACGAAGCCGGTGGACCTCGGTCTTCAGGCGGTGGTGCTGGACCGCGCGCTCCGCCGTGAGGGCGAGGATCTCGGGGTCGACCGGCTTCACGATGAAGTCGAACGCACCCGCGCGCAGCGCACCGACGGCTGCGTCGATGCTCGCATGCCCCGTGACCACGATGACCGGTAGGTCCGGTCTGGCCCCTGCGATCCGGTCACAGAGCGCGAGGCCGTCGAGGGAGCGCATCTGTAGGTCCGTCAGGACCACGTCGACGTCCTCGTTCATCGCATCGTTGAGCGCCTCGTTCGGGTCCGTCTCGGGCGTCGCCCGAAACCCCCTCGCGCGAAGGCTCTCCGCGATCATCTCAGCCGAATCCGCATCGTCATCTACTACGAGCACGTTCCCGCGCATGATTCCCCCGTTCGCCTGCAGCAGTTCATCCCCCACTAAGCATGAGGCGGTCCGCGTCACGCTCATGGCGGCGGACGTGACCCATCTGGCTGATTTCATTCAGCTTGCCGCGATTGGCCTCAAGCCGGACGCTGGGACGTCATGTGACTTATTGACACAGACCGTGTCCTTTTGCCGCGACAGGCCTGACTTGCGGAGCTCGTTCAATGACGGATCGGGTCGCGTCCCTGCAGGGGGAGCTCGATCCAGAAGGTGGCTCCCCGTCCTGGCTCACTCTCCACGCCCACCCTGCCCCCGTGCGCGTCGGCGATCCCCCGCACGAGGTAGAGCCCGAGCCCGACGCCGCCTGAGCGCCCCGCAGAGTCGCCGCGGTAGACCTCCTCGAACAGGCGAGACTGCACCTCGCTGGAGATCCCCGGTCCGGTGTCGACGACCTCGAAGCGCACGTGCTCTCCCTCGACGCGTGCGCGGAGCGCGACGCTTCCGACCTCGGTGTGCCTGATGGCGTTCGACACGAGCTGGCCGAGCGCCTGCGCGATGCGCACAGAGTCGCAGGCGAGCATCACGTCGGCCTCGACCGTGGTCGTCAGCGCGAGGCCCTTCTTCGCGGCGGTCGGGACGTGGGCCTTCTGGACCTCGTCGATCAACGCCTCGACCGCGTATGGAGCCAACCTCACCGCGAGGGCCGAGTCGTGGATCCGACTGACGTCCACCAGCTCGCCGAGGAGGTGGGTCATCGTCGCGATCGCTCTCTTCATGCGCGCCGTCGACACGCCGATCTTCTGGCGCGCGGCGGCATCGGCCGACAGCTCGATCGCGTCGAGGCCCATCGAGAGCGTCTGGAGCGGCGTGCGGAGATCGTGCGAGACGAGGGCCACGATCTCCCGGCGCTCACGCGCGTTCCGTTCGACCTCCGCGGAGAGCACGAGCTGCTCTGCGCTCGAGAGCGCGACGCGCTCGAGATGGGCGAGCGCGAGCCGCTGGGACGCGTCGAGCCCGCGAGGGGGCGAGAGGATCTCGAGCGAGCCCGAGAGCCCGCGGGTGCTCGATGGAAGCGCACGCGCGACGCGCTCGGACGATGGGGGATGGGGCTCGGAGGGCCAGGCCGCCAGCTCGCGCTCGCCACGCCTCAAGACCAGCCGGGCCTCCACGCCGCAGATCGACTCGATCGCGTTCGCCGTCGACTCGGCCACTCGCTGAAAGGTCGTCTCCCGCGAGATGGCGACGCTGGCCTCGAGCAAACGGGTCAGGCGGGCGCTCTCCCGAGCTTCCGATTCTCGAGCGTTCGCGTTCGCGCCCTCGGTGACAGGTCCGGCCATGGAGATGAACGACTCTGCCACGCCGAGCGCGGTGTCGAAAGGCGCGGAGATCTCTAGGGCGCCTGCACCACCGCGATCACGCGGCGTAGCCGTGTGGGTACGCCGCAGCGCGGCCGGGGGCGTTTTCGAGCTCCGCGTCGAGCTGGTGCTGAAGCACCAGCATGGCGAGCGTGGCGGGGTGCTCGTAGGTCGAGAGGCCGCCGCTCGGAGGCAATTGGATAGGTCGTACGCTGGGTTTCGCGCGCACGAGGTCGGGGAGGCGCTCGAAGCTCGTGAACGGATCCCGGTCGTAGACGATCAACGTCGGGCTCGTGATCCTTCGATAGAGCTCCTCGAACGGGCGCGGGTGGAAAGGCAGTCCCGCCACAAACGCCAGCGCGGCGTGCTCGCCGCCCGGCGCCCTCACGGTTCGCTCGTAGTCGTCCATCAGCTCGGCAGGGACAGGCACCGAGAGCGTCCGAGCGAGGTGGAAGCGCAGCGTCAGGTGCGAAGTCATGAGCGCGCGCAGCGCCCTCGCGAAGACGGGGCGAGAGAGGCCCGCGAGGCGAAGATGCGCGCGAAGCCTCGAGCGACGCTTGCGCTGCGAGAGCCCCGTCGGACTGAGAAAGACGAGAGACCTGACCAGCGAAGGAACGTCGACCGCGACCCGCGCGGCGAACTCGCAGGAGAGCGACATCGCGACGAGCGTCGCGCCACCGATCCGGTCGGCGCCCACGACGTCGACGAGAAATCGCGTGAGCGCGCCCGCGAAGGTGGTGTCGTCGTAGGTCCGCGGGCCCCTGTCCGAGCGCCCGAAGCCCGGGAGGTCGAGCGCGTAGACGTGCGCCCCGGCGCGGGCGAGGTACTCGAAGAGAGGCCGCACGTCGTGGGCGCCCGCCGCGGCGTGGATCGGGTGGACGAGCACGATCGGACGCCCCTCGCCGCGCGACTCGTAGTAGGCGACGCGCCCTTCGCCGATCAGGTCCGCGGATCGGGCTTCTGCCGACGGGCCCCAGCGATCGACGCCGAGCTCCCCGCCCGAGCAGACAGGGCCATGTACACCAGTGAGACCGCGCGCGATGTGCATGCGCGCTGGAGCAGCAAGACCCGCGCCAGCGCCGCGCGGGCCGAACCCTCGCTGAACGTCACGTCGGTCGCCACGACCCCGCCCCAAGTGAGGCGTGGCGTGGCGTGCGGTGTTGCGCGCTCTCACGACCCTGCGCGGTGTTTCCGGAGGTCTCGAACTGGCCATGGCCTTGCACGGGGACTGGCCGATGTCGCCGTCGACGCTGGCGCTGGACGGAAACGCCGGAACGAAGTTCCGGGCTGAGATCCCAGCACCGGGAACCCCGTCGTGACCGAGGCCGTCCGCATCACCTCGGCGTGCGAGACGCCGGTCGAGGGCCTCCTCGGGCCGTGTGCCAGCGATGGCATCCGGGAGATGCAGAGCAAGCTCGCCGACGGGCGCTATCGGATCGTCGAGATCCTCGGCGAAGGCGGGATGAGCGCCGTGTACGGCGCCTTCGATCAGCTCCTCGAGCGACCGGTCGCGATCAAGGTGGTGAACCTGTCGCAGCACATCACCCTCGAGCTCGTCGCACGTGAGGCGCGCGTGCTCGCATCGGTGCGGCATCCGAACGTCGTCACGGTGCACGCGCTTCACACCGAGTCCGATCCTCCCTTCCTCGTCATGGAGCGGCTCGCCGGAGGAACGCTCGAGCGGAAGCTGGCCGCCGGTCGCCCCCCGCTCTTCGAGGGGATCGAGATCCTCTCGCAGCTGGCTGCGGGGCTCGACGCCATCCACGAGGCCGGTCTCGTTCACGGGGACGTGAAGCCGTCCAACGTTCTCTTCGACGGCAACGGTCGTGTGAAGCTCGCGGACTTCGGGCTCGTGCCGATGCTCGAGCGGATGCGCCCGGGCGAGGTGCTCGGAACGCCGGCGTACATTCCGCCCGAGCGCGCGATGGGGGCGATGCCGCCGCGGGGGCTCGCGCACCAGAGCGACATCTACTCGTTCGGCTGCGTCGCGTTCGAGGTCCTGGCGGGACGCCCGGTCTTCGAGGAGTCGTGGGCACCGGTGCTCGTCCACGCGCACGCGTCGCGAATCGCCCCGCGGCTCAGCTCGGTGTCGCCCCTCGCGCGCAGCTTCGACGCGCCCGTCGCGCGCGCGCTCGCCAAGTCCGCCTCGCGGCGGCCTCCGACGGCGACCGCGCTCGTCGAACAGCTCCGGCACGCGACCGCCGGCGCGGACAGAGAGGGGCGGCCGCTGCGGATCTTGGTCGTCGACGACGACTCGGACACCCGCGCGATGTTCCGCGCCGCGCTCCCGTTGCTCCTGCCGGGCGCGCTGATCGAGTCGGCGAGCGATGGCGAGGTCGCCCTCTCGGCGATCGAGCACGCGCAGCCCTCGGCGATCCTCCTCGATCTCTCGATGCCGGGCCTCCGTGGCGTGGAGCTCATCCGTGCAGTGAGGGCGCGCGCTCCCGACGCATGCGTCGTCGTCATCACCGGTGATGGCTCGGGCGCAGAGTGGCGGGCGGCGAGAGAGCTCGGCGTCGAACGGTTCTTCGTGAAGCCGGTCGCCATCGCGGACGTGGTCCGCGCGATCCGATCGCACGTCGACGGCGGGGAGCGACCAGCGCCAGGCAAGCTGCCGGCGTGAGGTGATGCATGGCGACGGCAGAGAGCAAGCACGTCGAAGCGCCGGACCCCGAGCCCGTTCCGGTCGCGCTCGTGCGCGCGCTCGTGGACGTCGCGCAGCGAGTGAGCGCGCCGCTGCCCGTCTACACGCATCTGGTCGAGGTGCTCGCGGACGGGCGCTATGGTGAGCCCGGCACCGACTCACCGTTCGCCGCCGTCGATCCGGCGCTCGAGCGGCAGTTCTGGGAGAACGCGGCGGGCGAGCCTTCGCTCAGGACGCTCGGCATCGAGGGGCCACGGGCCGCCGCGGACGGCAGCTTCGGTGCGCTCGAGCTCGCGATCACGAGCGCCGCGACCGTCCTCGACTCGCTCGTGACGCTCGGGACCTACTCCGAGGTCCTCCACGGCGTATCGATCTATGCGGTCGCCCAGCGGGACGACGGGAGCGTGGTCGTCCTGTACGAGTCTCCCCACGCGCGCGACCGACCGGCGGCCGAGCTCGCGGCAGAGTTCGCGCTGGCGAGCGTCGTGGAGCTCGTCCGCCGCCGAGTGGGAGACCCTCGGCTCTCGCCTCGCGAGGTGCATCTACGCGGGCGACCGCTCGAGCTCGCTTCCCTGCGCGAGGCGCTCGGGTGTGAGATCCACGTCGGCGCGGCGACCGACCGGGTCGAGCTCGGCTCCGAGATCGCGTCACTGCCGGTGCGCAGCAGCTCGCCGCGTCTCCACGCGCTCGCGCGAAGGCTGTGCACGCTCGAGCGCGCGGCGTTGTTCGGTGGCCGGACCCGTGCCGGCGTTCGATGGGCGCTACGCTGCGCGGTGACCGAGCGGGCGCCCCTCCTCGACGCCGTCGCGGAGCGCCTTCAGACGCGGCCTCGGACGATGCAGGCGCGCCTCACCGCCGAGGGTGTGTCGTTTCGCGCGCTCGTCGACGATGCGCGCCGACGAGCGGTGGAGCGACTGCTCGTCGCGGGTGCGGGACCGCGCGAGATCCAGACGGAGCTCGGGTATGCCGACGCCGCTTCGTTGCGACGCGCGTGTCGGCGCTGGTGGGGCGTGGGGCCGACGGGGCGGGCGCGCGCCCTCCGCGTCCTCACGGCTCGACGGTGAGGCCGCGCGCGGGCTGGCAGCCGGGGCACCAGTACGTCGAGCGCTGGGCCTCTCCTCGGCGCTCCATCTCCACGATCGCTCCGCAGTCGTAGCAGCGCTCGCCCGCGCGCTCGTAGACCGAGAGCCGCCCTTCCCCCGCGCGTCGCATGGGGCGAGCCGTTCTGGGGGCTCCTCTCGGCTCGAACGGATCGGGGCGCGTTCGCCTCGGCGCCGCGACGTTCTCCCCGAGCTGCTCGCGAGCGAGACGGACGAGCGCGCGGAGCTCCTCTTCCGTGAAGCGCGAGACGGGCGCGCGCGGGTCGAGCTTCGAGTTGAAGCAGAGCTCGCTCTTCCAGACGTTCCCGATGCCGGCGATGGAGCCCTGGTCGAGCAGCGCTTCTCCGAGCGTCGTCTCGGCGCGCCGGAGCAGCCTGCGGATCGCCTCGTCCTCGTCGAACGACTCGCCGAGGAGGTCTGGACCGAGCCCGCGGAACGCGAGGTCCTTCTCGATGTCCCGGATCCGCAGGAGGCGAGCGACCGGCGCGCGGAAGCAGAGCGCCGTGTGGGTCTTCGTCTCGATGAGCGCGACCACGCCCGGCTCTGCGCGCGCGCCCGCCGGAGCAACGCGCCAGCTCCCGTTCATCTTGAGGTGGGTGTGCAGCGCGAGGCCGTTCGAGAAGTGCACGAGCAGGTTCTTCCCGCGCGCCTCGACGCGCGTGATCGTCGTGCCGATCATGCCCTCGGTTCGGTCGGTGCGACGCGGCAGCTCGACGCGAACGACCTCCCGACCGACGAGCAACGGGCCGAGCTTCCTCGCGAGCCGGTGGAGGGTATCGCCTTCGGGCACGGCCCATCGTAGAACGCTGGCGTGAGGTCGCCGACCTGGAGCACTCTTTCGCGCATGCGATCGCTCCGACTTCTCTTGGCACTCGTCTCGGCCTCTCTCGTCGCGTGCGGCCCCGGGCCCACGCCCGAGCCCGTGGACGCGGACACCGACGCGAACGTCGACACGAGCCACGCCGCGGTGCTCGCCATCATGACGACGACGTGCGTGTTCTCCTCCTGCCACGGCGGCCCGCGCACCGGCGCGAGCATGTTGAACTTCCAGCCCGCGGTGGACGGGACGATGACGCTGGGTGACATCCTCGTGGATCAGCCGTCTTGCGAGTACTCGGCGATGCCGCTCGTGACGGCCGGTAACCCCGACCAGAGCTGGCTGATGCTGAAGCTCGACGGTCCGCACATGGGTCGCGCGATCACGTTCACGCCCGACGCGAGCTGGGACCCGGGCATCGTCCGGGGCCCCACGGGAACCTACCCCGCTTCGATCTGCCCGCTCGTCTCGCGCGGCGAGATCACGTTCGGTGAGCTGATGCCGCAGGGCAGTGGTCCCACGGCCCCCGTGCTCACGCCGCTCCAGCTCCAGACGATCCGCGGCTGGATCCTGAGCGGCGCGCCGGGCCCGTAGTGCGCGCGTCAGAGGCTGAGAAGGTAGGCGACGAGCGCCACGCGATCGGCGTCGCTGATCGTCACGCCGAACTCGTGCCCGCCATTTCCGTTCGCAGGTAGCGCGGTGTCGACGAGGAAGTCGCCGCGCATGAAGGTCGCCGGACGCTCGGCCGCGGGACGAAGGAGATCATCGAGCGTCGGCACGCTGCCGTTGTGGAGGTACGGCGCCGTCGCCCAGAGCCCGTGGAGATCGTCGACGCGATATCCATCGCTCAGCCGGACCGCGAGGCGGTTTCGGCCGATGAACTGGATCAGCGCGAGCCGGCCGGGGTCGGAGCCGGCCGGTCCTCCGTCCAGGTCTCCCGCGTCGGTGGGAGCGACGCCCGCGTCCGCTTCCGGGACACCGTCGACGAGGATGCGATGGAGATAGTCCGTCGCGATCGATCCGGAGGGAAACGCGCTGTCGTCGCCCGGGAACCGGTCGCGTACGTCGATGCGATCGTAGGGCGTGACTCCGTTCATCGCGATGTCGTCGACGTGGTGACACTCGCCGCAGCGCTCGCGTGCGTAGACGGCCTGACCGGAGGCGACGAGAGCCGCGTCCTGCGCTGGCGCGTCGGGCGATCTCATCGACCCAAGGAAGGCCACGAACGGATCGATGCGCGCTGGAGTCGGGAACGGGACGAGCCCGTCACGACTCGTCGGATCTCCGGCGCCGAACGTGAAGACCGCCAAGAAGACCTCGGTCCGAACGTTCCCCCCGGTTCCTAGATAGTTCGTCGCGGTGCGTGCTCCGAGCAGCCAGTACGGCGGAAAGTCCACAGGCACAGCGACGGGATAGTCGCTCGACTCGGCGCCCAGCCGACCGGGGCCGTACGACGCCGCCTTTTCTTCGTCGAGCGCGCTCATCATCGAAGCGTTGCCCGCAGCTACCCACCGCGCGTTCACCTCCACGCGGAAGCGAGTGATGTCGAGGACCAGGTTCGGCATGCCGAGCCACAGTGATCCGTCTGGCAGGCGGCCAACGTGGCAGAGGGCGCACGTCTCGTGAACGAGCGTCGGGTCCTCGAGACCGCGCGTGAGCCCGACCGGAAAGTCGTCGTCGGCGTTGGGCACGAAGCCGAAGCGCTCGTACTGGTTGCCGAACACGGCCGGCTCGTCCGTCATCAAGGCGAGCATGAAGTCCGCGGGCGGCCAGCCCTCGAGGCGCTCGGTTCCGAATGCGTCGTATAGGAACCGCTGCTCACCCTCGTAGAGAGGGTCCCCGACCGGAAGAGCGTTTGCCGCTTCGAATGGCGGCCGGTCGACCGGCTGCAACCAGGCATCGACCTCGACGGCCGTGTCCACGCCAGCGTCCGTGGGCGCGGCGTCCATTCCCTCGGCAGGCGGAGCCCCGCCGCACGCTGGGAGTGCGAGCACCGAACAGATTCCGATCCAGGTTCGTGCTCGCATCAGAGTGTCTCCAGGTACAGAACCAGCGAGTCGAGCGCCTCGGGCGACAGCGGCGACGTGACGCCGTGGCGGTCGCCGGGATTGTGCTCCACGAGGACGGCGCGAAGCGACTCTGCCCGACCATCGTGCAGATAGGGTGCGCGCGATCTCACGCCGACCAGCGTCGATGTGTCCACGCTCGCCAGCACGCCGTCGGGGTCGGCAGACGGCTCGAGCACGTCGTGGCGCAGCCCGTTCGCGAAGAGCGCGCCCGAGTGGCAGTCGAGGCAACCGCTCGATGCGAACGCGGCACGACCTACGTCGACGGCCCGAGCTTCTGCGGCCGTCATGGGACGCGGCGGAGGCGGCGAGACCTCGGCCATGTAGGATCCGATCGCCTCGAGATCGACGAGCAGCGCGTCACCGCCCATCAGCTCCTGGATCGTCGTTCGGGAGAGCAGCGCAGCGTCGGTGAACTGCCCGTCCCAGTGAAACGGCGCCAGGCCCGGCCGCGCGGCCCACGCGGCAGGCGTCCGCCGGAGCTTTCGAGGAACGCCCGTCGTCTGCAAGAACCAGGTGAGCCCGTCCTCCTGCCCGCCTGGATGACAGGTCGCGCACGTCACGATCCCGGAGGGCGTGAGGTGTGTGTCCACCGCGTCGTGAAACTCGCTCCGCCCGCGCAGCGCGGCGTCGGACCAGCGCGTCGGGCCGAGCTCGCGCCGACGTACGAGCGCGGCTCTCCGCGAGTCGATCTCGTTCGCGTCGAGCCGCGCGACCGCGTGATCGAACGCGACGTCGACCCACGCGCGCGCGCCATCGGCTGACACCGCGACGCCGCGCGGCGCGCGCCCGACGGCGAAGCTTCCGCTCCACACGACCTCACCGCTCGCGTGCCGCGCTTCGGCGACGAGCGCGGCCGGATCGGCGACGACGTCGGGCGACGCGCAGCGGACGAGCGTCACGTCGTCCGTGTATTGGTGCGCGATCCAGAGGTGATCTCCCCGCCAGGCGAGCGCGCTCGGGCCGCTCGATGCGCGCGCGCCTCCGTCGAACCGTGCGTAGCGCGCACCGCACGGCGAGAAGAGCCGCGGCTCGATGCGCGGCGCGCCGTCGAGGACCGAGCCGTAGCCGCCTCGATCAGGTGGGCGCTGGCGATCCGAGTCGTGGTCGACGCGCGTGAAGCTGACGGCGAAGCGGCCAAGCGGATCCGGCGCGATCGCCTCGACGTGCGTCGCCGCGTGCCCCGGTGTCTCGTCGAGGGCCGCCTCGGCCGACGCGAACGGGCCGGTCTCGAAGACCTCGAGCCCGGGCGCCGCGAGGGAGAGCAGGCGCAGCGAGAGCAACCGAACGCGGCCTGGGCGCGTGGAGCCGATCGCGAGCGTGTCGCCCGCGCGCGCGATGCTCGTGGGCGCGCCCGGAACGTGGAGGACGAGCGTGACCGCGCGCGCGCTCAGGTCGATGCGAACGACGCGGTCGTCGAACGGACAGGTCACGAACGCTTGCTGGGCGACGACCACGACCGAGCGGGTCGCTCCGCACGGTACGTCGATCGACCCGACCTCGCGTGATCCGCCGGCGATGGTCGCGACGGCCGCGCGCGCGGCGAGCGTGACGAGCAGGTCCTCGCCCGCCTTGGCGAGCTCCGTGGGCTCTCCCGGCACGGCGATGCGCGCGATCTCCTCCAGCGTCTCGGCGTCGATCTCCGAGACGAGGTCATCGTCGGGCGACGCGACCCAGAGCCGGCGCTCGTCCTCGGACAGAACGATGGAGCTCGACGCGCCCGTCTCCACGCGCTCCGCGCTCGGCGCGCACGCGGTGAGCGAGAGGAGCAACGCCAGGAAGGCAGCAGCCGATCGATGAGGACGCAACGGGTCGAGAGTACCAGCCGGCTGCGAAGGCCCTGCGGCGATCCCTGTGAGCGGAATCACCGGGAGTCGAGCTCTCGCGGAGCTCAGGTGCGGCGACGGATCGGCGCTGCGACCGGCGGCGCGCCCTCGACGTCGGCTGGTGCGACCGCGGGGAACAGACGCGTCGCGGCGACGACGACATCGAGATCGCCGCGCTCTGCCGCGGCCTTGATCTCGGCCACCGGGTGATGGACGACCTTGTTGACCATCGCATCGATCATCCGCTCGAGCGCTGCCCTGTCCTTGTCCTTGTCGCCGCTGAGGCGCGGCAGCGTCCGCTCGAGCTCGGCGGCGAGCGTGACGCGCACGTGCTCGCGGACGGCGATGATCAAGGGCTTCAGATCGCGCTGCTTGCGCCAGTCCTCGAAGTCCTTCGCCTCGCTCTCGACGATCCGCTCGGCCGCTTCCGCCTCGCGCTTGCGCGCGGACATGTTCTCGTCTGCGACCTTGCCGAGGTCGTCGACGTCGTAGAGGAAGACGTTGTCCATCTCGCCGACCCGCGGGTCGACGTCGCGCGGCACGGCGATGTCGATCAGGAAGAGCGGGCGGTGCTTCCGGGCGCGCACGACCTCGCGCATCAGCTCCACCGTGATCACGAAGCGATCGCTCGAGGTCGACGCGATCGCCACGTCGCAGAGCGCCAGCTCGCTCGCGAGCTCGCTGATGCCGCGGGGCTCGCCTCCGCACGCCTCGGCCAGCTGCTGCGCGCGCTCGTGGCTGCGGTTGAGCACGAAGAGCTTCGCGCCCTGCTTGGCGAGATGCTTCGCCGCCGACTCGCCCATCTTCCCGGCGCCGACCAGCAGCACTCGCTTCCCCTGGAGGTTTCCGAAGATGCCCTTCGCGAGGTCGCACGCGATGGAGCTGACGCTCACGGCTCCGGACGCGATCCCGGTCTCGCTCCGCACGCGCTTCGCGACGGCGAACGCGCGCGCGAAGCAACGGTCGAGCAGGCCTCCGAGCGCGCCGCCCGCGCTGGCCGCGGCGTACGCCTCCTTCACCTGTCCGAGGATCTGCGGCTCGCCCACGACCATCGAGTCCAGGCTCGAAGCGACGCGGAACGCATGCTTGACGGCCTCCTTGCCGTTCCGCTCGTAGAGGTGCTCGCCGAGCGCACCCACGCCGACCGGCGTCTCGAGCCAGCCTCTCGCGCGGGTGGAGGCCGCGGCGTCGCTGGCCACGCCGTAGATCTCGACGCGGTTGCACGTCGCGACGAGCAAGGCCTCCTCGAGGGATGCTTCGCCGAGCAGGCGCTGGACCGCAGCGGGCAGCTCGGCGGCCGGCACCGCGAGCTTCTCGCGCAGCGCCACCGGTGAGGTCCGGTAGGAGAGACCGACGACGAAGAGCTCGCTCGCCATGTCAGGCGCCCGAGCCCCGGACGACGTAGCCGACGAGCAACACACAGGTGCAGGCGAAGCCCAGCATCGTCCCGATCGCCGCGCGGCGTCCGCGCCAGCCGGCGGCGATCCGCAGCAGGAGCACGCCTCCGAACATCAGCCACGCGATGAGCCCGAACGTCTGCGTGGCGCCGATGGCGGGCGCGCTCGGGTCCAGCCGAACGGCCCAGAGCGCGCCGCTGACGACGCCGAGCGAGAGCAGCGGAAAGCCCACGCTCACCAGCCGGAAGCCGAGCGTGTCGAGCGTCTCGAGCGGAGGTAGGCGCTGAAAGAGGCCGGTGAGCTTCTTCTTCTTGAGCTGACGCTCTTGCAGGACGTACGCAACGGCGACGGCGAACGCGAGCGCGAAGGCGACCTCACCGAGGATGTTCACGGCGATGTGGATGGGGAGAACGAGCGAGCGCACGTCGTCCGGGACGGTTCCTACGCCGCGACGGAAGCCGGCGAGCAGGAAGAACAGGAGCGTGACCGGCGTGATGAACGCCGCGAGCACCGGGAGCTTCGGCCACTTCGCGCGCCCGACCCAGGCGGCGACGAGGAACGAGACGACGAGGAGAAACGATCCGATCGCGAGGACCTGGTGGATGTCCGTCGCGTGCATGTCGTCGATCGAGAGCGCGAGGAACGCGAGGTGACAGGCGGCCGCCGGAGCGAGCAGCATGGCGCCCCGACGCGCGACCGACTCGCCGCCGCGGAAGAGGAACGTGACCTCCACGCTCCACGCGACGACGTAGAGCAGCACGGTGAGGCCGAAGAGAGCGGACGCGGGCGTCATGAAGACGGTCAGCGCTTCTCGAGGAAGAGCCGCGCGAGCAGATCGACCTCGCTGGTCGGGTCGCCCGCTCCGGTGGCGCGCTGCATCGCCTGCGCGAGATCGTGCGGACCGGACGGAGGACGAAGGCCCGGCGCCTCGCGGATCGGTTCGCCGACGAAGCCCTCGGCGACCTCGTACGCCAGGTCCCCGACGATCACCGAGCCGGCCGAGTAGTCCCCGCCGATGTCCGCGAGCTGTTCGAGATCCTTCACGCGTCCGAGCAAGGAGGGCGCGTCGCCTGCGCCGGTGAGCTCGGTCTTGAACAGCACGGCGGTCTTGATCTTGAACCCGCGTCTGTCCGGCAGCGTGGTCATGACATCGCCGTCGACCTCGACCCGGTCTTCACCGAGCCATCGATCGAGCACCATCTGGGAGAGAAAGAGGCGGTTGTCGCCCATACGGTGAGCAGCGTACCCGAGCCGCGGGACCAGTGCGAACGGCGTGTAGGCAGGAGTGCTCGCGTAGCCGACCGCGGACGGGACTGCTCGCCGCGAGCACGGACGGAAGCAGCCGCCGATCGCCTTATCTCGCCCTCCCCATGCTGTGATACCGTCGCGCGCATGGTCGCCAGGCTCCACTGGGTCGCGCTATGCGTTGCTCTCGTCACCGCCTCGGTCCTCGGAACGGCTTCGGCCGCCTCCGCCCAGGGGAACCCGCTGATCGATCGCGGGGCGACGGAGTACGAGGACCTACGCTTCCAGGAAGCGCTGCAGACGTTCTCTGCGGCGCTGGTCCGCAGCGGAAACACGACGGCCGACCAGATCCGCATCTATCGGTATCTCGCGCTCAACTACCTGGCGCTCCAGCGCGAAGAGGAGGCTTCCGGCGCCTATCGCGCGCTCCTCGGCCTGAACCCCGACGAACAGCCGGGGACGGATATCTCGCCGCGCTTCCGCGAGTTCTTCGCCCGCGTGCGAACGGCGTGGGAAGCGGACGGTCGGCCCGGTACGGCGGCGGCCGCGGCGGTCGCGATCCAGCACCGCTCCCCACCGCAGGCCGAGCGCGGGACCGCCGTGACGCTCACCGCCACGATCACCGATCCCGACCACCGCGCGGCCGGCCTCGTGCTCGCGTACCGCCAGGGCACGAGCGCGGTCTATCGCCGGCTCGACTGCGCGCGCGACGCAGAGGGCACCTACACCGCGACGATCGCCGCGGACGATGTCCGTCCCCCGCTCGTCGAGTACTACTTCGAGGCGATGGACGCGGGCGGCCTTCCGCTCGCGTCGCGGGGTGACGTCGCGGCGCCGCTCCGAATCGCGGTGCCGGCCCCCGGTGGAGACATCGCGGAGGAGCCCGGGTTCTGGGCCGCCATCGGCGGAGGCGCCGTGCTCGTCGGCCTGGCGATCGGCCTCGGCGTGTTCTTCGGAACACAGACCAGCGCGCCGCAGCAGGGCACGCTCGTCATCACGATCGGCGACTGATGCCGGACGAGATCGTGACCGAGACGCAGGCAAGCCTGAGGGCGACCCCGGCGGAGCCCAGCGCGAGCGTTCCGAGGTATCCGACCGTCCACGTCGAGGTCGGGCCGGACGACGTCGACGAGGCGTCGGCGCTCCTCTTCGAGCTCGGCGCGAGCGGCGTCGAGGAGCGCGACGCGACGACGCTCGAGAAGCCCGCGGGCAGCAGCGTGCTGCTCGTCGCGCACTTCGAGGCCGAGGACGAGGCGCGCATCGCCATCGAAGCGCTCCCGTACCCGGCGCGTCTTCATCACGTCGTCGGAGACGACTGGAAGCACCGGTGGCGCGAGTTCTTCAAGGCTTCGCGCCTCGGCGAGCGAATCGTGGTCCGGCCCCCGTGGGAAGAGGTGACGCGCGGTCCGCGTGACGTCGTGATCACGATCGATCCCGGCCAGGCGTTCGGAACCGGCACGCACGAGACGACGAGGCTCGTGCTGGCGCAGCTCGATCGTCGCGTGGTCGGCGGCGAGCACGTGCTCGACGTGGGCTGCGGCAGCGGGATCCTCTCGATCGGCGCGCTCCTGCTCGGTGCGAAGAGCGCCGTGGGCATCGACGTCGAGCGCGAGTCGGTGGACGCGAGCCACGAGAACGCGGAGCGGAACGCCGTCGGGGGCCGTCTGACGGCGAGCCTCACGCCGCTCGCGCGTCTCCCGGGGACCTTTCCGCTCGTCCTCGCCAACGTGGAGAGCCGCGTGCTCGTCCCGTTCGCCAAGGAGATCGCAGCGAAGGTGGCGCCGGGCGGTGTGCTGATCCTCTCGGGCCTTCTCTTCCCAGAGGAGGCCGAGGTCCTCGCGGCCTATCCGGGCTTCGAGCTGCTCGAGGTCACGCGCGAGAAGGACTGGATCGCGATCACGCTCCGAAAGGCCGCGAAGGCGACGACGAAGGCGAAGGCGACGACGAAGGCGAAGTCGAACGCGACGACGAAGGCGACGACGAAGGCGACGACGAAGGCGACGACGAAGGCCAAGGCGAAGGCCAAGGCGAAGGCGACGACGAAGGCCAAGGCGAAGGCCAAGGCGAAGGCCAAGCCGACGAAGACGGTCAAGTCGAAGGCCAAGCCGACGAAGAAGAAGACGACCGCCACGTCGAAGGCGAAGTCGAAAGCGAAGCCCGCCACGAAGCGTCGATGACGACGGAGCGCCGCCTTCGCGCGGAGCCGCCGCTACCGCCCGTCGGAGCTTCGCTCGCGCTCTCTCCCGAGGCCTCACATCACGCGCGGGTCCTGCGTCTCGCGGCCGGCGACTCGGTCGTGCTCTTCGACGGGCTAGGTCACGAGGCCGACGCGATCCTCGAGGCGCTCGAACCGGCGCTCACCCTCCGCGTCACGCGATCGCGCGCGCCGTCCGCCCTCGATCGCGGACCCGTCCTCGTCCAGTGCCTCCCGAAGGGAAAGAAGCTCGACGAGATCATCCGCGCCGCCACCGAGATCGGTGTCTCCGCGATCCACCTCGCGCTCTCCGAGCGGTCGATCGCCCGCCCCGACGAAGCCCGCGCGATCGGCCGGCTCGATCGACTTCAGCGCATCGTCGACGAGGCCCTGCGCCAGAGCGAAGGCACGACGCGGCCCGAGCTGCATGCGCCTGCGCCTCTGCGCGACGTGGCCCTTCGCGCGCCCGCCTCGGCGCCGCGGATCGTGCTGTCACCACGTGAGGGCGCTGCGTTCGTCGAAGCAGTCGGAACGGCGCACGTCACCCCTTGGCTACTGATCGGTCCCGAGGGCGGCCTCTCCCCCGACGAGACGCGCGCGCTGCTCGAGAGCGGCTGGACGCTGGCCCGGATCGACGCGGCCGTGATGCGCACCGAGACCGCTGGCCCCGCCGCGATCGCGATCGCGCGCGCGATCCGAACGCACAGCAAGATAGACGACGCTTGACCTATTCGCGCCGTCTCCTCAATCTCGTGAGTGCGCGTTCCTCTGTCGGGTCCGAGCTGGTCTCCAGCGAAGAATCCCGAACAACCTTTGATCCCCGGGAGCCAATCTCGTTCGTGGTGTGCAGACCCAGCAAGCATCACTGGGGAGCCTGAAGCGAACGATACCGGCGCCCACATGGAGAGGCATCAGGGGTTCTTCCTCGACCGACGGCCACGACGGTAAGGACGCGCCTTTCTCTGCGAGCCACGCTTCGAAGGTGGCCGCTCTCAGTCGGAGCTCGCCGCATCGGAGCTCGCCGCGTCAGGGACCTCGGCGTCGGCGATCTCCGTGCGGATGTCGAAGCAGATGCGCGAGGTCGTCCCTGCCGCCGCAGCGCACACGCCGTCCGCGGGACAGTCGGTCGCGTCGCGACAGCGGCCGAGGCAACGGTCCAGGACGCAGACGAGATCCGGATCGCAATGCACCGTGCCCTCGCAGCCCTGATCCTGCGACGCCCCGCAGATGCCTTCTCCGCGCGAGTTGAGCAGGCACGTCGCACCCAACGGGCACTCGGCGTTCAGCGTGCACGTGGTCCTGCAACGCTCGTAGCGACAGAGGAGAGGCTGGTGGCAGTCGCTGGGCATCAAGCACGCCGCGCCGACCACGGGCGCGGGCTGGCAGCCGGTGACGAGACCGATGGCCGAGAGAACCAGGGCGACGAGGCGAGGCATGCGGGTCGAGTCTAGCTTCGTTACGGACGATCTCGCCGGGAGCGCGCGAGGCTCGCTCCCTTTGGCTGCCCGGTGTAGCTTCACGCGGACGTGGGCAAGCGACTCGGCCTCGGTCTCCTGAAGGGTCTCGTCATCGGCGCCGCCGTCGGCGCGGGGATCACGTTCGGCCTGCACTGGCCCACCCCGTCGGGCGGCCTCCTCTCGTACCTGCTCGCGCTCGGCGTGGGCGGCACGACGGGGATCTTCGCGGGCAAGGCCCCGTGGAAGGAGGGCGCGTGGGTCGAGGCCGGGCTCAAGGGCCTCGTCGGCGTGATGGTGGCGGGGCTCCTCTACTGGCTCGGCTCCAGCTATGCCGCGTTCGGACTTCCGTGGCCCGGGGCGGAAGCCGCGGTTCCCTGGACCGCGCTGCCGCCGATCTACCTTCCGCTCGTCGGCGGCATGTACGGAGCGCTCGTCGAGCTCGATCACGACGAGACGCCTGAGAAGACGACGAAGACCAAGGCAGAGGCGCCGAAGGCTCGCGTCGCCGTCGCCGATGCCGCCGAGCCCGCCGCCGAGACCCGGGCCGCACGCAAGAGGATCTGAACGACCATGAGCCAGCCGCACAACTCCATCGGTCCGACCTCCGCCGACGAGCTCGGCTGGACGCTCGATCGCCACATCCTCGAGCGCCAGCGGCGCATCGAGGGCGCGACCGGCGACTTCACCGGCCTCTTCCAGGCGATCGCGCTCGCGTGCCGCGTGATCGCGAGCAAGGTCCAGAAGGCAGGCCTCGCCGACGTCCTCGGCGCAACGGGCGCCGTGAACGTGCAGGGCGAGACCGTGCAGAAGCTCGACGAGCTCGCGAACAAGGTCCTGATCCGCTGCGTCGAGGCGGGCGGTCACGTCTGCGTCATGGCGAGCGAAGAGAACGAGGAGATCATCCCCATCCCGTTCGGATACCCGCTCGGCAAGTACGTCCTCATGTTCGATCCGCTCGACGGCAGCTCGAACATCGACGTCAACATCTCGATCGGAACGATCTTCTCGATCCACCGGCGCGTGACCGAGAAGGGCCCCGGGACCGCGGCCGACTGCATGCAGGCCGGGTACAAGCAGGTCGCTGCCGGCTACGTGATCTACGGTTCGAGCACGATGCTCGTCTACACGACCGGCGACGGCGTGCACGGCTTCACGCTCGACCCGCTCATCGGCGAGTTCTTCCTCTCGCACGAGAACATCCGTATCCCCACGCGCGCGAGCACGTACTCGATCAACGAGGGCAACACGTCGCGATGGAGCGGCGGAGTCAAGGCGTGGATCGACCGCATCAAATCCAAGGATGCCCCAGGTGGCTCGCCCTATGGACTGAGGTACGTGGGCACGCTCGTGGCGGACTTCCACAGGACGCTCCTGCGCGGCGGCGTCTTCGCATACCCGGGGGATGCCAAGGCGCCCGAGGGAAAGCTCCGCCTGCTCTACGAGGCGTCGCCGATGGCCTTCATCTGCGAAGCGGCGGGGGGCGCCGCGTCGACCGGCGCAAAGCGCATCCTGGACGTGGAGCCGACCAGTCTGCACCAGCGCGTACCCCTCTTCATCGGCAGCAAAGAAGATGTGCTTCTGGCCGAAGAGATGATCCGCGCCCTCGG
>JBBSAT010000002.1:0-80461 GCA_038252025.1 Polyangiales bacterium | reverse complement strand
CCCCCGGCCCCCCCCCCCCCCCCCCCCCCGCCCCCCCCCCGCCCCGCTACCCCCCCCGCACCCACCCCCCCCCGGCGGGGCCGGTCTTTTGCGGCGGCGCCCGGCCCCCCCGCGGCGGGGGCCCTTCGGGCTCCCCGTGCCCCCGTACTACGTGGGTCTTGGCCGGCGGGTGCGTCTTGGCCGGCGGGTGCGCCTCGGGCGTGCGGTCGCGTCTGGGTGCGACCGGCGGCGCGTGTGGCTCGCGACCTGCCGGCTCGTGTGGCTCGCGACCTGCCGCCCTGCAGCGCGTGCGGGCGGCGACCGGCGGCGCGCGTGGCGCGTGGTAACAAGCTGGGGCGATGAGCGAGCCGGCGATCTTCGTGATGCTCGCGCTGGTCGGGCTGGTGGCGGGCTGGATCAACACGGTGGCCGGCGCCGGGTCGCTCTTGCTGCTGCCGGCGCTGATCTTCACGGGGCTGCCGGCCGATGCTGCGAACGCGACGAACCGGATCGCCGTGCTCGTGCAGTCGGGCGCTGCGGTCTGGGGCTATCACCGCGCCGGACTGCGCATCGGGCGAGCCGAACGGGTGCTCACGCTCGCGGGCGCTCTCGGCGGCGTCCTCGGAGCGTTCATCGCGACGCTGCTGTCGGCGCGAATCATCCACCACGCGATCGTGGTCGCGCTCGCCGTGATGCTGGTGCTCTCGGTCCTCCCGAAGCGGAAGCCCGAGCACGAGAAGCTGACCCTCCCTCCGCCGACCGCGTTCGCCGTCTTCGGGCTCTTCGTCATCGGCATCTACGGCGGCTTTCTGCAGGCCGGTGTCGGCATCCTCGTGCTCCTCTTTCTGTCGCTCGCGCTCTCGGCGGGGCTCGTCGCGAGCAACGTGCTGAAGAGCACGCTGACCCTCGCGCTCTCGGTCGTGTCTCTCGCGGTGTTCGCTGCACGCGGCGAGACGATCGATCCTCTACGCGGCGCGGCGCTCGCCATCGGGAGCGGCGTCGGCGGGTATGTCGGCGCACACTCGACGGTCAAGCTCGGAGAGAAGTGGATCCGGCTCGGCATCGTGATCGCCGTGCTCTCCGCCCTGGGCAAGCTGGTCTTCGACGCGCTCGGCGGCTGACTGAACAGGTGGCCCGTTGATGACGCCGCCGGTCCTCGTGCTAAATGAGCCCATGGCACTCCCTTCCGTCGAACAACCGCTCTCCTTCTTCGAGCGCCTTCCGAAGACCGACCTCCACGTCCACCTCGACGGCTCGCTCCGTCTCGAGACGATCCTGGACCTGGCAGACAAGTACGGCGTCGTGCTCCCGGGGAAAACACCGGAAGAGCTCTCTGCCGCGATGCACTGCGGTGAGAACACGGGCTCGCTCGTCGAGTACCTCAAGGCGTTCGACGTCACGCTCCAGGTCCTCCAGACGGAGGAAGCGCTGGTCCGCGTGGCGCGCGAGCTCGGCGAGGACGCTGCGAAAGAGAACGTCCGCTACATGGAGGTCCGCTACGCGCCGATGCTGCACACGCAGAAGGGGTTGCGCCTGACGGCCGTGGTCGAGGCCGTGCTCGAAGGGCTCTGGCAGGCGAAGGAGCGCTTCGGGATCGACTCGAACGTCATCCTCTGCGGCATCCGGAACATCTCGCCCGAGAGCTCGCTCGAGATGGCCGAGCTCGCCGTCGCCTACAAGGGACGCGGCGTCGTCGCGTTCGATCTGGCAGGCGCCGAGAACGACCATCCGCCGAAGCAGCACCTCGCCGCCTTTCAGCTCGTTCGCGACAACAACATCAACGTCACGATCCACGCGGGCGAGGCCTACGGGCCCGCGAGCATCCACCAGGCGATCCACATCTGCGGCGCGCACCGCATCGGCCACGGATGCCGGCTACGCGAGGACGGAGAGCTGCTTCACTACGTGAACGACCACCGCATCGCCCTCGAGTGCTGCCCGTCGTCGAACGTGCAGACGGGCGCCGTGCGCGACTTCGCGAGCCACCCGCTGAAGCTCTATCACGAGCTCGGAGTGCGGGTGACGATCAACACGGACAACCGGCTGATCACGAACACCACGGTCAGCAAGGAGCTCTGGCTCTGCCACACGCAGATCGGCATGAGCATCGACGAGATCAAGCACATGATCTCGAACGGCTTCAAGGCTGCCTTCCTGCCGTTCCACCAGAAGCAGGCTTGGGTGAGGCGCATCAACAAGGAGCTCAGCCAGGTGGTCGAGCACGAGGCGACCACCGCGGCATCGAGCGGCGGAATCGAGCAACAGGCCAAGGCCTGATCGACGGATCGGCTCGCTGCCGGGCCGCGGGTGCCAGTGCCGCGGTGCCAGTGCCGCAGTATCAGTGCCGCAGTATCAGTGCCGCGGTGCCAGTGCGGCGGTATCAGTGCGGCGCGGGCGTCGCCGCGAGATGCTCTCGCTCTGCGATCCGCTGGCGGACCTCGACGTAGACGCGCTCCTGCTCGACGGTCACGTCGATCGCGGAGACGCGCTCCCGTCCGATCTGTGCGCTCGCGACGCTCGTCGCGCCGTCTGCAAAGCGGGCGTACTCGAGCCACGCGGCGCGCGCGTCCGCGAGATGCTCCGGCATCCGCTCGAACGTCGACGCGACGCCGTGCATCGCACGCGCGACATAGCCGATGTTCGACGCGGTTCGCGCGATGCGCAGGCACGTCTGGAAGTTGTCGAGCGCCGCGACGAAGTCGCCGCCCAGGCGATAGCCCTCGGCGAGGTAGCAGACCGCCTCCGGCCGCGACGGGTTCTCCCCGACCGCCGTGCGAAGCGTCGCGAGACCGCGCTCTCGATCGCCGGCTGCGATCTGCGTCGCCGCTTCTCGGATGCGCGCCTCGTAGGTCGGGGTCTGCGCGTGGGCCGAGCCGGCGCCGCACGCGAGCGCGGCGAGCGTGAGGAGCGTGGCGACGACCGAAGGAGCGACTCGCATGACGGGAGCGTACACGAGGACCCGCCTCGCGCTCCACTCCGGCCCTCGCCCTGCCCGCGCGAGCGCGCTCACTCGAGGTGCGCCGCGCCGGCCTGGTCGAGGTAGTGATAGTACCAGCCGAGCACGCGCTCGACGTAGCGCCGCGTCTCGTCGTACGGCGGCACGCCGTGGTAGCGCGTCACGGCACCTTCGCCGGCGTTGTAGGCGGCGATCGTGAGGATGAGGTCGCCCTGGAAGAGGTTCGCGAGGACGCGCAGGTAGCGTGCGCCGCCGAGGATGTTCTGCCGCGGATCGAACGAGTCGCGCACGCCCATGCGCGTCGCCGTGCCCGGCATGAGCTGCGTCAGGCCCTGCGCGCCGGTGCGCGAGATGGCGCCCGGCTGGTAGTCGCTCTCGACGCGGATCACGGCGCGCAGAAAGGCCTCGGGAAGGCGATAGAGCGCGGCTGCCTCGTGGATGAACGCATCGAAGCGCGCATAGCGGTCGGGCGAGCGGTCCCGCGTGCCGCTGTCGGCTCGCGGCGCGTCGTCCGGGCGTGCCTCGCGCGTGCGGATCGCGACGCGTACGCCCCGACGGTGCCGGGGCTGGATGTTCGTGAAGTGAACGACGCCCTCGTCGTCGGTGTACGTGTAGATGTCGGCGCGGGCGGGCACCGGGCCGAGCGCGACGGCCGTCACCACCACGGCGAACAGCAGGAGGGCCCCAACGCTCGGTCGTCGCATCGGTGACAAGGGTAGCGTCCATGCCCGCGGAGGCCAAAGAGAAGCGCGATCCGGGGCCGAACGCAGGAGCGGGCGGCGCGTATTCCTAGAAGCGAACGCGCAGGCCGAAGCCGGGCACGAGGGCCACGCCCTGTCGCTCGAAGCTCACCGAGCTGAGCTGGCCACGCCAGTACTCGTAGTCCGCCGCGAGCTCGAGGAGCGCGTGCACCCGACGAAAGCCGATCGCCAGCCCGACGACGAGCCCGCCGCGGAACGCCGTCGCATCCCCGCGATCGACGACGTCGCCCGTGATCACCTGACCGCCCACGTGCTCGAAGCCGACGCGGACGCCCGCCCAGGCCTCCAGGATGCCGCCGAGATCGAGCGTGAAGACGAGCGGCACGAGCCCGCCGACGCGATAGCCGTCCCCACGACCTTCCGGATCCGTGTCCCGCGAGAGGCCGCCGCCATAGCCGCTGACGCCCGCGACGAACCGCGTCGACGCGCCCATCCGGACGGCCGTTCGGAGCTCGAGGCGCCCGCTCGGTCCGGCGACGAGCACGCCGAGATCCCATCCGGGGGCGATGCCGACGCGGAAGAACCCGACAGGCACCACGCCGCCCGGTGACATCAGCCCGAGCAGGGGGCCGTCGGCCGGACGGGCGAGATCGCCGAGCGGCGCGCGAACGCTGCCGCCCAGCGCGAGGTCCTCACGGCCGTCGGGGGTCGTCCGCGAGCCGCTGAAGCTCGACAGAGCCGGCGCGCAGCCCACCGAGCCCGCGAGAAAGACGAGAGACGCGAGCGCGCGCGCGATCCGGCCGCGCACCATCCACGCTACTTGCGGAAGCGCGACGGATACTCGTTCTTGCCCGCGCGATCCTTCAGCGCTCCGTCCTCGGGGTGCAGCACGATCGCGCGCTCGATGAGGACGGGCTCGGTCTCGGGGTGCGCCGGATCGGGAAGGCAACACTCGACCGGGCAGACCGCCTGGCAGGCCTCGTGGTCGTAGAAGCCGACGCACTCGGTGCAGAGGTTCGGATCGATCACGTAGATGTCGTCCCCCTCCTTGATGGCCTGGTTGGGGCACTCGGGCTCGCAGGCGCCGCAGTTGATGCAGTCGGAGGTGATGTACGTCGCCATGAGGCTGTCCCCGGGGAGCTGAAAAAAGGGGCTCCCTGAAAAGCGGCGCGAGTATGGGGCGCACCCGAGGGTGCGTCAAAGGCCGAGCTTCATCTCAGTAGCGCGTCAGCACGACGATCCGACCGTCCTCCGACTCGGGCACGGCGGTGTCGCGCGGCGGGTTCAGCCAGGCGTCCTCGCCGCCCATCGGATCACCCTCCTCGAGACGGCGTCGCTCGAGGAGCGCGGTCGTGCCGGTCCGGAGCGGGTGCGGATAGAAGCCGAGCGCGACCTCACCACGGGCGCGTGCCGAGGCCATGAGCTCCTCGAACGTCGCGGTCCCCGGCGCGAGGTAGTGCGCGCGCGAGCGCACGGCGACGTACGTGCCGCCGGGGGAGAGGAGCTGGCGGTAGATCGGCGCCACCGCGGGCTCGAGGACCTCCTGCGCCAGGAGCATCGCGACGACGTCGCTCGACACGATGCAGTCGCCCGGGCGCGGCGCGACGTGCGCCGCCGATCGCGGATCCTGAACCTCCGTCACGATGCGGACGACGTCTTGATCGCCGCGCGCGCGCAGTCCGTGCCTCAGTCTCAGGAGCATCGCGAGCGAGCTCGCATCGCCGTGCTGATCGTCCTGCGACTCTTCGCCGAGGATGACGACGGCGTCCGCGCCGCAGATCGTGTCGTGACCGCCGTGGGCGAGCACTGCGCCGTCCGCGTCGTGCACCATGAGGCGGACGCGCGGGAGCAGGGGTCCGAGCCTCTTCACGAGCTGCACCGCCGCCTCGTGCGCATCGCCAGGCACGATGTGGACGGTCGAGCGCGGCGGCAGCGCGAGGCCGAGCTCGCGGACCAGGTGCGGAAGCGCCGAGCTGAAGCCGATGACCGCGACGTTCTCGGCGCGGGACGGCGGAAGCGACTCGAGGTCGATCTCGCAAGGAGCTGGCAGGCGCGCGCCGAACCGGTGGTGGCGACGACCGCTCGAGAGGACGACGAGCCGATCGCGCGCGCCCATCACGACCTCGCTGTGCGAAGGCGAGATCATGGCGCGCCCGTCCTCGGTGATGACGCCGACGGCGATCCCGCCGTCGAGCGAAGCGTGCGCGAAGTCGAACGTCTTGCCGACGATCGCCGATGGGATCGGCTCGAGGTAGAGCTCGCAGCCGTCGAACGCGAGCAGGTGGCGGAGGACGAAGTACACGCCGTCTTCGCGCGTGCTCTGCGCGAGGATCGCGCCGATGACGGCGTCGGCGGCGATGATCTCCGAGGTGAGCGCACCGGGCCCGGCGACGTCGGGCTCCGCGGCGAGCCTCAGCAGATCGACGGCCTCCTCGTGTCTCGCGAGCACGAACGCTCGCCCCGTCCAGTCCTCGCCCACGACGCGCCGCAACGCGAGGAGGACGCCCAACGACCACTCGACGGAAGCCTGGTCGCCGAGCGAGGGCGGCGGGATGATGATCGCGGCCCTCGCGCGATGCGCCGCGACGCGAAG
The DNA here is from genome assembly GCA_038252025.1 of Polyangiales bacterium. Lineage (GTDB taxonomy): Bacteria > Myxococcota_A > Polyangia > Polyangiales > Sandaracinaceae > JBBSAT01. The sequence goes on along the minus strand of JBBSAT010000002.1, from coordinate 74,232 downwards.
CAGCGAGGCCTCCGCGCGGGCGTCCCCCGTGCGCACGACCGTCCTGAGCTTGCCGCGCGAGACCCGGCGAGCGCCGCGGAGCGACGCCTCGACGCGATCCTTGTCGGCGGTGGCGAGCACGACGAGCGTCGATCGCTGACCGCTTCGCGCGAGCTCACGCGCGACGAGCGGAACGTTCGGGTCGAAGCCGAGGACCAGAAGGTGGTCGCGCTCGACGACTGGGTTCAGCCCCGAGCGCAGGTCCGAGATGCGCTCGCCCATCTTCGAAGCGAGCGCAGCGGTCAGCAGCGAGAGGATCAAGACGCCGGTGGCGGTCGTGGCGAGCGCGATCCCGCGGCGATACGGCAGATCGCCCGCCATCGTCCCGCCGTCCATGAAGTGCGTCACCGTCCACCACACGGCCTCGGCGGCGTCGGGGATCGTCACGTCGCGTGGATGGATCTGGAGCTCGACCCAGGCGAAGAGGGCGATGAGCAGCACGCCGAGGACCCCGAGCAGGAGGACCTGGACGATCGGCGGCCAGCCGAGCGTCTGGTCGAGGCGGTAGACGAGCCAGGCGCGAAACGCACGTTCGAGCCGCCGGGGTTCCATCGCCACGAGCGCACTGTATCAGCGAGATCCGTTCTGCACGTGGTCTGCACGAGCGCTCGCACATGGAAGCACTCGTGTAGAGGAGCACTTGATCCTTGTTCCGCGCGGCTCGTTTTGCGAGCCTCGCTCGCGATGAGCACGCGTCGAACCTTCTATCCCGAGATCGAGCCGTTTCGCAGTGGGATGCTCGCGGTCTCGGGCGGGCACGAGATCTACTGGGAGGTCTCCGGGAACCCCAAGGGCAAGCCCGTCGTCTTCCTCCACGGCGGCCCGGGCGGCGGATCCGACGGAAAGCAGCGGCGCTTCTTCGATCCGAAGCGGTACCTCATCGTGCTCTTCGATCAGCGCGGCTGCGGTCGGAGCACGCCGCACGCGTCGCTCACCGACAACACGACGTGGCACCTCGTCGAGGACATCGAAGCGCTGCGCACGCACCTCGCCATCACGAAGTGGCAGCTCTTCGGCGGCAGCTGGGGCTCGACGCTCGCGCTCGCCTACGCCGAGAAGCACCCGGAGCGCGTCAGCGAGGTCGTGCTGCGCGGCATCTTCCTCCTGCGCCAGAAGGAGCTCGCCTGGTTCTACCAGTCGGGCACGAGCGAGCTGTTCCCCGACGCCTGGGAGGACTACCTCGCCCCGATCCCGACCGCCGAGCGGAGCGACCTCGTCTCGGCCTACTACGCCCGCCTCACCAGCTCCGACGCCTCGATCCGGCAGGACGCCGCGCGCGCATGGAGCGTGTGGGAGGCCCGCACCAGCTTCCTCCTGCCCAAGCCCGACCACGTGTCGCGCGCGGCGGGAGACTCGTTCGCCCTCGCGTTCGCGCGGATCGAGTGCCACTACTTCGTGAACAAGGGCTTCCTCACGCACGAGACGCAGCTGCTCGACGACGTCGAGCGCATCCGGAAGATCCCGGGCGTGATCGTCCAGGGACGCTACGACGTGGTCTGTCCTGCCACGAGCGCGTGGGACCTTCACCGCCGCTGGCCCGAGGCCGAGCTCGTCATCGTCGACGACGCGGGACACTCGGCGTACGAGCCCGGCATCCTCGACGCGCTCATCCAGACCACCGATCGGTTCGCGCGCTGACCGAGGCCAATCGGGTAGCTCGCAAGCAGGATCGCTTCGTGTAAGATCTGGATCTCGAGTGACCACACAAATCTCCGGGAACACCGCAGGCCTCGCCCCTTCCGACGTCCACGCGCTCGAGCGCCTCTGGAGGCGTCGCGTCGCCTTCGACCGGCTGCTCACGCCCGAGCTCGCTCGATCGATGGGGGAGATCAGCCGACAGATCGGACGCCAGGTGGGCGTGCTGGTCGGACGCAACGGCGAGGTCGAGCACGTCGTCGTCGGGGACGCGACGAAGCTGATGCTCCCCGATCTCGGCCGCATCCGTGCGGGCTCGGGTCGCTTCCGGGGCCTCCGCCTCATCCACACCCACCTCAACCAGGAAGGTCTGACGCGAGACGATCTGGTCGACCTCACGCGCCTCCGCCTCGATCTGATCGTCGTCGTCTGCCTCGCACCGGACGGGCAGCCGCTGACCGTCCACTACGGACACAACGTCCCCGTCGTCACGGACGATCCGAAGACGCCCCCGTACCGCACCGTCGGTCCGATCCCGTACGGCAAGGAGGACGCGAGCCCCGCCGAGATCGTGAAGGGCCTCGAAGAGGCCTTCGCGCGCGCCGCACGCACCGCCGCCGTCCAGGGCAAGGACGACCGCGCGATCCTCGTGCACGTGACGGACCGCCGCCACCACATGGACGCGGAGGACTCGCTCCGCGAGCTCGAGGAGCTGGCGCGGACGGCGGGCGTCGCCGTGGTCGATCGCATCCTGCAGGTCCGCGATCAGATCGATCCCAAGTACGTGATGGGCCGCGGCAAGCTCGACGACGTCGTCCTGCGCTCGATGGCGCTCGACGCGACCGTCCTGATCTTCGATCGCAACCTGAGCCCCTCGCAGGCGGCGGCGATCGCTGCGATGACCGACATGAAGGTCATCGATCGCGCTCAGCTGATCCTCGACATCTTCGCGCAGCGCGCCGAGAGCCGGGACGGCAAGCTCCAGGTCGAGCTCGCGCAGATGAAGTACCTCCTGCCGCGCATCGGTCAGAAGGACGACTCGCTCTCGCGCCTGACGGGCGGCATCGGCGGACGCGGGCCCGGCGAGACGGTCCTCGAGATCGGCAAGCGGCGCGCGAGGGAGAAGATCTCGCGTCTCGAAGCGGAGCTTCGGCACCTCGGCGTGCAGCGAAAGCAGCGTCGTCAGCGCCGGCAGCGCCGGGACATCCCGATCGTGTCGATCGTCGGCTACACGAACGTCGGCAAGAGCACGCTCTTGAACGCCCTGACGGGCAGCGACACCATCGTCGAGAACAAGCTCTTCGCCACGCTCGACACGCGCTCGCGGCGCATCCGTTTCCCGCGCGAGCGTGAGGTCGTGATCACGGACACGGTCGGGTTCATCCGCGATCTGCCGAAGGATCTCTTCGCGGCCTTCCGCGCGACCTTCGAGGAAGCCGAGGACGCGGACCTGCTCCTGCACGTCGTGGACGCCTCGGACCCCTCGATGTCCGACCACATCCGGACCACCGAACAGCTCCTCGGCGAGCTCGGGCTCGCGACGAAGCGAACGCTGCTGGTGCTGAACAAGTGCGATCGACTCGAGGAGGGCGAGCGCGCGCGGCTGGCCTGGGAGCGAAACGCCGTCGCGATCTCGGCGATGGACCCGAGCACGCTGAGGCCGCTCCTGCTCCGCATGGAAGATCTGCTCTTCGAGGGGCGAGCGGGCTCGCTGCTCGAAGAGCCCGTGGTCGAGCTGGAGGACGATCTCGAGCTCGCTGCCAACGTTCTCTAGGCGCTCGCTCGCCCGCGAGCGCGACTACTCGGTGACGATCCCGCGCGGCCGCGGTGGCGGCGCGCGGTCCGGATCGATCGCATCCCTCCGCGGCGGCTCCCAGTCCGGCACGAAGCCGCTGACCGTGCCCGAGATCGGGAGCTCGCCCTCGGCGAAGCCGTACCCTCGCTCGAAGTCGTAACGAAAGTCGCCGACCACCACATGGCCGTCCCGCTCCACGAGGAACGGAGCGCGAGCGAATCGCAGGTACGCGTCGACCTCACCGCTCGCGTGCGCGAGCCCGCACAGCTCGGCGAGCGACGTGCGCGTCTGATCGAAGAACGTCACCGCCTCCGTCGAGGATCGGGCGATCGGCTCGGTGACCGCCGTCACGTCCTCGGCGGGCTGCAGGCGGCAGCTCGTCGCCGGGACGAGCGACGGCTGGAGCGTGAGCGCGAAGCGTCGGAGCACGAGCGCGTCGTCCTCGAGCTCGATCCCGGTCGCGCTCCAGCAGAGCGGATTGCCGGGCGAGGGCGACATCGAGACGTCGAGGACGGTGGCCCGCGGGAACGCACTCCCGAGCAGGCCGACAGCGCGGATCTGCGCCTCGTGGTGGGTCCCGAAGAACGTGAGCTCGATGGCGAGCGAGAAGAACAGCGCGATCAGCGGCCGCGCGCGCGGGCCTGCGTTGCGCGCGAGGAGGAGCATCGACAGCGTCGTGCCGAGGACGAACACGAGCCCCGCGTAGGAGACCATCGGCAAGAGAGCGGACAGGACGAGGCCGAGCCCGGCGATGCCGCCGAAGATGGCGCGCGCGGCGCGGCTGTCCGTGACGAAGACGAGGGGAGTCGCGAGCGCGGCCCAGAGCAGAGGCTCGACGATGAACATGGAGTCGCCGAAGAACCAGCGCGTGTCGAAGGGCCAGAACGGGTGCACGCCGTAGCTGTTCCCGAAGTCCATCAGCACGTGCAGCAGCACGCTCGCGAGCGCGAGCGCGTAGAGGAACGCGCCGTCGAGCCCCGTGACGCGCGACTTGCCCGTCCGCGCGAGCCGGACGCGGGCGAGCAGAAAAGGGAGCAACGCGAGGAGCGGCGCGAGGAGCAGCGTGTGCGTGTACCCGCGATGGTGGAGCACGTAGCCGAGGGGCTGCCGAAGGAGCGGCGTCAGCACGATGTCGAGGTCGGGAGCGTTGCTCGCGAGCCCGGCGGAGAGCCACGCCGCGCCGCGGAGCGCGGGATTCGGCCCCGAGCGGGCGGCGCGCACCTGGTACGCGAGCTCCGCGACGGCGATGCCCGCGAGGGTGTGCGTGATGTTGTCCATCCGGGGCGAGCCGCCGTTACCACGGGCAGGATGCGAGGGCACGCCGTTGATCCCGGAGCGAGCGGATCCCGTCCGGCGAGCGATCGGTTAGAGTGCGTCGCGAATGGAGCGAGACCTCACGAGCCGATGCGGCAGCTGCTCGTTCTTCATCGCCTTGCGTGAGCTCGAGGACGGCGCGGAAGAGGGCGAGTGCATGCTCAAGTGCTGGCCGCCGCCGCTCAAGGACACGGCCACCTGCGCGCACCACAAGGCGAAGGGCGCGGCGTGGGACAGCGCCCTCAAGCGGAAGGCCGCCGCGGGCACGCCACGCCGGATGCGCGAAGAGACCGAAGAGCCCGAGCCGAAGATCCCGCTACCCAAGGAGATCGATCTCGATATGGACACCGACGAATTTCGGAGAGTGCTGCGTGAGGTGCTCCGTGAGGAGCTGGGCGTGGGCGATGCGCCGCTGGGCGATCGCTGGCGCGGCGGAGAGCTCGTGCTCAAGCCCGGCAAGGACGGGACGCAGGAGAAGCGCGTGCCCATCGAGGCCTTCTTCCAGAAGATCGTGATGCTCCGCGACAAGCTGCGCGTCCTCGAGCAGAAGGTGAACGGCACCAAGAGCCTCGAGCCCGACGAGAAGATCCAGCTGCAGCAGTACATCACCGGCTGCTACGGATCTCTGACGACGTTCAACGTCCTCTTCCGGGAGCGGGAGGACTGGTTCGTCGGTCAGGGCACCAAGGACTGATCTGCCGCGCACGCCCCCTCCAGACGGGGAGCGAGGTGGAAGTCGTTCGGACGGTCCGCTGCGCGACGCGAGCCGCCACGTGGCGAGCGTGGGCGGAGTCACCGGCTGCGGTCGAGCCACCACCAAGTGCAGCGCAGATTGGCAGCTTCGATGTGGGCCGCGTCCCTGCCTGGGGTGTCAGGCACCTCGCGTGCACTGGCGAGGGCGCATGAAACACCTCAATCGCTCCATCATGGTGTCTGTGGCGGTCGCCCTCGCGAGCGTCGCAGGCGTGGCCCAGGCCCAGACGACCCAAACGACGCAGACGGTCGAGACGACACGCTCGACGTACCAGACGCCGCCAGCGCCGACGTACACGACGGAACGCCCGCCGACACCGGCGTACTCGGAGGAAGAAGACATCACGTACGTCGAGCCGGCGCCTCCGCCGCGGCACATGTTCTTCCTGGAAGCGACCGGTGCATACGGCATCCAGTTCGGCGACACGCCGTATCTGCCTTCCGGAGGTCCGACGGACTACCAGCATCCGATCGTGCACGGCTTCGGAGTCGGCGGCACGGCCGGCGTCTACGTCATCCCCGACACGCTCGCGATCATCGCGAACTACGAGTACGACCGCTCGATCTCGCGCGAGGGCGTGCTCACCGGCGTGCTCGACGAGGTTCAGGGTCTCATCCAGTACCACACGGCGATGCTGGGGCTTCGACTGCGCGTCCCCGTCGGGTTCGGCGCCATCCGAGCCGAGGTGTCCGGCGGTGTCCTCTTCCCGTTCCAGACCGAGCTCTCTTACCAGTATGGAGCCGGGCTCTCGCAGCTCCCGACGCCGATCACCGGAACCGGGACACGCACCGACTTCTACAGCGTCGGTTTCGGCGGGAGCGGCCTCATCGGCTACGAGATGCCGCTCTTCGGTCCGCTCTACCTCGCGATCAACATCCGGCTGCGGACGTTCCAGACGGAGAACTCGGGTGAACGGACCGAGCTGCGAAACTTCGTGACCGACTTCACCGCGCTGCCCCCGACGGCGACGGATGGAACGGTCACCTACGGCAACGGCGCCGCACGCCCGTCGACCTACTCGGTCCAGGACGCACGCCTGCAGCTCGCGATCGGCGCAGCGTTCTGAGCCGAGGGGCGCGCCCCGTGACGCCGGATCCAGACGGCGTCACGCGCGCTCGTGCCGGGATCAACCGGCCTTCTCGAGGGCCGCGTCGACCCTGCGATCCAGCGCCGAGGCCACGTGGGGCGGCAGGACGCTGCGGAGCAGCTGTGCACCGCCGGCGACGCTCCGCAGATCGATCGCGGACCGATCCGACACGTGCTTGCTCATCCGGTCGACGGCGATGTGAGCGAGATACGCGTCGTCGAGCAGACCCTCGATGGGCGCTCCATCGCGCGACGGAACGAGATCCTCGTCGAGCAGGAGGTAGGACACGAGGCTCGACCACATGCGCTGGACGCGCGCGTCGTCGCCGGCCTGGACGACGCGGTCGAGCGCGACGAGCAAGCCCGGCAGCGCCTCGAGCGCCTGAGCGAGGTGCTCGCCCGCGCCGTCGGGCAGCTTTCGCTCGCGCGCGATGCGATCGAGCTCGCCGGGATGATCGGAGAGCGTGCTTGCGATGCCGCGCGTGAGGAGGCCGTGGAGCGCCATGCGCGAGAGCATGGCCGACGAGAGGCGCGAGGCAACGCGCGAAGGCTTCGTTGCGAAGCACAACCGGTCCGCAGCTCGGCCGGATCGGCGCGCGGTGGGGCCGTCCCTTTCGCCCGCTCGGCCCGAGATCCTGACCGCTGGCTCCCGACGTGGGCGCGGTGATCGTGCGCGGCATGGTGGACCGCGCGCTCGAGAGCCGCGGCCAGGCCCGCATCGGTCGTTCGTGCGAGGTGCCCGAGACGCGCGTGCCCGTCCGCGCGTCAGGGAGAGACGTCGAGCGAGTACGCGCCGGCGCCGGGGACGGCTCCGCCGACGATCGTGATGAACTGATCGCCGGCCCCTGCCGTGGGCACGTCCATCTGGAAGACCTGCCAGGCGCTGCCGGTGAGGGTCGCGGCCTCGCACCAGCTCTCGCCGGGCGCGCCCGAGCAGTCGCTGACGACTGCCACCGAGCGCGCGGTGCTTCCGAAGTAGGCAGAGATCTCGCTGATCGTTCCGTCCGCCTGGGGCCCGAGGCGGTACGCGTCGAGCATCGGCCCCATGGCGGCGCACGACGTCGTGAGGGGCACCGTGGTCGTCCCCGGCCAAGCGATCACCTTGCCGCCGCCGCTCAGATCGATCGTGGTCGTCGCGCAGGTCGAACCGCTCGCCGGCACGTCGGTCACCACGACATCCAGCGTGAACGTCCCGAGCGTCGCCGTGCCGTAGCCCCTTACCATCAAGAAGACGCGCGGCGCGGGAAAGCGGTGCAGGACGATCCTCGCGCCGTGATCGGATCCGGAGCGATCGTCGTCGCAGTCATAGAACGTGTCGCAGCGGTCGGAGATCGCGAGGACCGTGTCGACGCTTCCCGGTCCCGTCACGATGTCGATGTCGTGAATACCGCTCCCGACGTCGAGCACGTAGACGACATCGCGAGCGCCCATCTCGCCACAGAACGTGTCGTGGTCGCCGCGATAGTCGTCGAGCCGCGCGGTGGCGTGCGCGCGACCAGCGACGACGTCGAGCGTGATGGGGTTGCTGCAGCTCTCGCCGGGAAGCGGCCCGGCGTCCGGGGCCATGCTCGCATCGAGGGTCGCCGCATCGGTCTCCACGCCTGCGTCGAGCTCCGCTCCGGAGTCGATGTCCGAGGCGTCCGCCGAGCCCGAGTCGACGCGACCGGGCCCGACGTCCATCGCGCCACCGTCGTTCGCGAGGCCACCGTCCGCCATCGGGCCGGTGTCGGTGACGGTCGGCGCGCAACGTCCGAAGAGACACTCCTGGCCGGCGGGGCAGTCGGTCCGCGTGAGGCATGCCGTCGAGGCTGGCGGAGCGGGGCTACACGCCGCGAGGAGCGCGAGCAGGACCAGCTCGAAGCGTGCGACGTGCGGCACGGCCACGAGGATACCCGATCGCAGCGCTCGCAAACGGGTGGCGGCGCACGTCGCTTCGCTGCTGGCACCACAGCGACGATGCGCTGGGCAAGTACTCCGTGCTGCTTCGATCCGTCGTTGCGAGGGCCCCGCCAGCGTGCGAGCGTGCCCAGGTGAGCGGGAGCGGCGAGAACGAAGACGGCGAGCGCGACCACGCCGTCGTGATCGCGAGTCGGGACGAAGCCCAGGACGCACAGCCTCGGGCCGACGCGGACGCCCGGGCGGCGAAGCCTCCGGATGCGCCCGTCGGCGGCGCCGAATCGGCGGAGCCGGTCGTGCGTGCGAGCGCTCCGCCCAGCTCCGGCGCGACCGCGCCGCTGCGCACGACCGAGCCGCGTAGCGAAGCCGGAGCGAGAGACGGCACGAGCAGCGGCGCGACGACTCGGCCGCGCTGGGTCGCGCCGGTCGCGATCGCACTGTTGCTGGTGCTCCTCGCGGCGTTCTCGATCGGCCTCGAGGCCATCTCGGTCCGCGACGAGGAGTCGACGCTCTGGTCCAACGCGGAATCGGAGCGGACGGCGGCGAGCTGGCAGCGGTACGTCGACTGGGCCGAAGGGATTCGCGAGCGCGGCGGCGCGCGCTCCATGCTCGCGAGAGAGCTGACGCTCTTCGACGACCGTGAGTCCTATGCCTCCACGCACGTGCTGCTCGCGGGCGCGGCGGCGATCATCGCCCGTGAGGACTGGCCGGCGCTCTGCGCGCTCAGGACCGAGCACCCGGGCACCGAGGCCGACGAGGCCGCCACGCAGGCGCTGCGGGCTCGCCTGGAGAGCGCGACCACCTCGTATCGCGCCTCTGCGCGCGCGCATGCGATGCGGGCCAACGCGCTCGCCGCGATCACGAGCGCGCTCGAGGCCGTGCGCGCCGATGATCCGTGCGCCGACGTCGGCCTCTTGCACGTCCGGCACTCGATCGATCCGGCGGCCGACGATCTCGATCGACGGATTCCCGGTGGCGCGACCGTGCGTGACGTTCTCGAGCGCAACAGGCTCGGCGGGCGATCGGCGACCCTCGTGGACTCGATCGACACGGAGCTGCGCGATGCGCTCGGTGGCGCCTACGGCCTCACGGGAGCGCGCGAAGAGGAGACGGCGAACCGTGCGCACCTGGCCGTCGAGATCGCCACGGTGGTCCACGCCGACACGCTCGTCGCGACCACGTCCGGCGTCGAGCTGCCGGCGATCGCGCTACGTGTCTCGATCCGCTTCTTCGTACGGCCAGACGGCGCGGTGCTGCCGACCGAGCCGGACTACCAGACGACCGCGGAGCTCGCGCTCCCAGCGGAGCTCGTCCGCGAGCTCTCGAGCGCGAGCGGCGCCGCAGCCGCAGAGACCGCCTACCGAGACATGCTGAGCACGCTCTACGCGCGTCTCACGGAACGTGTCCGCGAAGAGCTCGGCCTCGCGGCGTGGTCCGGCCCGAGCTCGCCTTACTACGACTGCAGCGATGCGGAGCCGCTCCCCGTCGGGCGCAGAGTACGAGGCACGACGCGTGGCGCGGTCGACGTGACGTACGGCAGCTGCAGCGCCGAGTACGAGAGCGGACGTCGCTCGTACGACTCCGGCTGTGACGACTGCGCGGACGAGACTCTGCTGAGCCCCGAGGTGGTCTACCGGCTCATCGTGCCGGAGCGCTCCATCGCCGCGGTGCAGGCGTTCGCGGATGGCCGCGACGTCGTGACGTACATCCGGAGCGAGTGCGCGTCGCTGGCGAGCGAGCTCGCGTGTGGCGCCGAGGGTGCCCCCGCGAGCGCCGTGCTCGACGCCGGCGTGTACTACGTGTTCGTGGACGGATCGGCCGGATCGTCCGGGCGCTTCGAGCTCGCCGCGAGCCTTCACGACGCGATTCACCCGCCGCACGCGTGCGACTCGGCCGCGGTCCTCGTGGCGGGCGAGAGCACGACCGTCGACACCTCCCATGGCCTCGATCACATGGAGGGCAGCTGTGGAGGCGTCGGCGCGCCGGAGCGCGTGTACGCCCTCGACGTCGCGGTGCCCTCCCGACTTCGCTGCACCCGAACGAGCGACATCGGCGGGGTCGTCTACGTACGCTCCTCGTGTGGCCGGCCGGAGAGCGAGATCGCGTGCGCGTCGGCCGTGACCTCGCCGCTTTACGCCACGCTCGCGCCGGGGCGACACTTCGTCGTGGTCGATGGCGCGGTGCCGGGCGATCTCGGTCGGCACCGGCTGCGCTGCGACCTCGCGGCGATCCCGACGGTGAGCGCGGTCGACGCCGAGGCGTGCGATTCGCCGGAGGCGGCGACCATTCCGGGGACGATCGAAGCGGACACGTTCTCCGCCCGGGACGATCTTCACGGAAGCTGCGGCGGCGCGGGCCCGGACCTCGTCTACCGTCTCGAGGTGACGACGCGTAGCCGGCTGCGCGCGACGCCGACCGGAGCCGACACCGTTCTCTACGTGGAGAGCACGTGCGGCGATGCGAGCACCGAGATCGCATGCGTCGCGTCGGGCCCGCTCGAGGCCGAGCTCGATCCCGGGAGCTACTTCCTCGTGGTCGACAGCGGTGCGACGTCCTTCGGCGCTCGATCGATCGCGATCGAGCTCAGCGACCTCTGAACGAGACCGCGCGAGGCATCACCTTCGCCTCGCTCAGGGCGCGATCGCGCGCTCACACACGTACGGGACCCGCCGATCGCACGCGATGTCGTACCAGTTGCCGGCGCCGTCGGACCAGACGCAGTTCTCGGCGTGCGTGCCGCCCGAGTCGTTGGGCTCGCCTCCGGCCCAGGCGACGAAGTGGCCTGGCTCCGCCGCCGAATCGAGCGAGACGAGAGTCCCTGGGTCGCCCTCCCAGACGAAGTGGCTCTCTTCGGCGCGATCGTTCAAGCCGAGCCAGCTGCCCCCGGGGAAGATGTGCCCGATCGCCGCGGTCTCGCCGCGATCGTCGACGACGCCCATCCGGTAGCCGCCGGCGTCGGAACAGTCAGCCTGAGCCTGATCCCAGCTCGAGCCGCCCGAGGGCGAGCACACCTGATAGACGTGGTGGTCGTAGACCATCGTCGGGCAGTCGCACGCGCCTTCGTCGACGGCGCCATCGACGTCGTCGTCGTGCCCGTTGCACGTCTCGGCGGTGCCCACGGGCGGCGGAAAGACGCGCGCGCTCCCCTCGCAGAGATAGCGCCACGTACCGATGCAGCCGACGTCGAGCCACTTGCCGTCGGTCGTCACGACGCAGTTCTCGTTCTCGTGGCCGTTGGGCTCACCCACGGAGAAGAGATCGAGCGTGTCAGTATGGCCATCCGTCCAGACGAAGGTTCCGTCGATCGCGAAGTCGGCGAGGCCGATCGTGATCCACTCGTACGATGTCCAGCCGCGGATGAGCTCCGCTTCGGCGGCGTCGTCGATCACGACGAGGTCGTATCCAGCGCCGAGCGTGGTGCAGCGGCCCCAGGCGTCGAACGCCGTCGCGCCCGGGCAGAGCTGATAGACGTACCCATCGACTTCGCGCCGCTCGCACCCGCACGTGTCCTCGTCCGTCGCTCCGTCGCAGTCGTCGTCGAAGAGGTTGCATGCCTCGGTGGAAGGAACGCAGGGGGGCGGTCCAGTGTCGGACCAGGCATCCGGAGGCGCAGCGTCCATCGCGGCGTCGCTCCCGCTGTCGGAGCGGATCGACGCGTCCTCCCGCGCGTCGGCGTCGATGGCAGTGCCGCTATCGAGGTTCGGCGCTCCGCCTTCGCCCGGGGGCACGCCGAGCGCAGCTCGCGCGAGGACACACCCCGAGAGGAGGAGGATCGCGATCGCAGCGAGCGACGAGGACGAGCGCATGCATCGCCATCATCGACCGAACGGCGAGCGAGATCCACCCCGCGGGGCGTCGAGAAGGACGAGCGCGCCGCTGGTTCGGATATCCTCGCGGCCACGCGTTGGGAGGTCTCGATGGGGTCGATGTTGGTTCGGTGGATCGCGCGAGGCATTCGCGCGGCGCTTGCGCTGGCGCTCCTGTGGGGAGCGGGTGAGGTCGAGGCTCAGGCCGGAGAGCCCGATCGCGCTCCCGAGGAGCCGGAAGAATCGAGCGAGGCTGCTCCCGTGGCGGCCCCCGAGAGCGGGCCCGTGCCGGAAGAGAGCGCAGAGCCAGAGAGCGCAGAGCCAGAGCCGGAGGCTGCCGCCGCCGACGAGGACGAAGGCCACATCACGTTCGGCGCCTGGGTCGAGGCTTACTACGCGTACAACTTCAACCAGCCGAGCAACGGCATCACGGATCTGCGCGGCTTCGACAACCGACACAACAGCTTCAACCTCGCGAACGTCGTCCTCGACGCGCAGTGGGACTGGGAAGGCGTCAACGGGCGCATCACGCTGCAGTGGGGCTCGACACCGTCCACGTACTATCTCGCCGAGACGGCGACCCCGACGTTCGGAAGCGGCGTCGGCCCACAGAACCAATCGCTGTGGCAGTTCGTGCAGCAGGCGTACGTCGGCTACCACATCGACGTCGGCGGCGGGCTCGACGTCCAAGCGGGGCTCTTTCTCTCGCCGATCGGCGTGGAGTCCCTCACCGTTCACGAGGACTATCTCTTCTCGCGAAGCAACGTCTTCTTCGGCTTTCCTTTCTATCACACGGGCGTGCGCGCCACGTACGGCATCACGCCGGAGCTCTCCGTGAGCGCGTGGTTCATCAACGGATGGAACACCATCGTCGACAACAACGACGAGAAGTCCTTCATCGTTCAGCTCGCCTGGTCCACACCCGGCCTCCTCTCCGTGACGCTCAACTATCTCGGCGGCGTCGAGCGTCCCGTCGACGCGCCCGAAGGCCGCGCATGGCGGCACGTCTTCGACCTCAACGGCACCATCACACCAACGGAGTGGCTCGGTATCCAGGCGCAGGCGACCGGTGGCTTCGAGCCGAACGCGTTCGGAACGAGCGCGTACATGGCGGGCATGCTCGCGCTCCACTTCGACATCGTGCCCTGGCTCGCGCTGAACGCGCGCGGCGACTTCTTCTGGGAGCACACCGCGAGCAACGCTCTCGGGACAGCCTCGTCGATCTTCTGGCCGACCGAGTGGGTGAGCTCCGCGACGGCAGGCATCGACCTGCGACCGCACGAGCACATCTCGCTCCGGATCGAGTACCGACACGATCATGCCTCGGGCGACGCGTTCTTCGCAGGTCGCGTCAGCGGCGACGGGGTCAGCCCGATGACTCCGTTCGTCCACAACGCGCGGACGCAGGACACCCTCACGATCGGAACCACCGCGTGGTTCTGAGCGTCGTGCCCCTCGGGCGGGGAGACGGCCTCGCGCGGCTGCGGTACCCTCGCGCGTGATGCGACCGATCTCCTTTCTCTTTCTCTGCTCTGGTCTCCTCCTCGCCTCGGTCCCGGCGGCGGCTCAGCAGACCGACGCGATGCCGGAAGAACAAGCCGCGCTCGACGACGAAGCCCGGCAGCTCTTCGCCGCAGGCGAGACCGCCTATTCGAACGGTCGCTACGACAGCGCGCTCGAGTACTTCACGCGCGCCTACGATCTGAGCCATCGACCGATGCTGCTCTACAACGTCGGGCTCTCGGCGGAGCTCGCACGACACGACGAGCGCGCGGTCGCGGCGTATCGACAGTTCCTCACGGAGGTGCCTGACTCACCCCAGCAGACGCGAGTACAGACGCGCGTGCGCGAGCTCGAAGCGCGTCTGGCGGCTGCAGCGCTCGCGGTCCAACCGCCGCAGCCCGATCGAGTCACGGACGACGTGCCGGTCGCCTCCGAGCCGCCGCGCGCGAGCAGCGGTGGCGACGGCACCGCAGGGTGGGTGATCCTCGGCGCCGGCGCCGCGCTGGCGATCACGGGCGCCGTGCTCGTCGGCGTCGCCGCGTCCGATGCGAGCACCGTCGAGAACGCTCCGATGGGGAGCAGCTGGTCCAGCGTCGAAGGGGCCGCGTCACGAGCGGAGCCGATGAGCATCGCGGGGATCGCTCTGTTGACCGTCGGGATCGTCGGCGTTGGCGTCGGCCTCGCGATCGCGCTCACCGCGGGCGGCCACGACGAACCGGAGGTCGCTCTACGCGTCGGACCAGGCAGCCTCGCGCTCACCGGGAGGTTCCAGTGAATCGCTCTCCTCTTCTCCTGGCGCTCCTCGCGCTCGCGTGCGGCCCGACGATCCCCGAAGGGCGCTTCGCCTGCACCGCGTCGTCCGAGTGCCCGAGCGGCTGGTCGTGCCTGAACAGCCTCTGCTACTCGACCTCGAGCCTCGACGGCAGCGCGGTGGACGCCGGAACGGACGCGGGGACGGACGCCGGCGCTGAGCCAGAGGCAGGGACGGACGCAGGCTTCGACGCCGGGCAGGACGCCGGCGACGTCGACGCAGGACCGTGCGGCGCGCTCATGGAGTGCGGCGGCTCGTGCATCGACACGACGATGTCGATCGACCACTGCGGTGGGTGCAGCACGACCTGCAGCCCCGTCTCCAGCTGTCGCGCGAGCGTGTGCCGCCCGCGCGTGGAGGGCACCATCCACTTCGGGAGCACGGGCTGGGACAGCGCGCGCGACGTGGCGTTCGACCCGGTAGGCAACGCCTACGTAGTCGGCCAGTTCGCCGGGACCGTCGACTTCGGCGGCGGCACGACCGCGACGTCCGCGGGCGGCTCGGACGGGTTCGTCGCGAGCTTCGGCCCCGACGGGGTCCTGCGCTGGGTGCTCCCGATGGGCGGCACCGCGGACGACGTCTTGCGCAGCGCCGCGTGGGACCCGAGCACCGAGAGCGTGATCGTCGTCGGCACGTTCCAACGAACGGCGTCGTTCGGCCCGACGGGCGGCACGACGATCGCGTCGGCGGGCGACCGAGACGTGGTCGTGGCGGCGATGAGCGAGAGCGGCCGAGTGCAATGGGCGCGCTCGATCGGGGGCGCGGGCACCGACACCGGCAAGCGCGTGGCCACGGGCGGTGGGCGCATCTACGTCGCGATGGACTACACGGCCGGCTTCACCTTCGCTGGTGTCGCGTTCCCCGCGAGCGGCATGGCGGACAGCGTCGTGCTCGACATGACCGAGACCTCAGGCCCGACGCGAGCGATGGTCCTCGCCGGCAGCGGCAACGACGTCCTCGACGGCGTCGCGGCCGACGGAACCTTCGTCTGCGCCGCCGGCTTCTTCGAGGGCAACTTCATGCTCGACGACGGGACGATGCTCACGAGCATCGGCGGCGCGGACGCGATCGTCTGGTGTCGTGACTTCGCCGGCGGAGCGGGCTGGGCTCGCACGTTCGGGAGCGATGGCGCCGACCAGCTGAGCGCGATCGCCATCGGGACCGAGGAGGTCTACTTCGCCGGCGTGATCGGCGGAGCGACCTCGATCGGAAGCTATCTCGTGAGCGCGCCGGAAGGTGTCTGGGACGTGATCGTGGGCTCGATGAGGCGGGCGCTGGGGGCGCGCATGGGGATGCCGTCGGGGCTCACTCAATTCATCAGCACCGGCGACTACGACTACCCCAGTGATCTCGCGATCGACGCGCATGGGCAGGTCATCGTCACAGCTGGCATGGCCGGGACCGTGCGCAGCCCGGTCACGCTCGCGAACGCGGGGGGCTCGGACGCGTTCATCGCCGCGCTCGCTCCCGATCTGACGACGGTGGCGTGGGCGCGGATGTATGGCTCGTCGGGCGACGACTCGTTCCCGGGTGTCGGTGAGTCGCCAGCGGGCGAGCTCTGGGTGACGGGTGAGTTCCACGGCTCCGTCGACTTCGGCGGAAGCGCTTTCAGCGCGGTGGGCGACTACGACGCCGTGGTCCTGCGTCTCTCGCCCTGACTCGGAGACGCGCGAGAGCTCGGTCGGGCCAACGGCGAATCCGCCTACACCCGCCCGACCTGGGGACGGCGCCACTGAGGCGATTCGGGGCGCACCACGGGTTTCGGGGCAAAGCGCTCGAGAGCAGCTCGCGCCTGGCGCGGAGAAACGAGCCATATCGGTGTTGGCCCGTCGGTTGCGTGCGCCCGGACGGCGCGCGGTCGGAGGCCTCATCGGCCAAGCCAGCCCACGTCGCCGCACCGAGAGAACAGGATGTCCCAAGCCGAGCCCCGAGACTCTCACGACAGTCCCCGCAAGCGCACGTCGAAGTCCCCCACGGCGCGGCTCGAAGCCAAGGTGGAAGCCACCCTCAAGCAGCTCTCGAAGTGGCTCCCGGAGCAGCGCCCGCTCGGCGTGTTCGTCCATCAGAACCCGCTCGGACTGATCGAGGACCACCACTTCCACGCCGCATGCGAGGCCGCGACGCGGATCCGCGGCGCGCGTACGACGCTCACGGCAGAGGAGTACCGAGACCTCAAGGACGCGCGTCACGTCCGACCGGAGGACGTGGCGGCCGCGAAGCGCCGGCTCGCCGAGCTCCAGCTGGCGAAGGTCGACGAGCTTCCACGGCCGCGGCCTGGGACGATCCTCTTCTCCCGCGTGCGGCCGGAGATGGCGGTCGAGGTCGGCGAGATGGTCGACGAGCTCCTGCTTCGCGTCCTTCCAGTGTTCCTGGACCTCGGTTCCGCGCCATGGCCGATGCCGGGGCGCGAGCGGGGGCTCCTCGGGGTGCTGCGCCGGCTCGCGCGTAGCCCGCTCGGTGTGCCCGAGCCGTGGCTCGGCGGCTTCGCGAAGAGCCTCGGCGGCGACGAGACGACGGCGATGTCGATCATCATCGGCTGCCTGGAGCGACGCGGCGACGCCGAGACGGGCTGGCCGAGCATCATCCACGACGCGATCTTCGCGCTCCCCGGCTACGCGGGGATGATCCACCGGCTCGAGCACAATCCCGCCGAGTGCGCAGAAGGCGTGAAGGTCTCGCTCACGGACTATCTGGCGGCGCGCCTCGTCATCGAAGAGCACGCGCTGCTCGACGTCACCCATCGGCTCTTCGGGCAGCGCGCGACGCTCGCGAACCTCGCCACCTCGCTCTCGAGCGTGCCCGCCCCGGTGACCCGAAGGTTGTGGAACGAGGATCTGGCCGCGTTCCAGGACGCCTACGAAGAGGACTACGTGCGCAGCCTGGTCGGCGCGATGGCGACGCTGGACGAGGCTCCGCTTCCTCTGCCCAAGGAGACGAACGTCCACTTCTTCTGCTGCATCGACGACCGGTGCGAGTCGATCCGCAGGCACATCGAAGAGTGCGTACCGCGCACCGAGACCATCGGCTCGGCTGGCTTCTTCGGCGTCGCGCTCAAGCACCGCGCGCCGCTCTCGGTCGACGAGACCGCGTCGTGCCCCGCGCCGGTGACGCCCGAGAAGCGGGTGTCGGAGGAGCTACCGCCTGACCAGCGGCTCGCCCTCGAGCGGTCCCGACGACGCGGGCGCGTGTTCCGCGCGATCGCGGGCCCCGACGCCTCGCGCCGTGCGGGAGGCGGGCTGCTCGCGAGCTTCGCGAACTTCGCGACCGCGCCGCGCACCCTGGTTCGCCTGCTCTTCCCCGAGCTCTTCGTCGAGCCGTCGCACGACTTCGAAGGGACGCGCCTCGTGTACGCGAAGGACGAAGACCCTCAGGGCTTCACCCCGGAGGAGCAGGCCAACCTCGTCTACCGCAACCTCGCGAACGTCGGCTTGCTCCGCGGCTTCGGACGCTGGGCGCTGATCGTCGGACACGGCTCGATGGCCGTGAACAACCCGTTTCTCTCCGGCTATCAGTGCGGTGCCTGCGGCGGACAGCGCGGCGGGATCAACGCGCGAGTCTTCTGCGCGTTCGCGAACGACCCGGAGAACCGCGAGCGGCTCGCGGAGCTCGGCGCCGAGATCCCGGCCGAGACCATCTTCGTTCCGGGAGAGCACGACACCGCGCTCGACGAGATCCGCTGGTTCGGGCTGGACGACATGGAGGCGGAGCGTCGCGAGGAGTTCGAGCCGATCCGCGAAGCGCTCGAAATCGCGCTCGCCCGGAACGCGCGCGAGCGAGCGCGCCGCTTCGACGACATCGCCCTCGACCTGCCGGACGACGAAGCGGTGGCGCGCGTGCGCCGGCGCTGCGCGGACTTCGCCGAGACTCGTCCCGAGTACAACCACGCGACCAACGCGGCGTGCATCATCGGTCGTCGACAGCTCACGCGCGGCCTCTTCCTGGACCGGCGCCCCTTCCTGGTCTCCTACGATCCTTCGCTCGACGACGAGCGCGGGAGCACGCTCGAGCGGCTGATGGCGGCCCCGCTCCCGGTCTGCGCGGGCATCAGCCACGAGTACTTCTTCTCCACGATGGACCCGCAGCGCTGGGGCTGCGGCAGCAAGCTTCCGCACAACGTCCAAGGCCTCCTCGGGGTCTCGAACGGAGCGGACGGTGACCTCCGGCCGGGTCTCTGGAGCCAGACCACCGAGATCCACGAGCCGGTCCGCCTCGTCACGATCATCGATGCCGAGCCGGAGGCCATCCACGGCGTGCTCGAGCGGTTGCCCGCCGTGAAGCACTACGCGGTGAACGCGTGGATCCATCTCTTCGCACGCTCCCCCTCGGGGCGCGGCTTCTTCCGATGGGTCGGCACGGGCTTTCGACCGTACGAAGCGCTCACGCACGCGCTCATGGAGGTCGCCTCGTCGCGCGACGCCTGCTTGCACACACGCGAGAACGTGGCCCCCTGCGTGGTCGTGGGCCGCCATGGCGCCAACGAGGGAACATCGTGATCGACGCACTACGCCTCCTGGCGGGGCTCCCGCTCCTCCACCTCTTGACCTCGCTGACGCTGCTCTTGCCCGCCGCGGGCGCTCTGTTGCTCATGTTGCTGAGCATCAGCGGCGTGAAGCCGCACGAGCGCTGGGTGGCGGTGGTGTCGTCCGTGACCGTGTCGGGCGCTGCGATCTCCGCGCTGCTTCTCGCGGCGCTCACGATGCTGCGGCCCTCGCACGAGTTCGACGAGGTCCTCTGGACCATGTACTCGGTCGGGACGTACCGGATGGACGTGTCGATCTTCGTCGACCCGCTCTCGGCGACGCTGATCGCGCTCGGCGCCTGCGTGATCCCCGTGCTCGCTCGCTTCTCGGGGCGCTACCTGCACCGTGATCCCGGCTACGTTCGGTTCTTCGTGCTGGTCGGCGTCGCGACGACCGGCTTCTTCTGGTTCGTCATCGGCGGCAGCGTCGACATGGCGTTCTTCGGCTGGGAGCTGCTCGGCCTCTCGAGCGTTCTGCTCGTCGCGTTCTTCTGGGATCGGCCGGAGACCGTCGTCTCGAGCGGCCGCATCTTCGCGACCTACCGCGTCGCGGACATCGCGCTCTTGAGCGGCGTCGTCCTACTGCACCACTACGTTCACGACTCGAGCTGGGCGACGGTGTTCGGAGTCGGTCATCCCGGGCACACGGCGCACCTCGGTACGGTCGCCGCGACGGTGCTGAGCCTCGCCTTCCTGCTCGCCGCGATCGGTAAGTCGGCGCAGGCGCCCGTCAGCGCGTACGTCCTCCGCGCGATGGAGGGCCCGACGCCTTCGAGCGCTCTGTTCTACGGAACGCTCTCGATCCACGGCGGTGTGTACCTGATGCTGCGCGTCTCGCCGCTGCTCGAGCACGCGCCGATCGCGCGCGTCGCGGTGGTGACCGTGGGGCTCGTGACCGCGGTGACCTCCGGGCTCTCGTCTCGCGTGCGCGCGGACGCGAAGGGCGCGCTCGCTCTGGCGACCTCAGCGCAAGCCGGTCTCATGCTCGCCGAGACGGGCCTCGGCTTCACGACCTTCGCGACCATCCACTTGCTGGCCCACGGGCTCCTCCGTCTCGGGCAGTTCCTGCGCTCGCCCTCGTGGCTGGAAGACGCGCAGCTCAGGCGGCGTGCGCTCGGCGGCGGCACGTTCCGCGCGCCGTTCTACGCGGAGCGGCTGCTCCCGGCGCCCATCCGCGACGCTCTCTACGCCGCCGCGCTCTCGCGCTTCGGCTTCGACGGGCTCATCTCCCGGCTCTTCGCGCGGCCGCTCGCGCGCATCGCCCACCTCACCAGCTCGCCGCGCCCGCGGCTCCGTCCGGTCGGCGGCCAGCGCATCGCGCACAGCGTCTTTCCGCTTCGCGCGCCTGAGGTGCCGGCACCCACTCCGCGCATCTCCGTTCCACCTCCGGCGCCGCGCCCTGGGGCAGCAGTATGAACTTCGAGTCCCTCTTCGTCGTCGACGCGTTCTTCTGGTTCGTCGTCCCGATAGCGATCCTGGAAGGCGTTCGCTCGGCGCGCTCCGAGGTGCTGCTCGCGCGGCACTCGTACTCGCAGTCCGTGGTCTTCGGCGCGGTCGAGGCCGTCCTCTTGATGGCCGCGGCGTCGACGACTTCGCCGCTCGTGTTCGTCGGCCTCGGTGTCCTCCGAGTGCTCGCAGCGCGCTGGCGTGATGGCCGCGGATGGTGGCGCGGCATGGTGAAGCTCGCGCTCGTGGCGAGCTCGATGCTGGTGCTCCGATTCGCAGCGGGCATCGACTCTTTCGCGAACATCTCGGCGGCCGCCGAGCTCGTGGATCCGAATTTCCGTGCGGCGATCCTCGTGCTCGTCTCGCTCGCCTGTGTGGTCGCCATCCTGCCGGTGCAGCTCGCCGACGAGGCGAAGGCGACGCTCGCGGCGCCGTTCGTGCTCACGGCGTTCGCGCGCGTGGGCGTGCCGCTCGGCGTGGCGGAGCCCCGGGTCGCGCTGCTCGCGCCCATCGTGGGCGCTGGCCTCAGCCTGCTCTGCGCGCTCTGGCTGCTCTCGGCGGGCATGCGCGCCAACCACTTCGAGCGCTCGACCCTCGTCTCGGAGCTCGTGGTCTGCGAGCGGGGCGTCCTTCTTTCGTTCGTCTGGCTCGGGCTGGCCTCCGGCGAGCGCCTCGCCGGCGTCGGCGCGCTCCTCGAGTGGTGGGCCGCGGCGTTCGCGCTGCTCTCTCTCGAGGCCTCGCTCCGCGTGCGGACGCTGCCGAAGCCGATGGCGTTCTTCGCGCTCGCGATGGCCGTCGGGCTCCCCGGAACCACCGGCTTCGTCGCGGAGGATCTCCTCGCGCACGGCCTCCTCGAGATGAGGCCGCTCCTCGCCGCCGGCTTCGTCTGCGTGAGCGCCATCAACGCCGCAGCGCTCTATCTCGCGCTGGTGAACCTGATCGTCGACAGCAACGAGCGGGAAGACTCGCGGCCGACGCCGATGATGCTCATCCCGGCAGCGCTCTCGCTCCTCATCGGGCTCGTGCCGAGCAGCTTCGTGGACGGTGCCACGCTCGCGCGCGCATCGGTCGCGCCGGTCGAGGCCGTCGTCGAGGTCGCTGGAGAGGACGCGACGAGCTGGATCGACCAGGATCCTCTCGAGGACGTGGTCGATGCGATGGAAGGCGAGGAAGCCGACGAGGACGCAGTCGACGCGCCCCCCGAGGCGCTGCCCCCGGTAGCGGAGCCTCCCGCGGACCTCGTCCCGGCGGACGACGTCCCCGCGCGGCCGAGCCCCACCGACAGTTGATCGCTGGCGCTCACTTCGCCGTCAGGTAGCCCTCGCTCGACAGGAGCTCCGCCGTGAGCACTGCTCCGCCGGCCGCGCCGCGGACGGTGTTGTGCGAGAGGGCGACGAACCGAAAGTCGAAGATCGAGTCGGGCCGCAGACGGCCGATGGAGATCGCTTGCCCGTCTCCGGCGTCGCGATCGAGGCGAGTCTGCGGGCGCGTGTCGTCGTCGAAGTAGCGGAGAAACGGCGTCGGCGCGCTGGGCAGGCCGAGGCGCTGCGGCTTTCCGGCGAACTCTCTCCATGCTGCGAGGATCTCGCTGGTGGACGGCGGCCGCTCGAA
Source organism: Polyangiales bacterium (assembly GCA_038252025.1). GTDB lineage: Bacteria > Myxococcota_A > Polyangia > Polyangiales > Sandaracinaceae > JBBSAT01. The sequence goes on along the minus strand of JBBSAT010000002.1, from coordinate 52,017 downwards.
GGAGACGAACACCGCCGCCATGTGCCCGTCGGAGACGGGAACACGGCTGCACTGCGCGCTGATCTGCGGCGCCGTTGCGCGGACGATCTCTCCGCCCTTCATCGAGCCCCAGATCTTGAGCGGCTCCTGCTCGCTCTTCTCTTCTTCTCCCTTGATGAACGGGATCACGTTGTCGACCATCTCGGGCCAGCTCTCGAACGTCTTGCCAGCGCCGGAGATCGCCTGGTACGTGCAGACCGCGAGCTTCGTCGGCCCGAAGCCGAGGAGCGGATGGATCGCCGGGACGTAGCTCTGGATCGAGCAGTTCGGCTTCACGGCGATGAACCCGCGCTGGGTGCCGAGCCGGCGCCGCTGCGCCTCGATGACCGCGACGTGGTCCGCGTTGATCTCGGGGATCATCATGGGAACGTCGGGCGTCCAGCGATGGGCGGAGTTGTTCGACACGACAGGCGTCTCTGCGCGCGCGTACTCCTCCTCGAGCTTCGCGGTCGCGTCCTTCGCGAGATCGATCGCAGAGAAGACGAAGTCGACCTCGCGAGCGATGCCGACGACATCCCCTGCGTCGCGGACGATGAGCGCGGCCGCGGCCGGTGGGATCGCCCCGGGGAGCGACCACCGGCCGCGGACCGCGTCGGCGTACGACTTGCCAGCCGAGCTCGGGCTCGCCGCGACGCAGGCGACCTCGAACCACGGGTGCTGCTCGAGCAGCGCGACGAATCGCTGACCGACCATTCCGGTCGCGCCGAGGACCCCGACCTTGAGCTTGTTCGACACGCGCGGACCCTACCAACTCTGAAGGCGGCGTCGAATCCTCGGCTGTCCCGTCGCGCGGGCGGTGCGCGACGCCGCGGAGTAGGATGGCGCTCGTGATCGTCCGCAGGCTGATCGTCGGCTCTCCGCGCCGTTCGCGGCTACGCGAGCGCTCTGGCTGGGTCGTCGCCGCCGTCCTGATCGCGTCGATGGCGCCGCGGACCGCGCTCGCCCACGGCGGGCGTCCGCAGACCTATGACGTGCTCTTCGGTGCGGACGCGAGCGATCTCGTCGTCCCAGCGACGTTCGGCGTGATGAGCACCACCGACGCCGGCGCCCACTGGGACTGGCTCTGCATCGAGGGCATGCCGGACGCGCGACGCGGCTCCGTCCGGCCTGCCGTCCGCACGCCCACGGACCGCATCCTCTTCGCACAGCACTTCGGCCTCGTCGTGGGGAGCCAGCGAGACTGCGCTCCCGCGTACGACACCTCGCTCCACGATCGCTACGTCGCCGACGTCACCGCTCGCCCGGGAGGCGGCTACGCAGCGGTCAGCTCGGACGGCGACGTGGTGAACGGGCTCTACGTCTCCGAGACGGGGGAAGAGCCGTTCTTCCCGGTCGGTGCGCCCTTCCCGATCGGCTTCCTCCCGGAGCGCGTCCGCTTCGACCCGAGCGATCCGATGCACGTCATCGTCTCCGGAGAGACGCAGACGCCGGGCGGTCTCGACTTCACGGGCACCCTCTTCATCTCGCACGATCTCGGCGCGCACTGGGACGCGCACGACGTCCCGCTCGAGCCGGACGAGCACGTGCTGCGCGCGCTGGCCGTCGATCCCGCCGACCCGGAGCGCCTGTTCGTCGTCGCGCAGTCGAGCACGGCCGATCGCGTGATCGACGTCACCGCAGGCGGGACGACGCTGGCGACCACGCTGACCCTCGAGGCCACTCCGATCGCGAGCGATCGACCGATGGTCCTCGCCTTCGCGAGCGATGGAAGCGTCTGGCTCGGGAACACGCAGGCCGGGCTCTATCGGATCGACCCGGACGGCTCGCTGCACACGGTCGACAAGTTCCTGCGCGTCGCCTGCATCGTCCCGCATGGCGAGGACCTCTATCTCTGCGGCGACGGGCTCGACGACGACTTCGCGCTCGGCGTGCAGCGCATCGGCATGGACTACGCGCCGACGCCGCTCATGCAGTTCGCGCAGATCGACTCGCAGCGAGTGTGCGGGACCGAGCTCGACCCGATGTGCGCGGTGTGGTGGAACGATCTCCTGCTCGACACGGGGCGCGCCGACATGATCCCGGACGCGGGTCAGACGGACGCAGGCAGTGACGCCGGGACCGACGCCGGTGCGGTCGACGCGGGGCCGACCTTCGATGCGAGCACCACGCCTGCGCCTGCGCCCTCCACATGCGCGTGCGGTGTCGCGGGGCGCCGTCCGGGCGGGGCCGCGATGGTCTTCGCGTCGATGCTTCTAGTCGGGCTCTTTCTCCGGCGGCGGAGATGAGCGAGACACTCGCCTACCAGGAGGGCGGCACCGAGCTCGAAGCGTTCGTCGTTCCGCCGGGCGACGCCCAACCCCGCCCCGCGGTCCTCGTGCTCCACGCGTGGGGCGGCCTCGGCGACCTCGAGCGCGAGCGCGCGTGGGCGTTGAGCCGCCTCGGGTGGGTCGGTGCGGCGCTCGATCTCTACGGACGCGGCAGCTACACGCCCGACCCGACGAAGGCGGCGCTCAAGATGACGCCCTTCATGCGCGATCGCGCCTTCCTCGAGCGACGGCTCCGCGCGGGCCTCGACGCCGTTCGGGCGCACCCGCGCGTCGACCCCTCGCGCATCGCCGCGATCGGCTATTGCTTCGGCGGGCTCTGCGCGCTCGACCTCGCGCGCTCGGGCGCGGACGTGCGAGGCGTCGTGAGCTTCCACGGGCTCTTCGTGCCGCGCGAAGGGCTCGCCGAGAGAGAGGTGACGGCGAAAGTGCTCGCCATCCACGGCCACGAGGATCCCCTCGCGACGAACGAGCAGGCGCTCGCCTTCTGCGAGGAGATGCGAGCCCGAGGCGTCGACTTCCAGCTCCAGATCCACGGAGGCGCCAAGCACGCGTTCACCAACCCGAACGCGAAGGAGCCCGATCGCGGCATGCAGTACCTGCCGCGCGCCGACCGGAGGTCCTGGGCAGCAGCGACCGCGTTCCTCGAAGAGGTCCTGGGGTAACCTACGCGAATGCCCATCGTCCTCGACAAGACGTTCGAGCTCCAGGTGCTGCTGGTCGGCAGCGCGACCGCAGACGTGCTCGCCAGGCTCGCGCCGGACGAGCCGAGACAGCCCGAGCCGATGAAGGGCTACGTCGCGAGCACGATCGAGCTCGGGCAGGTCTCGGGCTGGGCGACCAAGGTTCGCTTCCACGCGTTCGGACGCGAGCCGTGGATCGACGGAGTCGGGCTGACGCTCGAGGGCCTCGGACCTCACCTCGACGCGATCGTGATCGTCGGAGGTGAGGCCATGTCGAACGAGACGATCGAGCGCGTCGCGTCTCAGTGGCGCGAGCGCAAGGCGAGGCCGCCCGTCGCCGTGCTCGGTGACGATGCGCTCGGAGCACAGTGGGCCGCCGTCGCGGAGCCGGCCCTGGTGATCGCGCCGCTCGACGCACCGAGCCTCCTGAAGGCGATCTCGCCGGCGCTGAAGAGCGCCCTCAAGGGCGTGCCCCGCGACTCCAGCGTTCCCCCGGCGTGATCGAGAGGGTCACGTGACACGGGCGTTCGATCGGCGCCTGGGAGACGACTTCCTCGCCGCGGTCCCGCGCTCGCCCGGCGTCTATCGCGTCCTCGATGCCGAGAGCGTGGTCGTCTACGTGGGCAAGGCCATCAACCTCCGTCGCCGCCTCTCGCAGTACCGAAACGCCAAGCGGCGCAAGAAGCACCGCAAGATGCGCGAGATCGTCAAGAGCGCCGCGAGCATCACGTGGGAGGCGTGCGAGACCGAGCTCGAGGCCGAGCTGCGCGAGACGGAGCTCATCCAGGCGCTCCGGCCGCGCTGGAACGTCGCGGGCGCGTTCTCGTTTCTCTATCCGTCGATCGGCTTCGGTGAGAGCGCTCGGGGCAACGCCGTGCTCGCGTTCTCGACCGCGCCGGAAGAGCGGCCCGAGCTCGCCTGGCACGGCGCGTATCGCTCGCGCGAGATCACCGGCGGCGCGTTCTTCGCGCTCGTGCGCCTGCTGGCGCTGATCGGACATCGCGAGAAGGCGAGCCTGAGGCCGAGGGGGACGCGCACATGGAGCTTCGAGGTTCGAAAGCTCGGCAAGGACTGGCAAGCGCGCTGGACCGCGTTCGTTCGAGGTGAAACGAAGGACGCGCTCACGGGGCTCGCGCTCGCCCTCCTCGAGAAGCCGAGCGCGCGCCGCGACGCGAAGGCCGTCGAGGAGGATCTCGCTGCGCTCGACCGCTTCTTCCGTCACGAAGCCCTGAAGCTCCGAGATGCCTGCGCGCGCACGTCCGAGGAACGCTGGCCGGTCCCGCAGGTCGATCGAGACGCGTTGTTTCTCCGGGCCCGGCACGCGGCGCGCTTCACGCTTCTTCGCGCGCCAGGACTTGCCGCCCCGAGCACCGGGCGCTAACCACCGCGGCGGCCGAAGGACCGGAGGCACCTGTGGGCAGCGTTTTCTCGATCGAGCGCACGCGGACCTCGCTCGCGCTCACGATCGTGGCGAGCGGGCTCGCGCTCGGCTGCTCGCCGTACTCCGCGATCCGCGACCCTCTTCCGCCGACGGTGACGCTGCCGGACACCTTCACCTCGGGCGGTGAAGGGAGCGCGAGCGAGTCGCCGATCGATCGCTGGTGGACGACCTTCGGCGAGGTCGCGCTCGACGACGCCGTCGAGACGGCGGTCGTCGAGAACTTCCAGATCCGCGCCGCCTGGGCCCGCGTCCGCCAGGCCGAGACGGTCGGGTCTCAGGCGTCGTCGCAGTGGTGGCCGCAGGTGAGCGCGCAGATCGACGCGTCACGTCGCCGCTCGGTCCTCGTCCTGCCCGCACCGGTAGGAACACAGGCGTTCGAGAACAACAGCTTCTCGATCTCGCTGCCGGTGACGTACGAGCTCGACATGTGGGATCGCATCGGGTCCCAGACCCGGGCCGCCGCGTTCGACATGATGGCCGCACAGGACGACGTCGAAACGCTCGCGATGACGGTCGCGGCGAACCTCGTCGAGGCCTGGCTGAACGTCCTCTATCAGAGGCAGCTCCGCGCGTTGCTCGAGGCGCAGGTCCTAACGAGCGAGGCCTACCTCGAGCTCGTCGTCCTGCGCTTCACCGAAGGGCTCGGCACCGCGCTCGATGTGTTCCAGCAGCGTGCGCAGGTAGAAGGTCTCCGCTCTCAGCTCACCTCGACCGTCGCGCAAGAGGCCGTCGCCGAGCAGCAGGTCGCCGTGCTGACCGGGCGTATCCCCGGCGCGTCGATCGTCCCCGTGGACCGCGTGGCGATCCCCTCGCCACCGCCGCCCCCACCCACGGGCATCCCGAGCGAGCTGCTCGTCTTTCGGCCGGACGTACGGGCGGCCCGACATCGCGTCGAGTCTGCCGACCAGCGCGTGGCCGCGGCGATCGCCGATCGCTTCCCGCACTTCAACCTGAGCGCGTCGCTCGGGTTCTCGTCGCCGAACCTCGAGGCGCTCTTCGACTCGTTCGTCTACAGCTTGCTCGGCTCGCTGCTCGCGCCGCTCATCGACGGCGACCGGCGTGAAGCGATCGTTCAGCAGAACCACGCGATCGTCTGGGAGCGCACGGAGGCTCTCGCGCAGACGTTGCTGACGGCTGCGCAGGAGGTCGAGGCCGCGCTCGTCCAGGAGCAGCAGCAGGCTGCCCAGATCGCGTCGCTCGAGGCGCGGCTCGAGGCAGCGCAGCTCGCGCTCGGAGAAGCGCGCGAGCGATACGCAGCGGGCCTGCTCGACGGATACCTGCAGGTGCTCGCTTCGCTCTCGACGGAGCAGCTGGCCGAGCAGACGCTGCTCCAGGCGCAGCGGCAGCGGCTCTCCTATCGCGTGCAGCTCCACCGCGCGCTCGGGGGCAGCTGGACCGACGCGCTCGAGATGCCCGAGCCCCATCGCCCGATCCAGGGCGAGCCCGTCGACGAAGCAGCCGCCGAGAGCGAGACCGCGCTGGAGACAGAATGAACAAGCTGCGGAAAGTGCTGCGCTTTCTGGCGCCCATCCTGGTGATCGCGCTCGGCCTCGGCGTCTTCGTGTCGCTCGTCCGGACGAGGCCCGTCGCCGAGCGCGCGCCGCCGACCGAGCACGCGACGCCCGTCGGCGTCGTCAGCGTCCACGCGGAGGACCACGCGATCCGCGTGCGGGCGCAGGGCGTCGTCATCCCCGCGCGCGAGCTGGTGCTGCAGGCGGAGCTCAACGGGCGCGTCGTCTTCCGTCACGAAGACCTCGTGCCCGGCGGAACCATCCCGCGCGGCGACACGCTCGTCCGGATCGACCCGCGAGACTACCGCACGGCGATCGCGCAGCAGGGCGCGACGCTCGAGTCGCAGCGCGTGCAGGTGCAGACGGAAGAGCGACGGCGCGCGGTCGCCGAGCGCGAGTGGGAGCTGCTCGCGAGGCAGACGGACTCTCTCGCGGCGAGCCCCGAGGGGCGCGCGCTCGCGCTTCGTGAGCCGCAGCTGCGCAGTGCGTCCGCGGCCGTCGACGCGAGCTCCGCGCAGCTCGCGCAGGCGCGGCTCACGCTGACCCGGACCACGCTGCGCGCGCCGTTCGACGCGCTCGTGCGCGAGGCGGACGTGGAGGTCGGGCAGCTCGTCGGCCCGACGGCGCGGCTCGCGACGCTCGTCGACACCGCGCACTTCTGGGTGCAGGTCTCGCTTCCGCTCGAGAGCCTCGCGGTCATCCGCGCGCCCGGGCCGGACGCGCAGGGCGCTCCGGTCGAAGTGTTCCAGACCATCGGCGAGGCGCGCATCGACCGGACGGGACGCGTCGTGCGGCTGCTGGGCGATCTCGATCCCGTCGGGCGCATGGCGCGCGTCCTCGTGGAGATCGACGATCCGCTGGGCCTCACGCGTGAAGACCCCGGGCTTCCGCTCTTGCTCGGCGCGTACGTCCACGTCGAGATCGAGGCCGGGCACGTCGACCAAGCGATCGAGATCCCCCGCAACGCGCTCCGAGACAACGACACGGTCTGGGTCATCGAGGATGATCGACTCGTCATCCACTCGGTGAACGTGGTCTGGCGCCGTCCCGACACGGTGCTCCTCGGCGGCATCACGCTCGACGGAGCGCAGGTCATCACCACGCCCCTGGCTTCTCCCGTGGAAGGAATGGTGCTTCGCGTCGTCGGCGAGCGCGGAGCGCCCACGGTGGCGGCGAGCGGCGAAGGGCTCCCATGACGACGGCGTCGGGAAAGAGTGATCCGCCGCCGGCCGAGGCCGCCGAGGACCCGCTGAAGGACCGCTCGCTCCTCGCGCGGATGGCCAAGAACTCCGTCGCCGCGAACGTGATCATGGCGCTGCTCTTCATCGGCGGCGTGTTGACTCTCCCGCGCCTCCGCCAGGAGGTCTTCCCGGAGTTCGATCTCGACCTGGTGCTCGTGCAGGTGACGTACCCGGGCGCCAGCCCCGCCGAGGTGGAGCAGGGCGTCCTCTTCGCGATCGAGGAAGCCGTGCGCGGACTGGACGGCGTGCGCGAGGTTCGCTCGACGGCGTCCGAGGGCGTCGGTACGGTCGCGCTCGAGCTCACGCTCGGCACCAACGCGCAGCGAACGATGAGCGACGTGCAGAGCGCGGTCGGGCGCATCTCGTCGTTCCCCGTCGACATCGAGCGGCCCGTCGTGAGCGTGGCTTCGCTCCGGAGCGAGGCGATCTCCCTCGTGATCTACGGCGACGCGAGCGAGGCGTCGCTGCGCGCGCTCGGCGATCGTGTCCGCGACGAGCTGCTCCAGGATCCGAACATCACGACGATGGAGCTCGCGGGCGTGCGTCCGCTGGAGATCGACATCGAGGCTCCCGAGACTCGCCTGCGCGGCTACGGCCTGCGGCTCGAGGAAGTGGCGGCTGCCGTGCGGGCGGCCTCGGTCGAGATCCCCGGCGGCGCGGTCCGCACGCCGCGCGGTGAGGTGCTGCTCCGCACGGCCGAGCGCCGGACCACGGCCTCCGAGTTCGAGAGCATCGTCATCCGGAGCCAGCCGGACGGAAGCGTGATCCGCGTGGGAGACGTCGCGACCGTCACGGACGGGTTCCGCGAGGTCGACCAGGAAGCGAGCTACGACGGCCTTCGCGCGGTCATGGTGAAGGTCTTCCGCGTCGGCGATCAGACCCCGCTGCAGATCGCAGCGGCCGTGCGGACCTACGCGACCGATCACGCTCACGAGCTCCCGCCCGGCGTGCACTTCGCGGTCTGGAACGACCGCTCGGAGATCTACGCGCAGCGCGTCGATCTGCTCCGGCGAAACGCGATCTTCGGGCTCCTGCTCGTGATGCTGACGCTCGGCCTCTTCCTCGAGACGCGGCTCGCATTCTGGGTGACGGTGGGCATCCCCAGCTCGTTCCTCGGAACATTGCTCCTGCTCCCCGCGACGGGCGTGACGATCAACATGATCTCGCTCTTCGCGTTCATCCTGACGCTCGGCATCGTCGTCGACGACGCGATCGTCGTGAGCGAGGCCGTCTACCACCACCGACAACAGGGCAAGCCCGCGCTCGTCGCGGCGATCCTGGGCGTGAAAGAGGTCGCGCTCCCGGTCCTCTTCTCCGTGCTCACGACGGTGGTCGCGTTCTTCCCGCTGCTCTTCGTGCCGGGCGTGATGGGTCGGTTCTTCATGAACATCCCCGTCATCGTCATCCTGGTCCTGCTCATCTCGCTCTTCGAGTCGCTCTTCATCCTGCCCTCGCACCTCGCGCACGAGAGCGGTCCACCGCGCGGCATCTTCAGGATGATCCGGCGCGTCCAGGATCGCTTCCAGGCCGGTCTCCAGCGGGTGATCGACCGCGTCTACGCGCCCATCCAGCGCCGCGCCGTCGAGCGGCGCTACCTCACCGTCGCCATCGGCATCGCCGTGTTGCTCTCCGCGTTCGGGCTCGTCGCCGGCGGCCGTCTGGAGTTCACGTTTTTCCCGCGCATCGACAGCGACATCGTGCGGGCGACCGTGAACATGCCCTTCGGGACCGCGGTCGAGGATACGCGCGCCGTCGAAGAGGAGCTGATCCGCGTCGGCCGCGAGCTCGCAGCCGAGATGGGCGGCGGCGCCGAGGTGAGGCGCGGGACGTTCGCGCTGCTCGGCTCGACAGGCGCGGGCGGCGGACGTGCCGGCAGCTCGGGCGCGGCGAGCGGCAGCCACATCACCGAGGTGGCCATCCAGCTCGTCCCCTCCGACCAGCGCACGTTCACGGCCCGCCAGTTCGCCGACGCGTGGCGCGATCGCGTCGGAGAGGTCGCGGGCGTCGACACGCTCGTCTTCGACTACAGCACGGGTGGCCCGAGCGGCAGGGCGATCGACCTCCAGCTCTCGCATCCGGATCTGGACGTGCTCGAAGCGGCGGCCGGAGATCTCGCGGCACACCTCGGCGAGTACGCCGGCACGCGCGACGTCGACGACGGCTTCGCCGAGGGCAAGGTCCAGATCGACTTCCGCCTGCGCCCGGAGGCGCGCGCGCTCGGCATCACGGAGAGCGAGCTCGGGCGGCAGCTCCGGAACGCGTTCTTCGGATCGGAAGCGGTGCGGATGCAGCGCGGCCGCGACGAGGTCCGCGTCTTCGTGCGCCGCCCGCGCGAGGAGCGTGAGTCTCTCGCGTTCCTCGAGCAGTTCCTGCTGCGCACGCCGAGCGGCGGCGAGATCCCGCTCAGCGAGGCGGCGGACCTCACGCGCGGGCACGCGTACACGCAGATCCAGCGCGTCGACGGAAGACGCGTCGTCCACGTGACGAGCGAGGTGCGCGAAGGCGGCAACGCCAACCGCATCGTCGAGCAGCTCCTCGCCGACGCGGTCCCGGGCGTGATCGCCGATCACCCTGGCGTCGTGGTCACGATGGGCGGCGATCAACGCAACCAGGGCGAGGCGCTCTCCGCGCTCGGCATCGGCTTCCTGATGGCCCTCGTGGCGATGTACGCGCTGATGGCCATCCCGTTCCGGAGCTACGTGCAGCCGCTCATCATCATGACGGCGATCCCGTTCTCGTTCGTCGGCGCGATCCTCGGGCACCTGTTCATGGGCTACGACCTCAGCCTGATGAGCGCGATGGGGCTCGTGGCGCTGGCCGGCGTCGCCGTGAACGACTCGCTCGTCTACATCGACGCCGCCAACGAGATGCGTCGCTCTGGCATGACGCCGATCGAAGCGGCCAAGGCCGCCGGGATACGCCGGTTCCGCCCGATCATGCTGACCTCGCTGACGACGTTCTTCGGCCTCACGCCGATGATCCTCGAGTCCTCCGTCCAGGCGCGCTTCCTCATCCCGATGGCGCTCAGCCTCGGGTTCGGCGTGCTCTTCTGCACCTTCACGACGCTCCTCGTGGTCCCCGCGCTCTATCTGATCCTGGAGGACGTCCTCGAGCTGTTCCGCCGTCTCGGCCGCTGGTGGAGCGAAGAGGACCCGGGGCCGAGCGACCGTTCGGGCCCAGGCGTCGGCTCGGTCGACGCGCGCGATGCCGAAGAGCCCGGGCTCGCGATGGCGTCCCCCGAGTCGGTGACGAGCGCCGCGGAGTAGCGAGAAAGGGCGACGACACCTCGACCGGGACCTGACCTCCGCCCGAGGGCCGGCTAATCTCCCCGCACGATGGACTTCACCCCGTTCAACCAGCCGCCGCCCACGCTCGGAAACCAGTACGACGACGATCGACCGCTGCGGCAGGTCCTCGCGCGCCTGCTCCCGGCCGACGCGCGAGCAGAGATCGATCCCACGCTTGCCGCGATGGGCGCTCTGGCCGGCGGCGAGCTCTACGATCTCCAGATCCAGGATCGGCTGAACGAGCCGACGCTCACGCACATCTCGCCCTGGGGTGAGCGCATCGATCGCATCGACGTCAGCCCGCTCTGGCAGCGCTGCGCGCGCCTCGTGCCCGAGCACGGCGTGGTCGCGGCGGCGTACGAGCGCAAGCACGGCGCTCTCTCTCGCGTTCACCAGTTCGCGCTGGCCTACCTCTTCACGCCGTCGTCCGACGTGTACTCGTGCCCTCTGGCGATGACCGACGGCGCCGCGCGCACGCTCATCGCGAGCGGGAACCGAGCGCTCGTCGATCGCGCGGTGCCGCGGCTCACCTCGCGCGACCCGGATCGGTTCTGGACGAGCGGGCAGTGGATGACGGAGTCGACGGGCGGCTCGGACGTGGGCCGCAGCGAGACGGTGTCGCAGGTCGATCCGGATGGCACTCACCGCCTCTACGGGCGCAAGTGGTTCACGTCCGCGACGACCGCGGAGATGGCGCTCACGCTCGCGCGTCCCGAAGGCGGCGCGCCCGGTGGCCGCGGCCTCGCGCTCTACTACGTCGAGATGCGCGACGACGCCGGGCGCCTCCAGAACATCGAGGTCAGCCGCCTCAAGGACAAGCTCGGCACGCGCAAGGTTCCCACCGCCGAGCTGATGCTCCGCGGCGCTCCCGCGACGCTCGTCCGGGGAACGGACAGCGGCGTTCGAAACATCGCGCCGATGCTCAACGTGACTCGCACCTGGAACACGGTCTGCGCGGTGACCGGCATGCGCCGCGCGGTCGCGCTCGCGCGCTCGTACGCGAAGAAGCGCGTCGCGTTCGGCGCGCCGCTCTCCGAGAAGCCGCTCCACCTCGACACGCTCGCCGATCTCGCCGCCGAGACCGAAGCGGCGCTCCAGCTCGCGTTCGCCGTCGTCGAGGTCCTCGGCCGTCTCGAGGCGAACGAGGCGCGTCCGCACGACGAGACGCTCCTCCGACTGCTCACGCCGATCGCGAAGCTCACCACCGGCAAGCAGGCCGTCGCCGTCGCGAGCGAGGCGCTCGAGTGCTTCGGCGGCGCGGGCTACGTGGAGGACACGGGCCTGCCGACGCTCTTGCGCGACGCGCAGGTGCTGCCGATCTGGGAGGGCACCACGAACGTGCTCTCGATGGACACGCTGCGAGCGCTGGGCCACGGGCCCGACGTGGTGGAGGCGCTCGAGGCGCTGCTCGAAGAGCGCATCGCAAAGATCGCGGATGGCGAGCTCCGTGCCGCAGCCGAGCGCGGGCGCGTCGCGATCCGCCGAGCGAACGCGTGGCTCGCCGAGACCTTCAGCGGCGCGCCGCTCGACGTGGAGGCGAGCGCACGCCGCTACGCTCTCACGCTCGGTCGTTCGCTCGAGCTCGTCCTCCTCGCGCATCAGGCGGACTGGGCGCTCGCGCACGAACGGGACGATCGCGGCAAGCACGCAGCGCTTCGCTTCGCTCGCTCTCCGTTCGATCTCCTGACTCCACGCCCCCGAGCCGAGAGCATGAAGCTCGCGCTGGACGAGAACTGAGGCGAACGATGATGCGAGCCCGAACGCCGCGAGCCGCCGCGCTGGCCTGGCTCGCCGCCGCCATCTTCGCGGTCCTCGCGCCCGGCTGCTCCGGCTGCGAGAACAGCGTCTGCTGCTCGTTGCCCGGGCACCTCTTGCCGAACGTGCTGCGCCCGAGCAGCTGCGCCCAGATGGGCGGAACGGCCGTCGACGTGTCGATGTGCGACGTGATCTGCTGCGAGGCGAGCGACGGCACGCTCGCTCCGTCACAGCGAATGTCCTGTCGGAGCGTGGTGGACTCGCGCCTCTGCGACGTGCCCGACGGCGGCTGACGTCTCCCCGAGCGAAAAGCGGCTACCCTCGGGCGCATGACGCCGTCGCCCAGCGCCAAGTCGCTCGCGCTCCGCACCGAGACCGCCGCGCCGTCTGCGCCGAAGCCACGCGGCCGGCGATGGCTCGCCCTCTGGCGTCGATCGTCGTCGGCCTCGCGCTGGCCTCGCCCTCGCCGAGCTGGCGTTCTCCGCTCCGGAGAACAACCCAGCAATAGCGAGCAGGATGAAGACGGGAGGCAGGACGTCGCCGACCGCTTTGAAGACCGCCGTGGTGCCCGAATAGCGAAGCGCAGCGTCGGAGTCTGGAGTGATCGAGAAGCGCCGGCCGGCGCATCGGGCGCGATCACTCGAAACAACCCGATGCCGACCAACATGATGGCCCCAGACGCCGACGCGCATGCGACGCGGCAGACGGCCGTCGAGGTGATTCCTCAGCGTAGGAGGTGCTTGGGGCTCTGCGAGCTCGATCGTCTGCAAGGCCCGCTCGCGAGCGTCGTGCTGCGTCTCGCGGCGCATCGCGAGTCCTTGCAGCTCCCGACCAAGCGCGTGGTCTATCCGGACGCGCCTCACGGGTTGTGCAACACGTCCCGCTTCGCCGCTCGCGGTGCCGCCGAGATCCTCGAGCACGTCCGCGGCGAATGACGGTCCTCCTGCTCCCGCTCGGTCTGCTCATCGTGGTGCTGATCCTCGGCGTCGCGAAAGCACGCCACGCGTTCGACATGCTGCGATGGGCGAGTGACACGCCGGACCGAGTGATGCGTCGTCTGCTGGCGGTCTCGATCGTCCCCGGCGTGTTGGCGCCCGTCGTGATGATCGCGCGCGGCGTCGACCCGTCGGTGAGCTTCGTCGTCGGTCTGCTCGCGTTCATCGCGACGCTCGTCGCGTCGGCCGGCGCGCTCGGTGTCGAAGGCGCGCTGATCGAGCCCGGCTCGGAGGCGGACGTTCGCGCTCTCTCCGGACGTGCTGCGAAGAGCACCCCGGCCGGCCGCGCAATCGCGATCGCCATCGGCCTCGGCCTCGCCGCCGCCGCGGGTGCGCTGGGCTCGTGGTCCGGCGCGCTCTAGCCTCGCCGCCATCTTCGGCGGTCTGGGCGCTCGGCATCTTGCTCGACGCTTCGACCCGGGGGCATCCGTGGTTCCCGCTGCACGCGCTCTGGATCGTCCCGGGGCTCGGCGGCAGCGCGTTCGTCCTCGCGCGCGGCCGCCAAGCGCGTCGCCACCGAGAACCTCGCGCGCTGGCAGGGCACGCTCGAGGCCGTGCTCGCGATCGCCGAGAAGCACCGCGTGGCCGACGTGTTGGCGCGAGTGGGACATGGGGCCCAGGTCCGATCGCGGGTGAGCACCGGCCGTTCTTGCGGGCGGAGAGCGCGAGGCGACACGAGGCGAGGTCAGCCGGCGAGCACTGCTTCGAGGCTCGTGGCCGTGAGGAGCCGCTCGAACCAGCGCTCGAGGGTGGGCGTGTCCGCGGCCTCGATCTTCGCGAGCGCGTCGGGCGGCAGCGCCTCGAAGTGGAACCTGAGATGCTTCACGAGCAGCTCGCGCAGCGTCGAGCGCCGCCCCTCGGCCTTGCCCTCGGCCTTGCCCTCAGCCTTGCCCTCAGCCTTGCCCTCGGCCTTGCCCTCAGCCTTGCCCTGTTCGATCAGCTGCTGCGCCGTGGTCATCACGATATCCTCCACTCGAGGTGCCACCTTGGCAACCTCCTCCCTGAGCTGCTCGACGCTCACGCTCGGCCGAACGAACCAGATGTACCGGATCACGGACCTGAGCACGGCCACAGGGACGTTCGGCATCCAGCACGCGAGACGAGCCACGAGCGCGTCCAGGGTGAGCGGGCCGCGTACGTCGCGGAGCGCCGCGAGCACGAGCTTCGCCGCGCTCGGCATGCGGCGCTTCTCGAGCTGTGAGTCCTCCAGCCGCGCGAGGTCGTCCACCACCAGCGAGAGCCGCGGCATCAGCGGCGTGAGCAGAGATCGCTCCGCCGCGCTCGCGAGGTCGATCACGTCGGCGAGCTCGGTCGGCCCGCTCCAGCCACCGTCCACCTGTGCGAGGAGCACGGCCACGATCGGCGGCAGCGTCTTCGCTCCGGTATTCGCCCTCAGCCACGCCTCCCAGATCCAGCAGGAGTGCTCCCGTAGGCAACCCCGGACGGGAGTGGGCCAGGCCCACGGACGGAAGGGTTTGCCGCAGGGAGCCGATGATTGATCCGAACCTCGTAGGCCAGCACACGGAACGGCAGCAAGGGGTCCGGGGTGCTCTGGTGCTCGAAGAGCAGGTAGAGGCGCGCGTCGCGACCGTCGAGCCTCACGGAGAAGAGCAGATCCGTGAGGCGCGCTCTCAGCGCGTCGTCTACGAACGAGCCACGCTCGACCTTCAGCGTGTCCCACTCGATGAGTGCGCTGACCGCCGCGGGCAGCGCAGACCGGAGCTCCCCGCGGGCGTTGTCGAGGTCGGTGAACGTGGCTTTGACGAGCGCGTCGTGTGGAGATGAGGACATCGCTGGCGCGACGTCGGGGCGGAGAAGGACTGACGCGGGCGGCGGCCTCGCGGCCGAGAGCCTCCAGGGGCGAGCCACTCTGGTCGTCTGTCGCAAGGCGGCTATCCTCACGGCGGAGGTACACGTGACGCGACGCGAGACGGCCCACGGTGCAGCTGCGATCCGCACGACCTCCCTCGTCGCGCTCGCGTTGCTCTCCGCGTGCGGGGCGCCCGCCGCGATCGCTCGCCCGAGCGCTGAGATCCTCGCGAACCACGGCATCGCGGACCTCGCGCCGATCGAGTCGGCGACCGTCGCGACGTGGGCGCCCCCGCCACATCAGGACGAGCCGTGGGACCCACCCGTCGGCACAGCCGACGACCTCGTCGCCCTCACGCGCGAGGTGTTCGCACTGGGGCTCCCGGATTCCCGCGGAACCATCGTGCGAACGGTTCGGATACTCACGGATCCGACCCACCTCCGCCCGACGCCCCTCGAAGTCCAGATGTACGACGACGTCTGAGCGAGACCTCGTCCGACGAGAGCGGCCGGCTCCCGCACATGGGGCCGGCCTTTCTCTTCGCCCCTCGAGAGCGGGCGGCCGCACGCGCGCCGACGTACGATGCCGGCATGAGACCCATCGGACGATGCTGGCTCGCGTGTGTGCTCCTCGTGTACGCGGCGCCCGCAGGACTCGTCGCCGCACAGGGGGACACGGCCGCGCTCGACGCGCGAGCGCATTCGCTCGAGACACGCCTCGCGCGCACGCCCTCTGCGCGTAGCCGGTGCGATCTCGGCTTCGTCTATGTGCGGCTGTCGCGTGCGGCCGATGGCGCGCGCGAGCTCGACGAGGCGATCACGGCGCTCTCGGACGCGACCACGGCTGCGGACCGTCGCTTGCTCGCCATGTGTCTCTACTCGCGCGGGCGCGCGGCTGAGGCGCTCGGCGACCTACAGAGCGCACGCGCTGCATACGACCGCTCGCGCCGGCTGCGCGGCGACGCGGCCACCCTGGCGCGGATCGAGGCGCTCGAGAGGCGACCGCTCGCGAGCCTCGGCCCCGACGAGCGCGCCGCTACGGCGGTCTGTGGGTGCGAGCTCGCCGACGGTAGCTTCGACGTCGTCGTGCTCTGGCAGTCGCCTCCAGCCGCGCCGAGCCGATGGTCCATCGTAGAGTGGAGTGGGCCCGATCGAGGCGTCGACATGGGGCTCGCCGCGGTCGCATGCACGGGCGACACGTGCCGCGCCGACGCGTTCTCCGAGGACGCCTCGCGCGGAGGCAACGGCGATACGGCGGTGACGGCGACCGAGGTGCACGGTGGGGCGACCCCGATCCTGGAGGTTCGCACCCGCGAGCGGGCTGGCGAGCGTGATCAGGGCGTGCGCATTCCGACGATCGACGAGGACGACGTCTCGTACTGCGCGCTCGCGGGCGATGGACCGCACTGCGTGCATCTCACGCTCGCAGATCGCATCCAGGACTACGTCGTCAACGCGGCGCTCGTCGGCGCCTCCGTGACGCTGCACCGCGTTTCGGGCCACCTGCCAGGCGACCTGGAGTTGCCGCTCGATCGACCGATCCCCTTGCTCGAGCTGATGTTGCGCGAGTGATCGCCGGCGTCGGGCACGACCACCATCCTCGCCTGCCCTGACAGCTGACTGACCGCGGTCATGAACGACCCGGCCCATGGGGGCATCGGTCCGCCCGCCCGCCGCGTGAGCGCCGCGTTTCGCAACATGTAGGCGTGGGGCCTGCGGCCCGCCCCCTGGAGGTAACCCTCTCTTGGTGGTGGATGCACCGGCTGGCCACGATGGCGACAGCGAGTCCGAACCGGCGACAGTGGGCCCGAACGACGGCGCGCGGCGCACGCTCCGAACCTCGCCGGGCATCGCAACGCTCGGGTAGATCGCGCACGATCGGGCGGTGGGTGCAGCACGCAAGATCCTCGATGAAGCGCTCGCTCTTCCGGCCGAGGAGCGCGCGGCGCTCGTCGATGCGCTGAGCGCGAGCCTCGAGCCCGCGGAGCTCTCGCCGGAGTGGCACGCCGAGCTCAGAAGGCGCATCGAGGCGATCGAGAGCGGGGAGGCGACGCTCGTCTCGTGGGACGACGTCCGAGCGCGCTTGCAGGCGAAAATCGTCGCACGATGACGCCGGCGTTCCACGCCGAAGCCGAGCGCGAGCCTACGACTACCACGAGCGAGAGAGGCCGGGTCACGGCTGGTCGGGGAGCTCGATCGCCTCATCGCCCGAGCATCACGATTTCCGCGCAGTGGCGCCGTCGTGCGCGGCCTCGAGAGCCACGACGTGCGGTCGTTCGGCCTGCACGGGTTCCCGGACGCCGTGATCACCGCGCACGTCGCGGGGGTGCTCGTGGTGGTGGCGTTCGCCCACGCGAAGCGCGAACCGGGACACTGGCGCGACCGCCTGCGCTGAGCGATGCGAGTCTCAGGGCGGGCGAGGTCCTCGTCGCTGGCGGCTGGGACGCTGGGCTCTTCACAAGCGATAGCTACGCGCCCTGCGAGTGACGCCGGAACCTGCCGATCCGGTCGCGCTCGGAGACGTCGGCGATCTCGATTTGGCTCATCGGCATTCCGCCCGCTCAGAGTGGTCGGCGGAAATACCGTCGGTTGCCGAAGTTGCCCAGGCGACGGCGTAACCGACCCTGGTTGACGATGCATCCCGCCACCGCTCGCCGCGTGATGGCCGGAATCCCCCAAGATCCCGCTCCTGGATCCGGCTTCTGCCGTCCACGAACCGGCGCCGCACGTCAGTCGGGTCGGTCTTCTCGGCGAGCACGTGCAGGAGCGCCGATCGCGACGGAGCCCGATGTCGGGCCGATCCTCATCTCTTTCCGGCCGAAGCCGACGTCGGTGCCTACAGGGGTCTGACCCCTGCCCGAGCGTAGCGCCGCGGTCTCGGCGATCCCTTAGCCGGTCGAGCGTCGCGCCGACGGTGCGAGCGGCCTCCTCGGATGTCATGCGGCGTGACACTACGCACAACCGACTCGGTTCGTCGAGGGCGTGGGCCCGCGACGACGGCCCGAACAAATCCGCGGGCACATCGACGGCATCGTGGCCTGCATCGATACTGGCCTGGACAATGGGCGCACCGAGGGCATGACCGGAAAACAACTTCGCTGCGCTCCGGGCGTACACACTGCGCATGCGCCCCGCTGACATTGCGCTCCTCGTCGGCCTCGCCGCGCTGGGCGTCGGGGGCACCGCGCTCGTGCTCTGGCAACGCGCGGCGGCGCCGGGACACGACGCGAGCGAGATCGCCGCGTGCCGCGAGCACGACGAGGTCAGCCGCGAGCTCGCGCGAACGGCCCTCGTGCTGGACGAGCGTCTGGCGCGTGCGCCGTTCGTCCTCGCCCGCATCGGGGAGGTCCTGCCTGGCGACGCCCGTGACGCCTACCGCCAGGCCCGACGTGGAGCGAGCGGTATCATGGAGTCGGAGTACGACACGCTCTCGCCGCTCACCGACGCAGCGCTGCTCGAGCTGCCGGCAGTCGATCTGGCGCCGTTGCTCGCCCGGCACGCGAGCGCGGTGAGCGCGTTGCGCGCGGTCGGGCACCACGAGCCCGTTACGCCGACCAGCGATCTCGACGAGGCCGTCTTCGCGGGCGACGATCCGTGGGCGATCCCGAACCTGTCCATCGCGCTCTTGTGGCAGGCGCGCGCGCAACCGACCGCGAGCGCGTGCTTCGAGGAGGTGCTCGACGTCGCGCGGCTGCGCCAGGTCGCGATGCTGGAGGACGACCTCGAGCTCGGCGACGGCACGCGCGCGATCGGACGCCTGACGGCGGTCGCGTTCGACCACTGCGCGGCCCGGGCGTCCGAGGCCGAGCTCGAGGGCGCCGTTCGCGACGCGACCGAGCTCTCACGGCACCCGATCCCGCTCGATGTGATGCTCCAGCTCCACTGGCGCGACGCGGCCCAGGATGCGACGCAGTTCTTTGGGCACTACGGGCCCGACGTCCCGGAGTGGGAGTGGTGCTCACAGCAGGCCCCGCCCAGCGTGCGCCGGCGCGGCGTGGAGCAGGCGACGCTCGCGCTCGAGCTCACGGGATGCGTCGGGGTGGACGAGGCGGGCCTAGCGATCGATTGGCAGGTGTGCGCCCGTCGTCAGCGCGACATCTGCAGCCGCGAGGAGTGTCATGACTTCATCGAGGGCGCGTGGCAGAAGGCCGCGGAAGAGCAGGTGTGGCACCGGGTGATGGCGCTGCTCGCGAGCGCGCGCTTGCTACACGTGCGGGGCGCTCTGCCCGACGAGGGTCCACCGGAGCGGCTCCGCCCCGCGCTCGACGACCCGCTGCACGGCGAGCCGATCGGCTACCGCCGCGCTGGCGACCACGTGGTGTTCACCCTCGTGGATGCCCCCGCACCGCTCACCATCACCCTCTCGGCGCGACCATAGCCGCACGTGACGATGACCCCGGAGGCCTTCCTCGGGCGGCCCTGCTCGCTCGTGCCGAGTCCGAGGAAGAACACGACGCTCTATTTCGGCGTGCTCTCGACGCGTGCTACGCCGAGACTGTAGGCGGCAGTTCGCGCATCCTCGACGCGTGGGGGAGCCCAGCGTTCATCCGGACCTACGCTCGCCACGACTCGATCTCGAACGTGATGACGTGGTGCCGGCATCAGGTGACCGGTGTCTGGGGAGCATGCGCTCCTCTCGCCGCTGCCGGATGCTACGCATCTCGGCGCCGCCACATGAAGGCTGCAAGCGAGTCGGCAACGGGTCGCACCGGTCACACGGCGACCGATCGCGGCCAGCGGCGACCTCCATCGCGGCGAGGACTCCGGCCGCCTCCCTGGCGCTCGCCGCAACCGGCTGGCATGAAGCGTCATGCAGCTCCCGAAGCGCGTGTTTCTGAAGCCGATCACGTGCGCGAGGCTGTTGGCATTGCGCGCGAAGAAGTGGCCGAGCAAGAACCGATGGGCCTACGTGCCCAAAGGGACCCAGCAGATCGACGCGACTACGCCGGTGACCCTCCTCGCGTTCGCCGAGCCGGACTCGCGTGACTCGAGCGACGATGAGCTCGACGCGGCGGAGCGGACACTGAAGGGCGCGGTGAAGAAGGCCGGCCTGACTCCCCTTCTGACGGCCGACCATCTCACCGACATCATCGCGTCGCTGAAGCACGAGATCGCTGGGGCGAAGACGGCACAGGACAAGCGTCTCTTGAAGGCGAACTACGAGGCGCTCCTCTATCGCGCGATCACCAAGTACTGGAAGGACGATGCCTTCCTCAGCATCTATGGATGGTCGAGGAAGCGCGGAACCGTCCCGGGGATCATCGACGAGTACCGAGAGCCCGAGGCAGCGCCGCCGGCGAAAGTCCTGGCTTCCCCGGGATCGAAGACGGGCGGTCGCTCGTCGCGAACGGATCGCCGGCCAGGCTGATCGACAGCGAGCTGGTCGGCCGACGCAGGAGATCGCAGCGTCCGCGAGCCAGAAGCCGGCGAGTGATGTGCCAGGCCGCCGCCACCCCACCCGGGTGCTGGCGGCGCCGTTCACGTCGCGCACCCGGGGTCGCTTGACGCGCACATGCCGGGGGATCCGGGACCGCCAAAACCGCTCGCGTAGCAACGGGGCCGAGCCGAATCGGGGCAATCCGAGTCCGACGTGCACGACGTGGTGCAGACATGGTCCGCGAAGATGGGCTCGTGTGAGCACGAGAAGCAGATGAGAGTCTCCGGGCACGAGCCCTCTGCCAAGTCGACGCACAGGCCAGCGTCTCCGGCCGCGTCGACCGGGTGCTCGCCGCCGTCGAGCGGCCGGTCGAAGGCCGAGTCGACTGCACCCGAATCTACTACCGCGGAGTCGTCGCTCATCGCGTGAGACTCCGCGCAGCCCAACAAGCACAGCAACGCGACGCCCAGCGCGCAAGAACTCAGAGTGCGTGTCTTCGACATTCTATGGGCTCCTTAGGAGAGCTGGTCCGCGTGAAGGCGCTGTCGCCTGGGGTCGCTGGTCGGTGAAGCGGTCATCGAGGACGAAGATCGAGGACGAAGATCGAGGATCACGGAGCCCGTCCCGAGCGTCAAGCGCGGCAGCGAGGCGGCTTTCGGAAGCCAGGCAACGCATCGGGCGGCCCTCGGGCGCGCTTCGAGCGCACGTCCGCCTTCGGCGCGTGCTCTCGCACGGTCGGTCAGGGGCCGAAGTGGCAAATCGGCCTGCGGCGGGGCGCGCGGGCCTTCGCCATCGGGAACGGGTCCTTCCGGTAACCGAAGGCGTCGAGCAGCGGGCGGACCTTGACTCCAGCTGGATGGCAATATCGGCACCTCCGCTCGCGTAGTTCGGTTCCGGCCACCACAGCGCCACAACCACTCGGTCGACGCGGCACAGAGGGCATTGATGGGGACAACGCTGTGCCGATCCGAGCGCCGAGCCATCACGTGCCTCGCAGCTCGGCAGATCGATGTCCGGCAAGCCTCCTATGGCGCTGGCGCAAGGTCGGTCTGCACTGCGATCAGCTCGCCGTGGGCGAGCGCCGTGACGAGACCGTCACTGGAAGCGACGACGGGCCACACGAAGCCCGGCCGCACTCGGGATCCACTCGGTGCCGTCCGAGCACGGGTCTTCGGTGCACTGCCGCGCACTTGGTCATGGACCCCGCAGTGTCGCGGCACCGCAGTGCGCGCGACCACCACGCCACCCGCGGCGCTCGAGTGTGGGCGCTGCACCTAAGCGCAGCGCGATCTCCCCCGTGTCGAGCTTCCGCAAGCGCGCCTCGGCCAAGGGCGGGCGGAGCAGATACTTGCAGAGGTGCTCGAGCCGGTCGCGCTTGTCGGGTGCCACGACGGTGGTCGCGTCCAGATCGAAGTCGTCGCTGCGCGCTTGATCTTCCGGGACGTTCTCGAAGGACATCCGCGCGATGCCGGACGAGCCCCTCGTTCGTGATCCCCGCCATGCTCGCGTACGCTGTGGGAATGAGCCGTCGCGTCGTGGTCGCCGTGTGTCTTTTGCTGGGATGCACGGCGGATCACGCACCGGCCGATTCCATTGGCCGATCCCCCGAGGCGTTCGTCGACGCCTGGCTCGCGGCCCGATGCGACACAGCTGCGCGCTGCGAGAGCGTCGCCGCACTCAGTGAGTGGGCGGCCGACTGCCATCCGCAGGGGCGTGCGCGGTGGGAGAGGGTCGCAGCAGCCGTGGCCGGTGGCGACGCGCTCTTCGACGGGGCTCTCGCTGGAGCCTGCATCGACGCCACGCTCGGTGTGGCCTGCGCCGATGATCCGCGACGCGCGGAGGATGCATGTCGCCAGGTGCTGGTCGGCGGGCTGGACGAAGGCACGCCATGCGATCTCGACTGGCCGGTCGATCCGTGCGCACCCCACCTCGGATGCCGGCGTGGCCCGGGCTGTGCGCACTGCGAGCGCGGTGGCGCAGCCGGTGAGAGCTGCGTCGGGCGATCGGCCGCGTGCGCTGCTGGCCTCGACTGTCTGCTGATCACCAACGGGGCGGCAGCGAACCTCGTGTGCGGGCGCGTTCGCGTGCTCGGAGAGAGCTGCCAGACGACCGACCACTGCTTCAACCTCGGTGACGGTTCGTACGCGGGATGCAGCGCCGGCACGTGCGTCGTGATGCCGGTCGTCGGCGTGGACGAGGAGTGCGGTCCCGAGGTCGGCAATTGCCCGGAGTTGGCCTTCTGCTCCTACGATCCTGGCCGCTTCCCAGACCCGATCGGCGCTCCGACGACCTGCATCCCATACCGTGCGCTCGGGCAGTCGTGCGACACCGGGATCTGCGCGCCCGGCCTGCGCTGCGACGGGACATGCATGGAGCTCGACGGTGGGTGCACGACGGATGCCGAGTGCACCCCGTCCGCTCCGTTCTGCGTGTCGGGCCGCTGCGACGCGAGCGCGGAGGGCGCCCGCTGCGGCGCGTACTCCTCCTCGCCGATCCGAGCGTCGTGCCCGCCTGGCTTGGAATGCGCCCTACCTGGCCTGTGTGAGCGTCCGGTCGCCGTGGGAGAACCGTGCGACCCTCCGTTCTTGCCGTGCGGCGAGCGAGCGCGCTGTGTCGGCGACCTGTGCCTCGCGATCGTCGCGCCCCACGACGTCTGCGGCGCGGAGGTGGCATGTCCGCTCTTGCATGCCTGCTCGGGCGGGCACTGTGAGCCCCTGCCCGAGTACGGCGGGCATTGCACCGACTCATGCTACGGCGGACTCTGTAGCGACGGCCTATGCGTGCACGCCGCCCCCGGCGATGCGTGCGACTACCAGCCAGACGACTGCGAAGGGCCGTGCATCGACTCGACATGCGCTCTGCCGGCTGAAGAGGGCGCCGCGTGCAGCTCTACCGAGGCGTCGAGCTGCGCGGCCCCGCTCGAGTGCCTGCAGGAGCCGGGCGGGCCATGGGCTTGCGCGCTGCCGACGTGTTGAGGCGCGGGCTACGCGTAGGGCGCGTCACCTGCGAGCGAAGCGGACCTCGATCGCTTCGCGCCAGGGCGACTCTCCTGGACGACCTCGCTCGACGATTTCGCTGAGGCGACCCCCGGCGCGGAAGCGTTCGAGCTTGCTATCATCCCGACACCAACGAGCCAGGAGCGCGTGATCGTGCTG
Organism: Polyangiales bacterium; assembly: GCA_038252025.1. Taxonomy (GTDB): domain Bacteria; phylum Myxococcota_A; class Polyangia; order Polyangiales; family Sandaracinaceae; genus JBBSAT01. The sequence continues at coordinate 28,460 of JBBSAT010000002.1, read as the reverse complement.
CGAGGCACGGTGGCCAGGCACGGTCGTCTCGTCCGGCGGATCGAACACCGAGCTCTGCGCCGAGACCACGCTGGTGATCGATCTCGGTCCGTCGCTCTCCTGAGCGGTGCTCGTCGCGCCGTTCACCTACGCGCTCTTCTGAGCCCGCGCGCGCCGTTCAGGGCGCTGCGGGGACGGGGATGCCGAAGTCGATGTTCTCCGGCGTTCCGCTATGGCTCGTCGGAAAGGTCTGGTTGCTCCAGCCGACGCCCGGCCGCCCGAGCCGCACGACCAGGTTGATCGTCGACGTGCTCGTCGCGCCGATGGTGGCCAGCCCGATCGCCGTCTCGCACGCGGTCGCCGAACAGGCTGAGCGAGCGCTGGCGGTGATGAGCGCGAACCCGCCGGCCGAAGCGAGCGCTCGCCAGCCGATCGTGTCGGCGCCGGCGGAGAGGACGTGCGGCATGGACGCCGTGCCCCAGCCGAGCTCGGGCTGGAACTCCGTCGAGCCGTAGATCGGAATCGAGAGCGTCGTGTCGACGGCGCCGCTCGTGTCTCCGAGCCCGCCCATCAGGCTCACGTCGGAGGGCGTCGTCCCGAGGTCCACGTACACGACGACGTCATCGCCGGTGACGAGCTCGCCTTCGAAGGCCAGGTAGAGATAGGTGTCGTCGCGGAAATAGTAGAGCGTGTCGAGGTGATCGCCGCCGAAGGGATCGAGCTGGCCGATCGCGGCGACCAGCGGCGTCTGCGCCATCCAGGCCGTGTCCGTGAGGGCGCCGTCGACGGTGATCGCAAGCGCGCCGCCTGCGTCCGCGCCGGCCGCGTTCACACCGGGCGCGTCGACGTTCGCATCCACGGCGGGGCCCGTGTCCTGTCCGGCATCGTGCCTGATGACGATCGGCCCGGTGTCGGGGCACTCCGGGCAGGGCGACGCGTCGACGGGACCTGCATCGTAGAGCGGCGCGGGCGGCGGCGGCGCCGGTGCGCACGCGATCGCGAGGAACGCGGGGAAGAGGCGAAGGCTCGGAGCGAGGCTTCGCAAGGAGGAGCTAATCGGCATGGGGCACCACCTCGTAGGGCCGTCGTGGCCCGTGCCAGCGGTTGAGCGACACGTGCGGAGGGCTTCCGTCGTCGTACGCGATCGTGCAGTACGTCAGCCCACTGTCCTGCCCCAAGTGGCTCACGTCCAGGTTGATCATCTTCATCCAGGTCCCGGTGTTCACCAGCACCTTGCCGCCCTCGATCGTCAAGAAACGCGGGCCATGGCTGTGGCCGATGATCAGATGCGTCACGCCTCGCAGCTTGCGCAGCTCTCGGATGGCCGCCTGATCGAAGCCGCCGAGCGCGACGATGTCCTCCCGCAGCATCTCGGGCAGCCGAACGAGGCGGTTCCGCCACGCTCCGATACTGAAGACGCGACGCCGCAAGAAGTACAGCGTCGATCGCCACAGGAATCGGAGCACGAAGCTCGTGTCGAAGAGGAACGACGCCATCAAGTAGCGGCCGAGCGGCTGGATGCGGTCGACGTAGCTGCGCTCCTCCTTCGCCGGGTTCATGACGTCGAGGATCCACAGGCTTCCCCAAGGGAGATCCAGTACTTCGGTCCCATCGCGCCGCTTCCGGGTCAGTCGCCGGTAGTCGACGCGGTGGATTCGCTCGAACTGATGGCCGTGCCGGATCTGGATGCCGTCCGGCAGATAGTACGTGTCGCTCTCCGTCACGAAGTGCACGCGATCGGGCGGAACCCCGCCAGCGACGTAACGGCGGAAGAGCTCCTGGGGCCCTGGCAGCACCATGTCGAGGTCGTGGTTTCCGGGCACGAAGACGATGCGGCGCGACGGCCGCTTGAGGAAGTCTCGGAGCGCCCGGACGAACCGCGGATGCCCGTCGAGGCACTGCCTCAGCTTCTCGGTCGCGATGGCGTCCGTGACCTCGATCGGCCACTTGCCCGCGATCTTCACCTTGAGGAGATCGAAGATATCCCCGTTCAACACGAGCTCGAGCGGCGTATCGCCGAGCTCGCGCTCGTAGTGCGAGAGCAGGTCTGCGAGCTCCTCGTCGTGCCGGAAGTCCTCGAAGGGGTTCGGCTCACCACGTCGGACACCCGTGCCGAGGTGGAGGTCGCTGAGCACGATGCGGAGCAGGTTCATCGGTTCGTGTTTGTGCCATGGCGCGCCCATCGGCGTCGGCCCGGCACGTGCTTGACTTCGCCAAGGTTCCCCCGATACTCGCGAGGGAGCCATTTCCCGGCGATTCGTCGCTTTTTGGCCTTCCGCCGCTGCGTTTCTCGTTCTCGCAGCGGCAATGGTGCTTTTCGGTTCCGAGGGCAGCTCTGGGGGCGTGACCTGGCAGCGTGAACGGGCTGACAGCGTGAACGGGAGGTCGCCGCCGCGCGACCGAGGATGAGCGACATGGCGACACGACTCGGCTCCACGAACTTCTCCCTCTTGATCCTCTCGTCGATGCTCGCCCTCGCGGGCGCAGGCTGCGACCGAGGCGGCGCGCAGATCGAGACGCCGGAGGTCGGCGCGAGCGACACGGGCCCGGGTGACGACGCGGGCCAGTCGTTCAGCGACAGCGGCATCGGCGTCGGCGAGCTGACGATCATGCGCCTGGTGCCCGACCATGGGCCCTTCGTCGGCGGAAACATCTCGATCCTCCGCGGCGCGGGCTTCGACGATCTCTCGCAGGTCACGTTCGACTCGCACGCGGTCCAGCCCGCTGACCACACGCTGATCGACTCGCGGCGGCTCCAGGTCGTCGTGCCCGCGGGCGACGTCGGCACCGTCGACGTGAGCGTCACGGTCGGCGATGCGACGTTCACGCTTCCGGACGCGTATATGTACGACGTTCTCAGCGTCGATCCGAACCGCGGCTCGGTCGCGGGCGGAACGTTCGTGAACATCGTCGGCTCCGGCACCGCGTTCGAGGCGGGCGACACCGTCCTCTTCGGTCGCACGCCGTGCAGCGACGTCATGGTGGTCTCGGCGACGCGCATCACCTGCCGATCGCCCGCGACCTCGGCCGGCACCGTGAGCGTCACCGTCGTGCGCGCGGCCGACGCGAGCGAGACCGTCGCCGTCAACGCCTACACCTACTACGACACGGCCGACCCCTTCTCGGGCGGCCTCGGTGGTGGCCCGGCGAACGGCACCATCAACGTGACCGTGATCGACGGATCGAGCGGGCTTCCCGTGGACAACGCGTTCGCCATCGTCGGCGAGGATCTCGCGACCGTCCACCAGGGCTTCACCGACTCGCTCGGGCAGATCACCTTCTCTGGAAGCGATCTGGTCGGGCAGAGCACCGTCCACATCTCGAAGCACTGCTACGAGCGGACGTCCATCGTCGCGTTCGATGCACAGAACGCCACGGTCTTCCTGGTGCCCTGGCAGGACCCGATGTGCGGCGAGGGCGGCATGCCCCCGGCGGGCCGCGGACGGAACGGCGCCTTCGTCGCCGGCGACCTCGTCTGGAACGGTCCTCTCGAGTACGCCGCGAACCCCTGGGACAACATCCCGAGGCCCCGCACCGGCTGGGTGCGCGTCGCGTACGTCTACACGACGCAGGCCGACGTCGGTGCGCCGAACCCGGATCCGACGCTCGGAGGCGCTATCCAGCGCGTGGTCGAGACGGAGCCGCCGGCCGATCGCCGCGGCTACCCGTACATGATCTTCGCGCGGCCCGCGGGCCTCGCGGTGTACGCGCTCGCCGGGCTCGAGAACACGATGACCGCACAGTTCATCCCCTACGTCATGGGAGTCACGCGGAGCGTCCTGGCGAGCCCGGGCGAGACGACGAATGGCGTCGACATCATCATGGACATCCCGCTCGATCACACGCTGCAGACCGAGCTGGGCGCGCTGCCCGACCAGGTCGACGGTCAGCCGGATCGCTTCTATCTCCAGGCCTACATGGACCTCGGCGGCGAGGGCGTCATCGTCCGGAACGTGAACGGCACGGACTTCGACAGCATCCGTCGCCGCGACATGGCGCGCGCCTTCACGTTCGTGGGTGAGCCCGCGCTCCAGGGCTCGCTTGAGGACGGTCGGTACCGGATCATCGCCGGGTACACGAGCGCCTACGACGGCCCCCCGTACACCTTCGTCGTCGAGAACGGCGTGACCGCGGTCGACGAGGTCGTGACGCTGTCCGACTTCCTCGGGATCCCGGATGCCATCTCCCCGGCCGCGAGCGAGCGGATCCCCGAAGACCGCGTCCTGCGCTGGCAGGAGTCCGGCGGCCCGACGCCCTCGTATCACATCCTCCTGATGGTCGGCGGCGACGGTAACCCGGCGTGGCGCATGTTCCTGCCGGGCGACGTGACCGAGGCGCCGATCCCCGATCTGTCGAGCATCCCCATGATCGAGGACATCGCGGGCGGCTACATCACGTGGGTCGTCTACGCGGTGACGATCCCGGGCTTCGACTTCGACACGTTCACGTACAACCATCTGAACCAGCGCTACTGGTCGCACTACTCGTACAACTACTTCCTGAGCGAGCTCTGACGGGGGGCTCGGATCGGCGCCTGGTCGCCGGTCCGCCGACCAGGACGCTCACGTGAGGCCTCGATGAGATCTTCGCTTCGGCTCGTCTCGCTCCTTCTGGCCGCGGGCACGGCTCTCTTGCCGTCGTGCACGCGCGAGATCACGCACGAGAACCGCGACGCGGGCTTCGACCCGACGATGGACGGCGGCTTTCGCTGCGTGACCATCGAGACCGAAGCCTGCGAGGGCGAGGTCCACAGCACGTGCGTCGCCAACGGCGAGTTCCTGGAGCCAGTTCGCGTGGACTGCGCGGCGACGGGGCAGATCTGCGTCGACCAGCTCTGGTGCGTGGACTGCGTGCCCGACACGCAGCTCTGCGAGGGCAACGACGTGGTGATGTGCGCGCACGACGGCCTCAGCTCGACCGTGCTCGAGACCTGCGACATCACGATGGGCTTCACGTGCCGTGACGGCGCGTGCGTCAACCTGTGCGAGCAGGCGATCCGCGAGCGGAGCTACCTCGGGTGCGAGTTCTTCGCGGTCGACCTCGACAACGCGGCGATCGGCGCCGGGCGCGATGCGTCTTCCCAGCAATACGCCGTCGTCGTCTCGAACCCGGGCGCGACACCCACCGAGGTGACGGTCGAGGTCGACACGTCCGGCTTCGGTGAAGCCTCGGTGCCGAGGGAGATCGAGCGGGTCACGATCGGTCCCGGTGACCTCGAGGTCTTCACCCTCCCGCGCCGAGAGGTCGACGGCTCGTCGAGCTTCGCCACGTGCGGGAGCTCGGCGACGTGCGGCGACGGCGAGGGATGTTACTGCGCCGGCGGCGTGTCCCCGGGCGGCGGCGCGACCGACTGCCGCTGCCGGAACGCGCCGATGGCGCGCGGCCTCAACGACGGCACGCACTCGGCGCTGACGCCGAACGCGTACCGGATCCGCTCCTCGATCCCGATCATCGCGTACCAGTTCAACCCGCTCGACAACGTCGGCGTGTTCTCGAACGACGCGTCGCTGCTCCTGCCGACCTCGGCGATCGGGCGCGACTACGTGGTCGTGAGCTGGCCGCAGACGATCGCGAATTCGACCGACCCAGCGGAGGACTTCGACTCGACGACCACCGACGAGGACCTGCGCGCGTTCCTCACGGTGGTGGGCACGACCGAGAACCAGCACGTGACGATCACCCTCGGCAGCCTCGTGCGCGAGGTGGTCGGGCTCGGCGCGTTCCCGGGCCCGCTCGCCGCCGGACGCGTCCTCGACTTCGACATGGGCACGTTCGACGTGATCAACCTCGAGACGCACGGCTTCAACGGCGACTTCACCGGCACGGTGATCACCTCCAATGGTGGGGTGTCCGTCTTCACCGGCAGCGAGGCCTCGGATGCGCCCCGGTTCGACGACATCGCCAACCGTCAGTGCTGCGCGGACCATCTCGAAGAGCAGCTCTTCCCGACGAACACGCTGGGGCTTCGTTTCTTCATCGGACGCACGCCGCCGCGCTCGACGGCGCTGAACGCGGCGTTCGTCACGGCCGACAGCGTGGGCGACTTCAACGAGCCCGAGTACGTGCGCGTCGTCGCGGTCGAAGAGGGGACGACGACGGTCACCACGAGCATCCCGTTCCCCGGGCCCGACTACTTCGAGCTCCAGCAGTACGAGAGCCTGATCATCCAAGCCGACCAGGACTTCTTCATGGAGGCCGACCACCGCCTCGGTGTGGTCCAGGTCATGGCGAGCCAGCAGGCCACGGGGATCGCGAACATCTATCCGGGCGGCGATCCCTCGCTCCTCGCGGTCCCGCCCATCGGTCAGTATCGGCGCGACTACGTGTTCCTCACGCCCTCGTTCTATGCGTTCGACTTCGTCACGATCGTCGCGCCGGCGAACGCAGAGATCCTCCTCGACGGGCAACCGCTCGATCCGCTCGCGTGCACCTCGGGTGCTGCCGACGGCGTTCATGGTCGAGACGACCCGCCCGAGGACTGGCTGGTCTATCGATGCCAGCTCTCCTTTCCGGACGTCATCGGCGTTCCGAACGTGCGCGTCGAGGACGGCGTGCAGAACGACGGCTACCACACGCTACAGGCGACACAGGACGTGAGCCTGGTGGTCTCGGGCTTCGATGCGTTCGTCAGCTACGCGTATGCAGCTGGCCTGAACCTCGATCCGCTGATGTGATCGAGGCGGGACTGCTCGGAGTCGCATCCCGCGCGCGAGTCTGAGGTATCCTCGCGCGCATGAGCCGACTCGGGCACCTCGCGCGCGCGACCTTCCTCGCGTTCCTCCTGCTCCTCCAGCTCTCTCCGTTGCTCGCTGCGTCCCTCGCAGAGGCGCAAGGCACGGGCGGCAGCTTCGGCGGCGGCGACTTCAGCAGCGGCGGAAGCGGCGGCGGGAGCGACTGGGGCAGCGGCGGCGGCGGCGGGAGCGACTGGGGCTCGAGCGGGTCGAGCGACTGGGGCGGCGGCGGCTACTCCGGTGGCGGCTACTCCGGCGGCGGCTACTCCGGCCGTGGTGGCGGTGGGCTCGGCTGCACCGGCGTCTGCTGCGTGATCGTCATCATCGGCTTCGTGCTCGTCGTGATGGTCATCCAGAACCGGCGCAACGGCACGAGCTTGATGAGCGGCCCGATCAACATGGGGCCGCAGGGCTTCGCTCCTCCGGGCGGGATGCCGGCCGGCGGGGGGATGGGCGGCGGGTACATGGGCCCGAACGCCATGCACGTGAGCCAGCTCTCGATCGGCCTCGACTGGCGCGCGCGAGCGCAGCTGCAGCAGCATCTCTTGCAGCTCGCGCAGACGGGCGACACGCGCAGCCCACAGGGGCTCACGAACCTGCTCAACGAGACGGTGCTCGCGCTGCGCCGTAACGAGATCTCCTGGCTCTACGCGGCCTACAAGGATCAGGGCAGCCACGCGCCGCAGCAGGCGCAGAGCGTGTTCCAGCAGCTCGCCAACGAGGCGCGCTCGCGCTTCCGTACCGAGCTCGTCCGGGGCAACGCGGGTCAGCTCACCGAGCAGGCCACGCCCGAGATGCGAGCGCGCGCCGACGAGGGCAAGGGCACGGTCGTGGTGACCATCGTGCTCGCGACGCGTCGTCCGGTGCAGGGCTTCAACGTGCCGGACGCGGCGCAGATCCGGAACGCGCTGAGCGATCGGGGCACGCTCAACGCGCAGCAGATGGTGGCGCTCGAGGTGGTCTGGTCACCGGCTGCCGAGAACGATCGGATGAGCAGCGCGGAGCTCGAGCAGTTCTATCCGGAGATGAAGCTCATCGACCCGAACAGCATCGCGGGCCGCGTCTTCTGTGCGTACTGCAACGGTCCCTTCCCGATGGAGCTCTTGAACTGCCCGCACTGCGGCGGCCCGGCCGAGGCGAGCAAGGACCGAAGGTCGCCTCCTACGTAGTGCTCGCCGCGCGGCTTTCTCTCGGCGCTCGCCGCGCAGCTTTCTCTCGGCGCTGCGTGCGCGGCGAGCGCAGGAAGCGCCCGCGCGGCGAGCGCACACAGACCCGCGCGAGCGCAAAAACGACCACCGTACTAGGCTGCGCTCGGCGCCGAGTCGTGCGCCAACGAGGCCCCATGCGCTCTTTCCGGATCCATGCTCTCTCGCTCCTCTTTCTCGCGAGCTGCGGCGGATCGCTGTCGATGGATTCACGCTACGTGACGCTCCACAACTCGTTCGCCGTCATGGGGATGAGCCAGACCGGGGCCATCAGCGAAGGCTCTCTCCCCGAAGGCGGCGAGGCACGCGTCGAGGCGCGGCTCGAGCCCGGGCAGTGCTACATGATCGTGGGGCTCGGGAGCGGCGGCGTCGCAAACCTCGACGTGGTCATCCTCGACGAAGGCGGCACCGAGGTCGCGCACGACACGACCCAGGACGGCCAGGCGTCGGTGCAGTTCTGCCCGCAGTACCCCGGCACCTACCGGATCGCCGTGCGGATGCAGCGCGGCAGCGGCGAATACCTCGTCAGCTCCTGGTCGGGCGCCCCGTCGGGCGCGACTCCGTACACGCCCGAGTACGGCTACCCGAGCACACCGACCGTCGCGACGCGACCCCCGCACGGCGGGCCCGGGACCTGTGACGAGCCCTACGAGCTCACGACCGCCGAGCCGCGCCGCGGCGACACGACGGACGGCGACGCGGTGATCTCGGGTAGCTGCATCTATGGCGGCACCGCCCCCGAGCACGTCTACCAGTTCGTGGTCGAGCAGCGCTCGCTCGTGACCGCCGTGATGAACTCCACGTACGACGGCGCGCTCGTCCTCCTCGGAGCCTGCGGGGAGACGCGGGCCGAGCTCGCGTGCAACGACGACGCACCGACGACGTCGCGCTCCGAGGTCCAGGCCACGCTCGACCCGGGCCTCTACTACCTGGTCGTCGATGGATACGGCTCGGGTATGGGTCAGTACGAGGTCAACCTCGCCATGACGCCGATGCGCTCGATCGGTGAGGTCTGCGGCGGCGCCGTGCCGCTCGCCCCCGGGGCGCCGCTGGCCGGGACGACGGTCGGCGAAGCGAACTACTTCGAGGCCTCGTGCGCGGGTCAGGCCCGCTCACCCGACCGGGTGTACTCGCTCGACGTCACGCAGCGCTCGCGCGTCCGGGTCCGCATGCAGAGCACGTACGACGGCGCCCTGTACATGCGCTCGACCTGTGCGGACGGGTCGACCGAGATCGCCTGCAACGACGACTTCGAGGACACACGACACTCGCTGCTGACGGCGACCGTCGATCCGGGTCGGTACTTCGTCTACGCCGATGGCTTCTCCGAAGGTGCGAGCGGTGACTACTCGATCGCCGCGGAGATGATCCCCGCGACCGGAAGCGGCACGGCAGGCGACACCTGCGGCTCCGCTGCTGCGATCACGCCGGGCGCCGATCTCGCGGCCGACACGTTCACGGCGGGCGACGACGTGTCGGGGAGCTGCGGCGGCGCAGGCGCACCCGATCTGGTCTACCGGCTCGACGTCCGCACGCGCACGCGCGTCCGCGCGAGCTTCAGCAGCGCCGAGTTCCCGCCCATCATGTACATCCAGCGCACGTGCGGCGACGCGACCACCGAGGTGGTCTGCCTCGACGCACGAGGCGGCACGCCGATCGACCAGACGTTGACCGCGGGGACCTACTACCTCGTCATCGACGGCGCCGATCAGAACTCGTTCGGCGCCGCCACGCTTCATCTCCAGCTGGACGACCTGGGTGCGCTCGAGGCGTCGTGCCGGTCGGCGCCGCTCATCCACCCCGGTACGCAGATCACCGGCGACACCAGCGGCTCGACCGATCGATTCCAGGCGACCTGCGCCGGCGGCGCGAACAGCCCGGACCTCATCTATCGGCTCGTGATCAGGCGCCGCTCGGCCGTCACGATCACGAGCGAGCAGACGGGCTGGGACGGCGCGGTCTACGTCCGGAGCGACTGCACCGACATGAACACCGAGCTCGGCTGTAGCGACGACGCGGGTGACAACCGCCACTCGATGCTCACGACCGAGCTCGATCCCGGGACGTACTTCGTCTTCGTGGACGGGTACTCGAGCGGCAACGCGGGACCGTTCACGCTCGACGTCGACGTCCAGACGTCACACTGAGCCTCCGAGCCGAGAGGCTCAGCGCCGTCCGCTCCGCGCCGTCCGCTCAGCGCCGTCCGCTCAGCGCCGTCCGCTCCGCGCCGTCCGCTCAGCGCCGTCCGCTCAGCGCCGTCCGCTCAGCACCGTCCGCTCAGCGCCGTCCGATCACGCTGCTCGATCAGTGCTGCCCGATGATGCCCTCGACGATCGCTCGATCGGGAGCGTCCGGCGCGAGCACGAGGTAGCGTCGATACGAAGCGACGCTCCGATCCACGTCGCCACCGCGCATGTAGGCCCGTCCGAGCTGCTTCTGGACCTCGGCGCTGGCGGGCATCAGGCGCGCTGCGTCCTCGAAGCGGGCGATCGCGCCGCGCACGTCGTTCGCGAGAAAGAGACGACGACCCTCGTCGAACGCGCGCTGCCCCTCGGTTCGCCCATCCGACGCGACCAGCGGCGCAGGCACCGACGGCGGGGAGGGATCGGCGCGCGGTGGGCGCTCCCGAACGATGGGCGTGCTCGGCGGCGTCACACCGGGCTCGACCGGCGGGTCTTCGACGACTGGCGGCTCCTCGGGCGGAGCGAGGAGGAGAACGGGAGGCTCGGGCGGGATCTCGGGGACGACCGGCGGGTCAGGTTCATCCACGTGCACGCGCGGCACGTCCACTCTCGGCGGTGCAGGCGCGGGGCCTTCGGGCGCCTGGACCGCGACGTAGATGGCCGTGAGCCCGAGCAGCACGGCCGCCGCACCGGCGACGCGGATCCACATCGCGCTGCGAGGTGCCTCCGTGCGAGGCGTCATGAGGGTGCGCGCGGTCGCCTCGCCGTCCCGCCGACGCTCCTTCGTCGCGCGGTCGACGTTGAAGTGCCCGTGGCCGAGCCTCTCCGCGGCGTCGGCGCCCAGCGCGAGCACGGCCTCTTCGATCGCGTCGCCCAGCTCTCCTGCGCTCTGGAAGCGGCCCGCAGGATCCTTGCTCATCGCCTTGAGCGCGATGACCTCGAGCGCGAGCGGGACGCCCATCTCCGGCACACGCTCGTGAGGAGGCACGGGGACGTCGGTGAGGTGCCGCGTGATGATCCCCAGCGCCGTGTCGCCTCCGAAGGGCACGACCCCCGCGAGCATCTGGTAGAGCACGACGCCCGCCGCGTACACGTCGACGCGATGATCGATCTCGTCGCCGCGCGCCTGCTCGGGCGCCATGTACTGCGGCGTCCCGCAGACGAAGCCGTCGACCGTGATCGAGTTGCCCTCGCCGTCGAGGATCTTCGCGATCCCGAAGTCGCAGACCTTCACGTGCTCACGACCGGTTCGATCGGAGAACACGATGATGTTGTCGGGCTTGAAGTCGCGATGGATGATCCCGGCGCGGTGCGCCTCCTCCACGGCGCGCAAGCTCGGCACGAGGAGGCTCGCGATGCGCTTTGGTGACAGCGGGTAGTCGTGGTCGAGGATCGTCTGGAGGTCCTCCCCCTCGAGGAGCTCCATCGCGATGTAGAGCAGACCGTCGCCGGATCGCCCGAAGTCGATGATCTGAACGGAGTTCGGGTGAGACAGACGGCTCGCGGCCTTGGCCTCGCGATGGAAGCGCTTGGCGACCCGATCCTCGCCCCCGAGGTGCTTGTGGAGGACCTTGATCGCGACCATCCGGTCGAGCGCGATGTGGCGGGCCCGATAGATGCGCCCCATCGCGCCCTCGCCCATCAGCGCGAGGACCTCGAACTTCTCGGCGATCAGGGTGCCGATGAGCGGATCGGGGGCGGCAGGCGCGCGATCGCTCTCGTCCGAGCCCGAGCGCTTGGGGTCGGGCGCACCACCAGTCTTCGGGAGCGCGTCGGCCATGGTCGTCGATGGGGACCGAACGTCGGACCCCGAGCAGGGCGAGTGTAGGGGAACCGCCAGGCCTGGGAAAGCAGCGCGTGCGGTCGTCTCCGACCAGGGGCGCGCATGGCTTGACCCCACGCGCGGGAGACGGCTATCGTCGCGCCGCGACTGGGGAAACCCAGACCGCTTCGCGTCCACGTCGGTCGGATGGGCGCGAGGTCAGATTTCACTCCCGCGTCGTCGGGCGTACTCGAGGAGCCTCCGGTGATCGTCTGCCCCCGTTGCAGCAAGGAGAACCAGGACCACTACAAGTTCTGCCTGGGCTGTGGAGCGGAGCTCCCGCGCGATGCCGCGCACGCCCCCAAGAGCTTCACTGCGCCCACGCCGCCCGCGGGCGTGCCGTCCACGCCCGCCGGGGGAGGCGCCTTCAGCCCCGCCCCGCGCCCGGCGTTCGGTGCGCCGCAGCCCGGCTTCGGAGCGCCTCCGCCCGCGCCCGCCGGCTTCGGAGCGCCTGCGCCTGCGCCCGGGTTCGGAGCGCCCGCGCCGGTCGGCGGGTTCGGAGCGCCCTCGAGTGGCTTCGGCGGCGGGCCTGCTGCGCCCGTCGCGGCAGCGCCACCTCCCCCTGCGCCATCCGCGGCAGCTGCGGCGCCCGCAGGTGCAGGTGCAGACCTGAAGTGCGGCAACTGCGGGTCGATGAACAACCCGAGCTTCAAGTTCTGCGGAACGTGCGGTGCGCCGATGACCGGCGTGATGCCGTCCGTGCCCGCGGTCGCTCCGGCGGCTCCTGCGGCGCTCGTCGGCGGGCAGCGCGGCACCCTCGTGCTCATCCGGGCGGATGGCTCGGAGGGCGATTCGTTCGCGCTCGGCCAGCGCACGGAGATCGGCCGCGAGGCGGGCGGGCTCTTCGCCAGCGACTCGTACCTCTCGCCGCAGCACGCCACCTTCACCTTCGGTGCGGATGGGCTGACGGTCGAAGACCTCGGAAGCCTGAACGGCGTCTACCTGCGCATCGCTGCGGACAGTCCGCAGGAGGTTCGGGACGGCTCGATCTTCCGCATCGGCCAGGAGATCATCCGCTTCGAGCGGCTCGCGACGCCCCCGATGGTGGACGGTGTCGAGCTGATGGGGAGCCCGAACGCGGGCCTCATCGGGCGCATCTGCCTGATCATCGGACGCGAGACGAACGGCAACTGCTACACGATCCCGGCCGGCGGGCTGCACCTGGGCCGCGAGCGTGGCGACATCCTGTTCCCGGACGACGGCTACGTCTCCGGCCTGCACTGCCGCCTCCACGAAGAGGCCGGCCGCCTCATGATCACGGACGTGGGAAGCTCGAACGGCACGTTCTTGCGGATCCTCGTCCCCTCGCTCGTGCCGTCGGGCAGCATGCTGCTCCTCGGGCAGCAGCTCTTCCGCGCCGAGTACTGACGCGGGCCGGCCATCGCCGGGCCGGACCACACGCCACGAAGCACGGCGCGACGCGGCCGCGCGCGCCGCCTTGCGTGGGTCGCCGGCAGCCTCGCGGTGGTCGTCGCGATCGCAGTCGCGCTGACCTCGGCCGGGGGTGATGGCGATCGGCTCTTCGACGGCGATCGCGCCATGCAGCGCCGTCTCTCGGAGGCGGCGCTCGACGCGCTCGCCGAGGATCCAGGCGCGCCTTCCGTGTCGACGGGCAGCTCGCGCTTCGATGGTGAGTGGGCGCTCGTGACGCTCGAGATGGACGTGCTCGGGCTCGGGCAGGTGGCGCTCGGCGATCCCGATCGCGCAGCGCGGCACACGACCGCGATGCGAACGGCGATCGAGCGCATGCTCTCGCCCGAGCTGCGCGCGTTCGGGACGAGCGCGTGGCGAGAGGATGGGCTCGCGGACGAGTCGCTCGGCGGCGCGAACGGCCACGCCTACCTCGGGTATCTCGCGCTCGCCATGTCGATGCTCCGGACGCTCGACCCCTCGATGCCCGAAGCGCCGCTCCACGACCGGTTGGTCGACGCGCTCGAGCGCCGCATCGCGAGCGCGCCCCACGGCCTCATCGAGACCTATCCGGGCGAGGCCTATCCCGCCGACGTCGCCGCCTGCATCGGCGCGATCGGCTTGCGCGCCCACGCGCTCGGACGGCCCGTCCCCGGGCTCGTGACGGCGTGGGAGCGGACGGTTCGCGCGCGCTATCTCGACCCGCACGGATATCTCGTGCAGGCCGCCGATCCGGAGAGCGGTGAGTGGCGCGATCGCGGGCGCGGATCCGGAACGGCGATCGCGAGCTACTTCCTCTCGTTCGCCGCACCGAGCCTCTCGCGCGACCTCGAGCACGCGCTGTCGGAGGTCGGTCACGCGCGCGTGCTCGGCGTCGACGGGATCCGCGAGCACGCGGACGGTACCGGCGGCGGCGACGTCGACTCGGGGCCCGTGATCTTCGGGGTCGGCGTCGCGGCGACCGGGTTTGCCCTCGGTGCCGCGCGCGCTCAGGGCGATCGCGAGCTCTTCGTCGCGCTCTACGGAACGGCGCATCGCTTCGGCGTCGTCAGGGACGACGGAAGAACGCGCCGCTTCCTGAGCGGCCTCGAGATCGGCAACGCGATCCTGTTCGCGATGCTCACGGCCAGAGACGCCAGCGCCTGGACGGAATGATCGAGAGAGCCTGGAGTCGAGGCGTGACCAACAATGGTCGCGCCTTGTCTTTTCCCAGCGTGAAGCGCTGGGAATTTCTCTCAGTCGAAGGGATCTGACCAAAGTATTTGGTCGGACCTTCAGAGCGCGATGGCGAGCTCCGTCGCGAGCTCCTTCATGCGCGCGACGAGGTCACCATCGAGGACCGCATCCGCGTCGTCGTCGTACGGAGTGGGCTCACGGTTCACGATGACGACCTTCGCGCCGTGGGAGAGCGCGAGCGGAACGAGATCGGAGACCGGTGCGACCTCGAGCGAGGTGCCCACCACGACGAGCAGGTCGGTGGTGGACACCGCCCGGCGCGCACGATCGAAGTCCGCGTCGAGCGGCTCGCCGAAGAGCACGACGTCGGGCTTCACGAGCCCGCTGCACAGCTCGCACCGAGGCTCCTCGCCTGCGTGGAGACCGGCGATGAACGCGCGCGTGTCGTAGCGACGCCCGCACGTGAGACAGCGCGCCGTTCGGAACCGGCCGTGGACCTCGAGGACCTCACGCGAGCCGGCCGCCTGGTGAAGGCCGTCGACGTTCTGCGTGACGATCGCATGCACCAGTCCGCGCGCCTCGAGGCGGGCGAGCACGATGTGCGCAGCGTTCGGCTGCGCATCGGCGAGCAGGCCGAACTTGTCTCGCCAGAACGCGTAGAAGCCTCGCGGGTCGTGCCGAAACCCCTCGAGGCTCGCGACGCGAGCAGCGTCCTCGTGCGTCCAGAGCCCGTGATCGCCACGGAAGTCCGGGATCCCCGACGCGGTCGAGACGCCCGCACCCGTCAGCACGACGCACGCACGAGACGCACGGAGCAAGGACGCGAGAGCCGACATCAGTCCGGCTGAAGCGCGTCGCTCGGAGGCGCTTCAGGCTGGACGACGGGAACGCTCAGACCGGGACGCGGCGCACCGAGGTGCTCGCGAAGGAAGCCCTCCGTGCGATCCACCGTGCTCGGATCGAGCGCGAAGAGCGCGACGCCGTGAGCGTTCCCCGGCACGACCACCGCCGGCGTGTGCCCGATGCGGCCATAGGCCTCGGCGGTGTCGACGCTGTCGGCTTCCTCGGCGGCGACGATCGCGAGGATCGCGCGATCGCCGAGGCCGATGGCGGGCGTGATCGCGTCGAACCCGTGGTAGGCGCGGCCGGGTGAGAGCGTGACGAGCGTCGTGAGCGCCGGCTCTTCGGCCGCCGCGGCGATGACGGCCGAGCTCCCGATGCTCGAGCCGACGGCCGCAAAGCGCTCTGGCCGAACGCCGGAGTCGTCGCTGCGCAGGAACGCGAGCGCGGCCCGGACGTCGAGGCGGGCCCGGGCCCATGCATCCGTATCGAAGGCGTGCCAGTCGAGGGCACCGCTCGCGCTCTGGGTGCTCTCTCCGTGACCGCGCATGTCGATCGCGAGCGTCGTCAACGACGGCTGAGAGTGGAGCCGCTCGAGCAGCGGGGCCCACTCGCTCCGGTCCGAGCCGAGCTGGTGGAGGAGCACCACGGCCGGGGCGTCCGCGTGCGCGGCCGGCTGGAGAGTGCCGACGATCTCGACACCGTCCTCCGTCGTGAAGCGCACCGAGCGAGAAGCTGGGAGGACCTCGACCTCGAGCGCCGGCGGCTCGGGCGCGGACGGGTCCGGCGCCGCGGCGCCGCGAGGCCGATGCCGCTCCTCGCCGCTGCAGGCGACGGTCAGGGCGAGGGCGAGGGCGAGGAGGAGCGAGGGGCGCAGCATGGCGCCACTCTATTTCGCCGCCCACGGCGTGTCACCTCGGCCAGATCTTCGACGAGCGCAGGGTGTCGGCCGTAGGATTCGGTAGACCCGGCCGAAGCTCCGGGACAGGAGGACCCGTGACCCGCTCCGCCGCCGTCCTCGTGATCGGCAACGAGATCCTCACCGGAAAGGTCGAGGAAGCGAACGTCGTCTACCTGGCGCGGGAGCTCTTCGCGCTCGGGATCGCGCTCAAGCGAGTGGTCGTCTGTGCGGACGACCCGGCCGTGATCGCGGCCGACGTGAACGCTCTCCGCAAGAGCCACGACTTCGTCATCACGAGCGGCGGCGTAGGCCCGACGCACGACGACGTGACGGTCCCTGCCATCGCGAAGGCCTTCGGCGTCGCGCTCGTACGCGACGCGAGGATCGAGAGCCTGATCCGCGCGCACTTCGGTCCGAGGACGACGGAGGGCCACCTCCGGATGGCCGACCTGCCCGAAGGGGCGGAGTTCATCGCGAGCGTGCGAATCCCGTGGCCCGTCCTCTGCGTCGAGAACGTGTTCGTGATGCCGGGCGTGCCGGAGATCTTCCGGCTCAAGTTCGAGCTCGTCCGCGATCGCATCGGCGCAGGCGCGCCCTTCTACTCGCGTGCGCTCTACACCTGGTGCGACGAGGGCGAGATCGCGGGACTCCTCGAGCGCATCGAGAGAGAGCACCCGGGCGTGAGCATCGGGAGCTATCCGCGCATCGGCGATCCCGAGTACAGCGTGAAGATCACGTTCGACGGCGGTGACCTCGAGGCCGTCGGCCGCGCGCTCGAGGCGTGTCACGCACAGCTCCCGCCCGACAAGATCGTGCGCGCCGACCGCTGAGCACGCGCACATCGGCAACGTTCGCTCGTCTTGGCGAGCGCTCCTCTGCCGTGTAGCGTTCCCGCGATGACGAGCTCGAGCGCGTTCTGTCGCTTCGATCTGCGCACGACCGACGCGGTTGCGGCGCGCGCGTTCTACACCAGGGTCTTCGGCCACGACCGCATGACGATCTGGCCTCTGCACGAGCAGGCGCTCGCGCGCGGTGCACGGCCCCACTGGCTCGGTCGGATCGCCGTCGAGGATCTGGAGGCCACGGCCATCGCGTTCGTGGAGCGCGGCGCAGAGCGCTTCGGCCCCACGATCGCGATGAGCGATGGGGGCAAGGCCACCGTGCTCCGTGATCCCGGGGGTGCAGTGGTGGCGGTGGGAACGCCGCCCGAAGGAGCGGCGGCAGAAGCGGCCCGTGGGGGAGCCAGCGATGTCGTGTGGTACGTGCTCAACACGAGAGACGCGGCCCGCGCTCTGGCGACGTATGGCGAGCTCTTCGGCTGGAGCTTCGGCGAGCCGCGCGCGCTCGGTGCGCACGGCACCTTTCGCGAGCTCGCCTGGAGGGCTGGCGCCGAGAGCGCGGGCATGATCTCCGACATCGCCGATCGCCCGGGCGTGCATCCCCATTGGCTCTTCTGCTTCGAGACCGCCTCGCTCACGGAGGCGCTCGCGACGGTTCGAGCGGCGGGCGGCCTTGCGCTCGATCCAGTCGAGCTCCCGAACGGCGCGCGCCTCGCGGTCTGCGACGATCCGCAGGGCGCTGCGTTCGGGTTGATCCAGATCCGTTGATCCAGCGCCGCGCCTGACGGAGCGGGTGTCCCGACGCGCGCGCGTCACTGCTGCGAAGGCGACCGGCTGGCTTCGCTCCTTGCATCGACGCTCTCGTGGGTCGAGAGTGCAGCCTGATGGCCTTTCCTCGGCTCGCATTCGGAACGCCGCGCAAGCTCCCGAGCGCGCGAGACCTGGAGGGCCGCGTCGTGGTGCTCGACATCGCGTTCGCCGCCGAAGGCACGGGGACCAGCTTCGAGAAGGTGACCAAGAAGCTGATCGACGGGCTCGGCACGCGGCTCGCGATGTGGGTCGACCACCACGACCACGACTACCACGCGCGCTTCGCGGAAGACCCGCGCTTCCTCCTCTGCACGAAGGCCGAGCACGGCGCGTGCCCCGAGATCATCGACGAGGCGCTCGTCGCGCGCGTCGGTCCCGTCGACACGATCCTCTGCCACGGCGACTTCGACGGGCTCGCCTCGGCTGCGAAGTGGGCACGCGGCGGCACCGAGCCCTACCCCGGCGCCGACGCCGACGCGCGGGCCATCGACACCCGCATGGGCACGCCGAGCCCGCGCGCGCTGGTCATCGATCGCGCCCTCCGCGCTCGCCCCCGCGACGACGCGATGAAGGGCCTCATCGTCCGCTACTTCGCGACCGGGGCGACCGATGTCGCCCTCTTCCGAGAGCTCGAGGTCACCGCCGAGGGCGCTCGCGTGCTCGAGGACAACGCCCGTGAGCTCGCCCGAAGGTTCACGATCGACGGCGCCGTCGCGATCTGTGACGCGCGCGGCAACACGCTGAGCTACGACAAGACGGTGCTCCTCCTGCTCGGCCAAGAGCGCGCGCGCGTCGCCCTCGTGCACGACGACTCCACCGTCACGATCGCGGCGCGCTTCGACAGCGGGATCGACCTGCTGGCGCTCCTCGACATCCAGGGCGGGATGCCCACGCGCGTCAGCGTGCCCGCGGCGCGGCTCGACGACGTGCTCCACCGTCTACGCCAGGTGTCCGAATGAATCCGCGCAGGCTCTGCATCTCGGTCGCTCTCCTCTCGATGGTCGCGTGCGGCGCGCCCGACGCGCCGACGTGCAGCGCGGACGAGTGCGCGTGCTCCCCCTCCGGCTGCGCGTGCCCGAACGGAAGCGCCTGCGGATGGGCCGTCGTGGTCTGCGGGGACGACGCGGCGAACTGCCACCTCCAGTGCGCCGCGCACGCCTGCGTCGCGCACTGCGGGAGCGTCTGCGAGGCAGGCTGCACGGACGGCGCGAGCTGCGACGTGGTGGCGGCCGACAGGGCGGTCCTCTACTGCTCGCGCTCGACCTGCGATCTCCACGGAGGCGCCGGGACGATCGCGACGTGCGCCGACGCAGCGACGTGCAGCCTGACCTGCGCGGCATCGCCCTGCGGCGTGGACTGCAGCGCAGGCTCGACCTGCATGCTGCAGTGCCCCGGGGACGCGACGTTCCACGCGGTCACGACGGCGGAGAGCTGCCCCGCGCCGTGAGCCCTACTCCTTGATCGGAGTCGCCTTGAGGGCCGCCTTCCCCTCCTTCACGTAGACCGTGAAGCGGACCTTCGCCGCGCCGTGCTTCGCGACGATCTGCTCGCGGTTCTTCCGCAGCGTGACGACGAACTTGTCGAACGTCAGCCCGGAGGTGGCCTCGTTGCACTGCTTCTTCGTCGACACGAACTGGTCGAAGACCTCGCGGTAGTGCGCCTCTTGCTCGGCCTCTTCGCTGTTGCCCGCTTTCTTGAGCAGCTCTTCGGGGACGCGAGCGACCATCGTCGCGCCGTCGTCGTCGTCTTCGTCGCCGAGCGGCGGCCCGAGAGAGAAGCGCGCTGCGGCCTGCGCCTGCACCATGCCGGCGCCCTCGGTCGCGCCGGCCCCGACGCCGATGAGCGTGCTGGAGAGCGCCGACTCGGCAGCTGACTTCAAGCCAGGACGCGGGACCGACGAGGGCGGCGGGCCTGGCGCGGGCCTGCCGGGGGACGGCGCGGGCGGGGCGGCCGGCCGAGCGGGCGGCGGCGAGGGAGCCTGCGCCGGCGGCGGTGCCATGGCCTTCGCCGGCGAGAGCGCGCTCGCGGGGCTCGCTGCCGGCGGCACGATCGGAAGGTCGAAGTCCTTCGAAGCGCCGGCCTTGTCGCCTGCGAAGCCGAAGAACGGTGTCGACGCGCTCTCGGGAGCCTTGCCGAGGATCGAGTCGAGGTCGGCGGCCCTTCGCCGGACGGCGCCCGCCGCGGCCTGGTCCTGCACCTTGTCGAGCGCCTCGTTGATGCTGGCCGCTGCGGTCCGGAGCGCGCCGCCGAACTCCGGCGGGACGAAGCGGTCGATGTCGCGCTTGCCGAGCTTGTCGGCGGCGACACGGAAGCGGGCGAGCGGACGGTCCCGCTCCAGCCAGATCGAGAGCATGGTGATCAGGAAGAGCAAGAGCGCTGCGCCGCCGAGCATCGGCCAGGGCAGCGAAGCCCAGTCCGAGCCGGACGCGAGATCCAGGATCGCCAAGGGCGAGCCGAGCAACGGCCGCGGGCGTCCCAGCGAGTAGCCGACATGCGCATGCGCCGCGCTGCCGATGACGGGCGCGTACACCGCGACGCCGCCGG
Source organism: Polyangiales bacterium (assembly GCA_038252025.1). Classification (GTDB taxonomy): domain Bacteria; phylum Myxococcota_A; class Polyangia; order Polyangiales; family Sandaracinaceae; genus JBBSAT01. The sequence goes on along the minus strand of JBBSAT010000002.1, from coordinate 8,020 downwards.
TCGCCAGCGGCATCGGCTCCGAGAGGTCTCCCGCCGCGAACGCGTCCGTCGCGATCGCCTCGGCGAGCGGGGCCGCGAGATCGTCCCGGCGTGGGGCGCCGGCGACCGACTCGGGCATCGCGCTCGCGATGACCTGGTCGCGCAGGAAGAAGCCCAGGCTCGCGCCGCTGAGGCGCGAGACGAGGCGCTGCGCGAACGCGTCGTCGACGCGCTTGCCGTGAATGATCGCGCCGACGTACTGGCCGCCCTCGACGACGGGCCGCGCCGCCATTCGGAACACCTCGCCGTTGTAGACCCAGACGTCGTCGCGGACGTAGCCGTCGAGCGCGCGGCGGACGAGCGGGAAAGCGCCGAGCCCAGCGCCCGCGGGCGGGGCCACGCCGCCGACCTGCGCGACGATGAAGCCGTCCTTGTCGACGGCGAAGACGAGGTCGCCCGCCATCTCCGCCAGCTGCGCGTTGAGCTCTCCGAGCCGGACGCGGAGCCGCGTCGCGACGGCCGTGTCGATGGCCGCCCCGGCTGCGCGGCCGCTGGCCTCGCGAAGCGCGGTGCGGATGTCGCCCTGCGCGGCGAGCGGCGCGATGGCGTCGATACGCGACCGAGCGTCGAGCTTGAGGATCGTCTCGAGCTCGAAGCGGTCGCGCGTGAGGGCCGTGCGAGCCTCGTCGTCGGTCCGCTCGTCGATGATGTGGGCCCCGATCATGGCGGTCGAGAGACCGGCCACTGCGGCGAGCACCAGGATCAGGGTCCAGAAACGCGTGAAGAGCATCTAGTCTCGTCTCCTCAGGGCGCGGCGGCAGGAGCGGCGGCCTGGACTTGGATCGCGGGGACGACGAGCTCGTGCTGGTCGCCGACGGTGACGGGCGTCGAGGCAGCCTCGTGATCGCCGTGAAAGACGTGAAGCGTGTATGAGCCCGGCGCGACGTCGTGGAAGACGTAGCTGCCGTTCGGCTCGACCTGAGCGCGCGCGACGAGGTCCGCGATGACGTGGAGGTATCCGTGCACGTGGGGGTAATTGCGATCGGCGAGCGGCCAGTGGCCGGCGGTCGAGACCGTGATGGGGCGCGCCATGCCCGGCGCGGTCTGGACGGGCGAGAGCTCCTCCAGCCCTTCGGCGAAGATCTCGTACGAGCATCCGTCGTCGTTCTGGATCTGGAAGCCGGTGCCGATGCGGGCGACGACCGTCGCCGGCGAGAGCGACCCGTTCTGCATCCGGAGGCGCGGCTGCTCGCCTTCGGAGACAGGTCCGTCGCCGGTGAGCACCACGGCGATCTCACGGCTCGGATCGAGGCGCGTGGGTCGAGGGTCGAGGAAGCCGTTCCACTCTTCCCAGTAGCGAGCGCGCGCGAGGGCCGCGTCGGCGATCGGCGGGGTCATGGACGCCAGGTCGCTGGGGATCGTGAGGGTGCCGCGAACGTCGCCCGCGAGCGCGCTCGAGCAGACGGCGGAGAGCACCAGCACGAGGGTCACCGCCAGCGTTCGACGAGATCGGGTTCCCAACAACACTTGCCGCATGCTCTCCCCTGACTGTCGAAGCCCCGGGCGGCCCAGCCCGGCGAAGCGAGGGCGAGCGTACTTGCGCGATGCTTTCGGGGTCAACGCCGGGGTTCGCGGTGTGGCCCGACTGGACGAACGCCCGGGCGGACGATCGCGGTTGCAGCGCGGCCTTCGGTCGCATAGCTTTGCCGCCCTTTTTGGGCCGGCCTCGTTTTCGTGGCGGCGTGATCAAAGCGAGTACCCCATGTCGAAGCTCTCGGACTTCCTCACCACGAACAAGATCGACTCGCGCCGCGTCGTGGGCACGAGCCGCACGCTCGAGAAGCAGTCGGGCGAAGACCGTCGGCTCATGGCGAAGAAGTCCGCCATCAAGGCCGGCAAGGCGGAGAAAGACGAAGCCGTCACGAAGGCGAAGCCGAAGTCGGGCCGCCGCGTGACGCAGCCGTCGATCGAGCGCGCCGCACGCGGCGAGGCGATCTCGGGCCCGGCCAAGCAGCGCATCGTGCGCGCCGTCAACACGATCCTCGCGGGACGCAAGAAGCCCGAGGTCGGCTTCCGCGACCTGTTCTGATCCGGCGCGAGCGCACGCTGAGCGGTCCGACATGAGCTCCGACGCGCAGAAGGGCGCGAGCGACGCGCAGGCGGCCGTCTACGAGACGCGAGCCGCGGAGTACGACGCGCTCATCAGCGCCGAGGACGTCGACGGAGCTCTCCCCGCCGCGCTCGACCGGCTGGTGCGCGTCGACGGCGCAGTGATCGCCGATGTCGGCGCCGGCACCGGTCGCTTCGCGCGCCTCCTCGCCCCGCGAGCGAAGCACGTGCACCTGATCGATCGCGCCGCGCCGATGCTCGACGTCGCTCGTGAGCGCCTCGCGCGAGACGCGCTGACCCGCACGAGCCTCCACGTAGCCGACGCGCGCGCGCTCCCGCTACCGGACGCGAGCGTCGATCTCGCCGTCGCCGGCTGGGTGTTCGGCCACTTCCCGCACTGGATGCCGGACGACTGGCGGAGCGAGGTCCTCGGCGCCCTGAGCGAGATGCGCCGCGTGGTGCGTCCGGGCGGCTCGATCGTCATCGTCGAGACGCTCGGGACCGGCCACGAGACGCCACGAAAACACGAGAAGCTCGATCCCTACTTCGCGTGGCTGATGGAAGAGCAGGGCTTCTCGCAGACGATCCTCCGGACCGACTACGCGTTTCAGGACGTCGAGACGGCAGCGCGGATCTGCGGGGCGTTCTTCGGCGAGCCGCTCGCCAGCACGATCCGCGAGCGAGGCTGGGCGCGCGTGCCCGAGTGCACGTCGGTCTTCGTCAGCCCCGCCTGAGCGAGGCTCAGAACGTCCCCGACACGCTCAGCCCGATGCTGCCCGAGCCGAGCCCGGTCGGGCCGGGCGAGAACGTCGGCGTGACCATCACCGAGGGCCCCGGAAGCGGCGCGGCGATGCCCTCGTCGTCCGGGTCGAGCTCGGCGGCGATGCGCGGCGGCGTGCGGCGCTCCGGCACGAAGATGAGAGGCGCGATGTAGCCGACCACGAAGCCGATCAGCGCGCCGACGAGGACGTCGGAGAGGTAGTGGCGATCGGAGACGATCCGCAGGAGCCCGGTCGCCGCCGCGAGCGCCAGAGAGCCGCCGCACGCCGCAGCGTCTGCCCCCTGGTCCCCGTACAGCGACCGCGAGAGGTGCATCGCGCACGAGAAGCCGGCAGAAGTGAAGGCGACGGCCGTGTGCCCGCTGTAGAAGCTCGCGTACGTGTCGGGGCTGCTGCAGCCGGGTGCCGTCGGATCGGACTGGCACTCGCGCTCGTAGGGCCGCGCGCGCCCGACCACCTCCTTCACGACGTCGTTCAACGCGAGCGTGACGCCGAGCGCGAGCGAGTAGGCCGCGCTCGCCTGCCAGGCGAGGTGAGGATCGTCCTGGATGAGCGGGATCGTGATCGCGTCGATCGCGACGGCGTTGAGCATCGTCGCGATCATCAGCGCGTCGCTCAGCGTGGCGGCCACCGCTCGCGCATCGGGCGCACGCAGACGCAGACCGTCCCGCACTCCCTCGTCGATGAACACGCCGCCACGCCACGTCGAAGCCGACGGCGGCGCGGGATGCCCAGGCGTCAGGTAGAGCGCGAGGCCCAGGGCCAGCGCACTTCCTCCGGCGACGACGCCGGGAATGGCCAGCGGCCCGATCGGCGTGCGCGGACGCCGCGATGGCGTCGGAGCAGGCGCCGGAGGCGAAGCGGTCGCCTCCGTGACTACCGAGCGCGGCGCCAGCGTGGGCCGGCCACCGGTCTGCGCCGAGGACGGCTGCGCCTGCGCGAGCACGAAGACCACGACGAGGAGACCGAAGGGTGATCTCGCCCGTTGCGTGAAGGTCCGTGAGGAGCTCAAGAGGTCCCGCCCACGCGGTCGCTCGCTCGCTCGTCATCCGTCGATTTCGTCTCGGTGAATTTCATGGCCGCGAACGCTAGGCGACCCAGCGGAGCGCACCAGCCCGAAGAAGGACCGGGCCGCCACATGTGCGCTCACCGATCGACCAGTGCGCCGCGTCACCGACTCGGGTCAGTGGCGGAGGAGGAGCGTCGTGAGGAGCGCTCTTGCCTGGATCTTGACCGCTCTCGGAGGAGCGCCGAGCGTCGGCCTCGTGGACGACTCGATGCCAGGGCTCGCGATCGCCGTCCTGCTGATCGCGACGCTGCTAGGCGCGCTGGCGGCGTGGCGCGGCGCAGCTCTGCTGAGGGGTGCGCGCGCTCGGTCACGCATGCTTCGCGCGCGGCGCGGTGAGCACGCGGCGCGGGGACTGCTCATCTCCCTCGGGTTCGAGGTGATGGACGCGCAGGCGCCCGGCTCCGTCGTCCTTCAGGTCGACGGCGAACGGAGCGTGCACGCCGTCCGCGCGGACTACCTCGTCCGGCGTGGTGGCCGCACGTTCGTGGCCGAGGTCAAGACGGGCGCGCGCGCACCGTCCCTCGATCACGCGCCGACGCGCCGGCAGCTGCTCGAGTACAGATCGGCGTTCGCGATCGACGGCATCCTGCTCGTCGATCCGGAGGCGAGGCGCGTCCGCGAGGTCTCCTTCCCGGACGCACGCGGCCCTCGCTGGCCCGTGTTCGCGTGGGGCCTCGCGCTCGGCATCGCGATCAGCGCGCTCGCGGCGCTGGTCGCGATGCAGCCGCTCACCAGTCCATGATCGCAGTGCCCCACGTGAAGCCCGCGCCGAAGGCGACCATCGCGATCTTCATGCCCTTCTTCAGGCGGCCTGTCTCTTCCGCCTCGGCGAGCAGGAGCGGGATCGTCGCGGCGGTCGTGTTGCCGTACTTGTGGATGTTGTGGATGAGCTTCTCGTCCGGGATGCCGAGCTGCTGCGCGACGTACTGGTTGATCCGCATGTTCGCCTGGTGGAACACGAAGAGATCGATGTCGGTCGCGCTCAGCTGCATGTCGAAGCAGACCTGCATCAGCGACATGCACATCTTCTCGACGGCGTGACGGAAGACGACCTTGCCCTCCATTCGCGGCCAGAGCACGTCGGCCGGGATCGTCGCGTGGCCGTCCTCGCGCCCGTTCGGCAACGTCATGAAGGGCCGCTTGCTGATGTCGAAGATCGGCATCCAGAGAGCTTCGGCGTGCCGTCCGTCGGCGCCGAGGGTCCACTTGCGGAGGCCGCGCGTGGGATCGTCGGTCGCGCTGATGACCGCCGCGCCCGCTCCGTCGCCGAAGAGCGAGGAGACCGTCCGCCCGCGCGTCGTGAGATCGAGCGCAGCCGAGTGCGTCTCCGAGCCGACGAGCAGCACGTGCTTGTACTGCCCCGCCTGCACCATCGAGGCGCCGGTGCCGAGCCCGTAGAGGAAGCCCGAGCACTGGTTGCGGATGTCGAGGCACGGCACGTACTTCGGCATCGGACCCTTGTCGGCGTCGAAGAGCTCCGTGAAGCGGCGCTGCATGAACACGCCGCTGCCCGGGAAGTGCCGGTCCGGCGAGAGCGTCGCGAAGATGATCATGTCGATGTCACGCGGCGTGAGGCCCGCGTTCTCGATCGCCTTCTTGCCGGCGTAGTAGCCCATCTCCGCAGAGCCCACGCCCTCGTCGGCGAAGCGCCGCTCTCGGATGCCGCTGCGCTGGTGGATCCACTCGTCGGTCGTGTCGATCCCGTAGTCCTTGGCCAGGTCGTCGTTGGTCACGACGCGAGGCGGGACGTACCCGCCGGTCCCCGAGATGTATGCGTTCGGCACGGCAGTTCTCCAGTGAAGTGTGACGCCGTAGCACGGCGAAAGGCCGGCGCACGCAGGCCACACGTGCGTTTCGTCGTCCCAGGGCCGTTGCTCTCCCGGCCCGCCCGCTGGCACTCTCGCCCCGCGAACATGAGCGAGCTCCCGAACGCGCGCTCGTCGCGCATCTCGCACACCGAGATGACCGAGCTCGTCCTGCCGCAGCACTCGAACGTGCTCGGCACGGCGTTCGGAGGGACGGTCCTCGCCTGGATGGACGTCTGCGGCGCCGTCTGCGCGCAGCGCCACTCGGGCCGCGTGTGCGTGACGGCGGCGATCGACGACGTGAACTTCGTCGCGCCGATCCGCTTGGGCGACGTCGTCATCCTCACGGGGCGAGTGAACGCCGCGTTCGGCACGTCCGTGGAGGTCGAGGTCCAGGTGCAGGTCGAGGATCGCACGACCGGCTACCGGACCGCGTGCGTGGACGCTTTCATGACCTTCGTGTCGGTGGACGACGATAGGAAGCCCACGAAGCAGCCGCCCTTGCGGGTCGAGAACGCGGACGACGAGCGACGCGAGCGCGAGGCGAGCGCGAGACGACGAGAGCGGCTCGAGCGGCGCAAGACGTGATGCGACGCGGCGCGGCGGCGCTGTGCGTTCTTCTGCTGGCCGCCTCCCTGGCGCTGGCCCAGGCGCGTGCGCTCAGCATCGAGGTCGGTCCGATCGGCGTTCTCTCCGCCGGCGAGCACGCCGAGGTCGTCGTCGAGGTCCACGCAGAGCCTGCCGCGCGCGGGCCGCTCCTCGTCACGCCGAGCGTCGATGGAGCCGCCGTGCAGGTGGTGCGCGGGCGGCTCTTCCGTTTCGACGCCGAGGATCCGGACGGCGACCCGCTGCGGTTCCGGGTTCCGATCACTGCGATGTCGGTCGGGACCGCCGTGCTGCTGATCCGCGTCGACGGTCACGCCTGCGAGGGCACGCACTGCGAGCCCGTCGAAGCGGAGGTCCGACGGACGATCGTAGTGCGCTGATCGCCCTCGCGTTCGGTACCATCCTCGGCGTGAACGTACCGCGCAGCCACGGGACCGGACGCTTCGAGCCGAGCGCGCTCGCGAGCTGCGGTGAGGGCTGCGTGTTCGAGGAAGGCTGTCTGGTCTTCCACCCGGAGAACGTCTACCTCGGCGCGCGCGTGTACGTCGGCCATCAGGCGATCCTGAAGGGCTACTACAAGAACGCGCTCCGCATCGGCGACGGGACCTGGATCGGTCAGCAGTGCTTCTTCCACGCGGCGGGCGGGATCACGATCGGACGCAACGTCGGCGTCGGGCCCGGAGCTCGCATCCTCACCTCGACGCATCGGGAGGAAGGACGCGACGTCCCCATCCTCCACGCAGCGGTCGACCTCGCGCCCGTCGTGATCGAGGACGACGCGGATCTCGGCGTCGGCGCGATCGTCCTCCCCGGCGTCACGATCGGTCGCGGCGCGCAGGTGGGCGCGGGCGCCGTGGTCACGCGCGACGTGCCGGCCTACGCGGTCGCGGCGGGAAGCCCCGCGCGCGTGCTACGCCAGCGGCCGTGACGACGCCCTCGCTCTCGGTGATCATCTTCGCGTTCGACGAAGCGGAGAACATCGCGCCGGTCCTCGGGGAGCTCCGCACCTGGCTCGACGCGCACGAGCCGGACGCCGAGATCGTCTTCGTCGACGACGGCTCGCGCGATCGCACGAGCGAGGTCGCCGCCCGGGTGCTGGCCGGTACGGCGCATCGGATGGTGCGACACGAGAGGAACCGAGGCATCGGCGCGGCGCTCAAGAGCGGGGTGCGCGTCGCGACCGGCGAGTGGGTGACGTTCCTGCCGGCCGACGGGCAGATCGAGCCCGCGGCGATCGGCACGCTGCGGGACGCGCAGCTGCGCACGTTCTCGGACGTGGTGTTCAGCGTCTACGACGACCGCAACGACGGTCTCGATCGGAAGCTCTTCTCGCTCGGCGTGCGCACGCTGATCCTCACCGTGCACGGCGTCTGGATGCGGAGCGACGGTCCGTATCTCTTCCGCCGCGCGCTCTTCGAGCCCGATCGCCTTCCGCCCGACACGTTCTTCCTGAACTTCGAGTTCCCCATCCGGATCATCGCCCAGCACCGACCGACGACGGTCGTGACGATCCGCTGCCGCCCCCGGCGCGCGGGGCACAGCAAGAGCACGCAGTGGCACCGCATCCTCGGCGTCGCGAAGGACCTCATCGATCTGCGCGTGCGGCGCACGCGAGAGGATCTGCGGAAGGTTCGTGCGCGTCGGTCGGGGCGACGCGAAGACTGAGAGTGGTG
>JBBSAT010000001.1:0-85246 GCA_038252025.1 Polyangiales bacterium | reverse complement strand
GCTCGCGAAATTCGTCGGGCGAGTCGTAACGGATCTCGGCGCCGACGTGCGCATAGCGCTCCTTCGCCTTGGCCGAAGTCAGTATCTTGACGACCGCCTGGTGCAGCTGATTCACGATCGGCCTGGGTGTGCCTGCCGGCGCGATGCAGCCGCGCGCGCCCGAGCCGCCGCGGTCGGCAGAGCTCTCCTCGGATCCGAGTGGTCCGCTTCCGCAGACGCTCCCGGAGATCGCGAGCCCACCGATGCGCGCCGCGCCGCCGTCGAGCGCGCCGCCGCCGATGGCCGGGCCACCACGGCCGATGCCGGCGCCCGGCCCGCGCGGACACGCACCGATGCCCCCCGCACCGATGCCCCCCGCCAGACCGGCACCGCCAGCGCCGCGCCCGGCGGGGCTCACGGGCGCGGTCACGACGCGGATGGGGGAGCTCCCCACCGATCCCCGCACGCCGTCGCCGAACCGGTCGCGTGAGGAGGTCACCGGCGCGCGCCCGCGACCGAACTCTCGCGCGCTCGCGATGATCGGCGGCGGAGCGCTCGTGACCCTCGGGCTGCTCGGGCTGCTGATCAGCTGGATGATGGATCGCAACGCTGCGCAAGCCCTCGCGCGCGCGGTCGCGGAGGCGAGCGACGAGGGTCGGCCCGCCGCCGTGCGCGAGGCCCTCGCGCAGCTCGCGGGGGACGACGAGCCTGACGCCGTGGCGCTACGCGCGCGCCTCATCGCGACGCGCGCGATCGAGATGGGCATCGGCGACTGGGCGGAGGCAGACGCCGAGCTCGGCACGCTCGACACCGCCGGTGGCGCTCTCCTCGACGCCCGCGTCGCTCGCGCCCTCGTCGCGCTCGCCAGCGGTCAGGCCGATCGCGCGGCGACCCTCCTCTCCGGCGTCGAAGGGACAGACGTACCGCTCGCCGAAGCGCTGCATGCACAAGCGCTCGCGCTCGAAGCGCTCGGGCAGATCGCACAAGCCAACGAGGCGGCTCACCAGGCGGCGACCCTTCGTCCCAGCGCCGCGCGCCACGCATCACTGAGCGCGAGGCTCGAGCTCGCGCTCGGCGACCTTCCGCGCGCTACCGCCACGCTGGCGACGGTTCCGAACGGCGACGCGTCGCCCCTCGTTCGATTGATGCGCGCGCGGATCGCGCTCGCGCGCGGCGACTACGCGCGCGGCGATGCCGAAGCCGAGTCGGTGCTGACCACGCTCCTCGCCGACGCCAGCCCGCTCGACATCGCGCACGCGCACTTCGTGCACGCGCGGGCAGCCCTCGGAACGGGCGACCAGGCAGCAGCGCGATCGGCGCTCGACGAAGCGGCGACGTTGCGCCCGGCCTCGGACGAAGCGTTCGCGCTCGAGCTCGCAGACGCCTACCTGGCGGCCGGCGCGATCGACCGCGCGGGGGCGCTGGTCTCGACGCTCGGCGCCTCGAGCTCGGACCCAGAGCGGCGCGCTCGGATCATCGTCGAGGTGGCGCTCGCCGCGAACGACTTCACCACCGCCGATGCCGCCCTCGCGAGCCTCGGCGCCACTCCTCGAGCCGAGCTCCTTCGCGCGCGCGTGCGCCAGGGCCAGGGCCGGAACGATGAGGCCCGCATGCTCTACGAGCGCGCCGCGGGCGACCCCACGGTGGGGCTCGAGGCGCGAACGCGCGAAGGCGAGCTCCTCGTCTCGATGGGCCGCCCGCGAGACGCTCGCCTCGTGCTCGAGCAAGCCCTTCGGGCCGCCCCTTCGGACGCGCATCTGGCGGAGCTGTTCGTGCGTGTGGCGATCGAGACGGGGGACCTCGCCGGCGCGGAGGCGGCGCTCGGTCCTGCGCTGGCTGCGAGCCCCACGTCTTCCGTGCTTCATGCGGCGCACGCGCGCGTGCTGCTCGGTCGGGGCCGGGCTGCGGAGGCCGTCGCCGAGCTGCGCGGGGTCGCGACGGCTTCGCCGACCGACCCTACCCTCCAGGCTGCGCTCGCCGAAGCGGCGCTCGCGGCCGGGGACCGCGCCACGGCGGTCACCGCCTACGAAGCGTTGCTCGGCATCGCCGAGACCGCCGCTGCACACCTCTCGCTCGCCGCCGTCCTCGCCGACGACGCGCGCTTCACCGACGCGATCACACACCTCGATCGCGCCGCCGCGCTCGGAGCGGGCGCGGTCGACGTGACGCGAGAGCGGCTGCGGATCGCGGCGATGCGCGGCCTCGGCGCGAGCGCGCTGGAAGACGCGCGCGCGGCGACCGACGCGAGCCCGACCGACGCGACGATCTGGGCGCTCCGCGGCGCGCTCGAGGCGCAGGCAGAGGACTTCGACGCGGCCGAGCAGTCGATCACGCGGGCGCTGCGGCTCTCGTCGAGCTCGCTCGAGGCGCTCCTCGTGAAGGTGGCGCTCGCGATCGAAGGCGGTGACCTCCGCGGCGCGTCGCGCACGCTCGATCGGGCGGAGCGCGCCTCGGGCGGTCCCGTCCTCCGCGCGCGGACGCGCGCTCTGCGAGGTCGCTTGCGCTTCGAGGCCGGCGACGGCGCGGGCGCCCGCCGCCTCGCGGAAGAAGCGCTCGCGCTCGATGCTCGCTGTGGCGGCGCGCACTTGCTGCTCGCCGATCTCGCGATCGGAAGCCACGAAGATCCGATCCCCTTCCTCCGCGCTGCGATCGAAGGAACGGGGACGCCGCCGGAGGCGATGGGGCGGCTCTCGATGCGGCTCGGATCGGGGAGCGAGGCGTGCGCGTTCGGTCGCGTCTACCTCGAGCGCGCGCCGTCGGGCTACGACGCCGCTTCGGTGACCGACGTCGTTCGGCACTGCCGCGGCTGACTCGACGTTCGCGCGCGGACGGATGTGACGGCCCCCTCGGATGCGTGATATGCGAGAGATCGCAGCACTGGCATCGGAGGTCACCATGGTCCGTCAGCATGTCGACGAGGAGAACCTCACGGTCCAGGAGAACGTCGAGCCGCGTGACAGTCTCTTGCCGGTGGCGGGCGGCGTCACCGTCGTCGTGACGCAAGCGTTCGGTCCGACCGGCGCGAGCCTGGTCGGCGTGTCGGACGTCGTGTTCGACGGCTATCCAGCGGTCAGCCTCCTCGTGAAGACGCCCGACGGGCGCGAGGGCCTCGTTCACCTCTCGCCGATCCACGGCGACCGCCGGAGAGAAGGCTTCACCGACGTCACGCCCGGCACTCGCTGCGAGCTCTGCTGCGCCGTCACCGGGCAGCCTCTCGACAAGCTCGGTCCCGTCGACGACGGCTCGGGCGCGAGCTACTTCGCGATCTACCTGACCCTGCGGCTCTCGAAGGGCGCTTGCGTGATGGTCACCGACGTCTGGGGCCACTACCACTCACGCATCGTGGACGACAACGCGCTCATCTCGTACTGGGCGCGGAACCATCCCGACGAGTGACCTCCGAGCGAGAGCGAGCGACGTGCGCGTCGAGGACCTGAGCGCCGAAGCCCGCGAGGCGGTGATGTTGCCGTGGGATCGCGCCGGCTGTGCGAAGCGCGGCGTGGCGGTGCTCTACCGAAGCTCGGCGCTCGACCTGTTCACCCTCGCACCGCCCTGGCTCCCGCACGTCGTGCTGGGCCCCATCGCAGTCGCGCTGCTGGTCCTCGCGCACGACACACTGGCGCTCCCTCGGCTGGCGATCGAGCTCGCGCTCGGCGGTCTCGCGTGGACCCTCGTCGAGTACCTGATGCACCGGTTCCTCTTCCACGCGAAGGCCGAGCGCGAGGCCGCGCGCGTCGTCTTGCTGCTCGTTCACGGGCACCACCACGTCTGGCCGGACGATCCTCGGCGCGTCGCCGCGACGCCGCTGCAGTTCGGCTCGCTCACGCTGCTGTTCTGGGGCGTGTTCTCCGCCGCGCTCCCGCACCCGGACGCGCTCGCGACGTTCGCAGGGTTCCTCTTCTCGTATCTCGCGTACGAAGGCGCGCACTACGCCGCGCATCACGGGCGCTCGCGCGGCGCCCTCTCGAGCTGGCTCCGCCGCTACCACATGCAGCACCACCACGAGGACCCGCGCTCGCGGTGGGGGATCGCAACGCCCCTCTGGGACTACGTCTTCGGCACGCAGGGAAAGACCGCGACGGCGCGCGAGCGAGACATAGCGAAATGACCGCGGTGGTCGAGGCTCTCGAGGTCGTGAAGCGGTACGCCGACGGTGATCGCACCGTGCGCGCCGTCGATGGCGTCAGCCTCTCCGTGGAAGAGGGCGAGCTCGTCGTGCTCCGCGGCACGAGCGGCTCGGGCAAGACGACGCTGCTCGGCCTGCTCGGCGGGATGATCGCACCCTCGTCGGGCGACGTCCGTTTCGAAGGTGAGTCCATCGTGCTCTTGCGCGAGCATCACCGCGCCGAGCTCCGGCGCACGAAGGTGGGCTTCGTGTTCCAGGAGCTCGCGCTCATCCCCGAGATGAGCGTGCTCGAGAACGTGCTTCTGCCGCTCGTCCCCGATGGCGGCGGCAGCGCGGACGACGAGCAGCGTGCCCTGACCTCGCTCGCTTCGCTCGGCATCACGCGGGAGAAGGCGCTCGCGCGTGCGTCGCGTCTGAGCGGCGGTGAGCGCCAGCGCGCGGCGATCATCCGCGCGCTCGTGCGCGAGCCGAAGCTGCTCTTGCTCGACGAGCCGACCGCGCACCTCGACCTGGAGAACGCGATCGGCATCGCGAAGCTCTTGCTGGCCGAGAAGGCGCGCGGGCGGACCATCATCGCTTCGACGCACGACCCGCGCCTCGCCGAGGTCGAAGGGATCGACCGCACGATCGAGATGCGCGACGGACGGCGGATCGACTGATCGGATCGATCCGAGCTACCCTGCCCGCATGACGCTCTTGCGCGCGCTGCTCGAAGGCGTCGGCTGGCGGCTCGGTCGCGAAGCGGCCGAGGACGCGATCCGCTCGCTCGAGGGCGAGGCCTCGGATGCTCCCGCAGCGCCCGTCGAGACACCGGAGCAGCGAGCGAAGCGCCTCGAGCGCGAGCTGCGCGTCGCGGAGAAGGCCGCTGCCGAGGCCAAGAAGGCACGCGAGAAGCAGAAGCGCGAGGACGCGCGCGCCGTCGATGCGGAGCTCGCCGAGCTCAAGAAGAAGGTCGGCAAGAGCGATCGCTGAGCGGGCTCAGTCGAGGCTGGCGATCGCGCTGGCCAGCTCGTCCGGGAGGGCGCTCTTCCAGGTCCGCTGCGCGCCGGTCCCCGGGTGCACGAGCCGGATCTCGCTCGCATGCAGGAAGTGACGCGTCAGGCCGGCGACGACGGGCCCGCCATAGAGCACGTCGCCCGCGAGCGGGTGACCGATGCTCGCGAGGTGCGCGCGGATCTGATGCCGCGTCGCAGCGCGCGCGGCGACCTCGATCTCGGAGAACTCGCCGTGCGTCTTCACGCTCAGGATCTCGCTGCGGGCAGGACGTGAGCCCTCGTGCTCGCCGACGCGCACGCGGCGCGTGTCACCTGGATGGGGCGAGATCGGTCGATCGATCGCGCGCGGTGAGATCGCGCCGAGGACGAGCGCGATGTAGCGCTTGTCGATCTCTCCCCGCCGCAGATCGTTGCGGAGCGCCTCCCAGGTCTCCTGGTCGCGCGCCGCGATCATCAAACCGGACGTGTCCGTGTCGAGCCGATGCAGGATCCCCGGCTCGCGCGCGCTGTAGCCCACGAGCGCCATCTCGGGATAGTGGTGAACCAGCGCGCTGGCGACGGTACCGACCTCGTCCTCGCGGAGCGGATGGCTCGGCACGCCCGAGCGCTTGTCCACGATCACGAGCGATGCGTCCTCGTAGACGACGAGCAGCGGCAGGTCCGGATCGGGCTTGGCGGCGAACTCGCTCTTCGAAGGCGCTCGGCTGAGCGTCACGCGATCGCCTTCGTTCACGCGCCCGCCCTTTCGAGTCGGGCGGTCGTTGAGGCGGATCTCGCCACCCTCGACCATGTCGCGAGCCTTCTTTCGGCTCATGGCAGGGACGCGTCGAACCAGGACGACGTCGAGCCGTAAGCCCTCTTCGTCCGGCTGGACCTCGAACGAGAGCACCGGCGCTTCCGAAGCGTCGATCTTCACTCTATGCTCGCCAACCTAATTGGATGTCCTCCGCCAAACGAGACTACTACGAAGTTCTGATCATCTCCCGCACGGCGTCGTCGGACGACGTGAAGGGGGCTTTCCGCAAGCTCGCGAAGGAGTACCACCCGGACCGCAACCCGGGTGATGCCGCAGCCGAGGACAAGTTCAAGGAGATCCAGGAGGCCTTCTCGGTTCTTCACGACGCCGAGAAGAGACGTCGCTACGACCGGGTGGGGCACGCAGCCTTCGGCGGCGCGGAGTCCGGAGGCTACGAGCGGGTCGACTTCCGCGCGGTGAGCGAGATCCTCGAGGGCCTCGTCGGCGAGGTCTTCGGCCGCGGCGCCGCGCGCCGAGCACGCCAGGGCGCCGACATCGAGGTCGAGCTGCCCCTGACGTTCGAGGAAGCGGCCCTGGGCATCGAGAAGACGCTCTCCATCGAGCGCCTCGCTCCGTGCGGCACCTGCAACGCGACGGGCGCCGCGCCGGGAACGAAGGTCGATCGCTGCAGCGCGTGCAACGGTCTCGGCGAGGTGCGCTTCCAGCGCGGCTTCTTCTCGGCTTCCAGGCCCTGCTCGACGTGCAGCGGCACCGGGAAGCGCATCGCGACGCCCTGCCCTGCGTGCGCGGGGCGCACGACCGTCCCGGCGAAGGAAGAGATGCTCGTGCGCGTGCCGCCCGGCGTGGAAGACGGCGCGATCCGCAGCGTGCGCGGCGGCGGTGAGCGCGCCGGTGCGGGAGGCTCGGCGGGCGACCTGCACGTGAAGATCAAGATCCAGCCGCACCCGCTCTTCACGCGCGAGGGCGCGGACGTGAAGGTGACCGTACCGATCAGCTTTCCGGAGGCCGTGCTCGGGACGCAGGTCGACGTGCCCACGCTCGAGGGCAAGGTGAAGATGAAGGTCCCGCCCGGGACGCAGAGCGGGAAGCTCTTCCGGATCCGCGGCAAGGGCATCGAGGTGTTCGGCGGCGCGGGCAAGGGCGATCAGCTCGTCGTCGTGCTGGTCGAGGTCCCCGAGCACATCACGAAGAAGCAGCGGCAGCTCATCGAGGAGCTCGCGACGGAATTCGGCGAAGACGTTCATCCGCAGCAGAAGAGCTTTCTCGACAAGCTCCGCGGCCTCTTCGACTAGCAGATGAAGATCCACCACCTCGACGCCGCGACGATGTGCCCGCTCGCACGGCCCTGGGTCAACGGCGACGGCTCGCTCTTCTCGCGTGGGCTGATGGTCGGCCACTGTCTGCTGGTCGAGACCGAGCGGAGCGGGCTCGTGCTCGTCGACACGGGCTTCGGCGTCGCGGACATGGCGAGCCCCAACGCGCGCCTAGGCGCTGCGTTCACCTTCGTGATCGGCGCGGCCGTCGGACGGACGAAGCCGCTCAAGGTGCAGATCGAGGCGCTCGGCTTCCGTGCCGAGGACGTGCGCCACATCATCCCCACGCACCTCGACGTCGATCACGCGGGCGGGCTTCCCGACTTTCCCGAGGCGAAGGTGCACGTCCACGCGAGAGAGAAGGCGGCGGCGCTCAGCCCCACGACGTTCGCCGAGCGCGAGCGCTACCGGCCGTGCCACTTCGCGCACGGTCCGGACTTCGTGTCGTACGAGGCCGCGGGCGAGGCCTGGAAGGGCTTTCCCGCGGTGCGCGCGCTCGAGGGCCTCGGAGACGAGCTCCTCTGTGTCCCGATGCACGGCCACACGCGCGGGCACTGGCTCGTCGCAGTGAACGCGGGGCCGCGCTGGCTGCTCCACTGCGGCGATGCGTACTTCCACCACGGCACTCTCGAGCCGAGCGGCGGCCCCGTGCCGGTCGGCCTGCGCGTGTTCGAGAGGAACGTCGCGGTCGATGCCAAGCGAGTGCGCGAGAACCACGCGCGCCTACGCGAGCTCAGCGAACGCGGCGATCCCGACCTCACGATGTTCAGCGCGCACGATCCGATCGAGCTCGACCGGCTTCGCGGCGCACGGACGGAAAGCACATCGTGAGCGGACCGCACGCGAGCACGCGAAAGATCCATCCCCTCGAGGCGCGGCTCCGCGCGGCTGCGCTGGCCTATCCCGAGGCGCACGAGGACTTCCCGTGGGGCGACCGCGTCGTGAAGGTGAAGAAGAAGGTCTTCGTCTTCATGGGCGTGAGCGAAGCCGGGAGGTTCGGTTGCTCGCTGAAGCTTCCGCAGTCGGGGATGCTCGCGCTGGATCTGCCGTTCGCGTCGCCGACTGGCTACGGCCTCGGCAAGAGCGGCTGGGTCAGCTTCGAGTCCGGCGGCTCCGAGGAGCCCGACCTCGAGATGCTGCTCGAGTGGCTGCGGGAGAGCTATCTCGCCGTCGCGCCGAAGACGCTGTCGAAGACGTTGGACGCGCCGAGCCCGAAGGCCGAGCCGAAGTCCAAGGCCAAGCCGAAGGCCGTGGCCAAGCCGAAGACCCTGGCGAAGCCGAAAGCGAAGGCCGCCCCGAAGGCCAAGACGAAGAAAGCCCGCGCGCGCTGACCCGCCCGTTGCTACTGCAACAGCGCTGTTGCAGTTGCAATGCGTTGATCGGGAAACTAGGCTCGCGATCGTGACGACCACGACGAAGACGGCGACGCCGGGTGAGCTCAAGGCGCGGCTCCGCGAGGTCGGCCTCCGCGCGACCTCGGCCCGCGCCGCGGTGCTCGATGCGCTGATCGCCGCGGGCTCTCCGATGACGCACGCCGACGTCTGCGAGCGCCTCGCGCAGTCCGAGTTCGACCGCGCGACCATCTACCGGAACCTCACCGATCTCGCCGAGGCCGGTCTGGTGCGCCGTCACGATCTGGGCGACCGCCTCTGGCGCTACGAGCTCGCCGATCGCGCGCACGACGAGCACGCCGACGACGACCGGCACCACCCGCACTTCGTGTGCACGTCGTGCGGGGGCGTGGAGTGTCTGCCCGACGGTGCGGTCCTCGTCACCGCCGTGAAGGGCGCGCCGCGATCGCTGAAGGGCGGGCTCATCGAGGTCCAGGTCCGCGGCACGTGCAACGCCTGCGCATGACGCGGGCGCTCCGTCAGTCGCGCCTGAGGAGGATCAGCGTGCCGCCGGGCCCACGGTCCGTGCGGCGGCGCTGAAGCGCGGCGTCCACGTGTCCCGCTGCGTCGCATCGACGAAGCCGGCGACCATGAACGACGCCGTGTCGAGGAACACGATGGCCGCGTACGTCGCGAGCGAGCTCGGTCCGCCCTCGGTCGGCTCCGGGATCTCCTGTGTGCCGAAGACCTCGCAGCCCTCGATCGTGTCGGTCTCGATCGCAGCGCGAGAGACGATGGTGTCCTCGGCGACAGGCTCGGCCTGCAAGAGGATCTGCTCGCAGTAGTCGGCGCGCTGCGCGGCCGGCACCTGCAAGGGAAGCGGCACGAGCAGCATCGCCGGGCGTCCGCTCGCGGGCGACATGCTCGTGCCCGGCGCGGCGTAGGTCAGCGTGTTCACGACCTGGGGCTCGGCGACGAGACCATCGGGTGCCGTGAGGCGGAAGCCGACGGCGCGCTCGGGCTCGATCGTGGCGGACGAGTCCCACTCGGTCGAGAGAACGCTCGCGCGCACGAGGCCTCGCACGCGATCGCTTCGATCCGAGGTGTACGCGCCGACGACCGCCATGGCGTGGCCCGCGTCGCGAATGAGGACCCAGACGCGCTCGAGCTCGACCTCGCCGCTCTCCTGCGTGTCGATGACGAGGTGCGCCGGATGCCCGCCGATCGTGACCTCCTCGCTCTCGACCTCCTCGGCGCCCGCGCTGAGGCTCCCGACGAAGCCCTCGAGCATCTCGTCCGTGCCGCTCGCCACCGCGACGAGGATCTGCACGCGACGGCGCTGATGGATGAAGCCCGCGCCGACGGGCGCCGGATCCGAGCCGCGCGGTGCCCGCATGGAGACGCCGGTGCCGGGGACGTCGGTGCGATCGTCGAGCGGAAACTCCTCCGCATCGGCGCTGGCGTCGGAGTCCGAAGTCGACGCGCGACGACGACGACGATGTCGATGGCCCGTGTCGGCCGCGTCGTCGCCCGAGGTCGACGACGAGTCCGTGGTGCTGGCGGCTGGCGCGGTGCCGCCACATCCGAGGAGCACGGCGACGATGAGGAGCGAGAGTGAACGCATTACCGAGGCCTCCGAACGACTACTGACGGTCCGTGGGAGCGGCCGGTCCAACGGCGTGCGCACCCATTCTCTTCCGAACGATTCTGTCCGCGCTATACGCGATCCATGGTCCTCACGCCGCGCCGCGATCGATCTGCGTCGCGCGCAGTGCGCAGTTCTTCGTAGAGCTTGCGGACATCGGTGCGGATCCGCTCCAGCCGGACCTCGCGGGTCGTCCGGTCCTCGGTCTCGAGCACCAGGGTCCCCGTACCGACGAGGCGCTGATCGAGCGGGAGCAGCACCGCGAAGTCGACCACTCGATAGAGATCGACCTGCTCGATCTTCTTGTTCGCGATCCCGGTCTCCACGACGATCCGAGTCGTCGTCACCTTGTAGACGGTGCTGCGCGCCCTCAGCGCGAAGTAGATCGCGGCGAGCCCGAGGGTCACGATGGTCAGCAGGAGCTCCCAGACCGAGCCGATCGCGGCGGGGCTTCCCTCGAACAGCGTGCGCTCCTGCACCGGCGGCGTGACCTTCACGTCCCGTCGCGGCGGGTCCCCGAGCGAGCCGCCGCACGCAGCGCAGATCGCGGGCGCAGGGCTCGAGAGCGGAGCGTCACAGTGGGGGCAGGCGCGCAAGGGCCGCGGTTTACGAGGATCGGGCCCGCGAGGCAAAGAAGCGCCTCCCCACGGCAGGGTCGAGCGTGCTCCGAGACCTCACGAAAGACGCGTGACGGAGACCCGCGCGTCTCGCCCGGCCCGCACCTTCGCGTCGACGGCCGGCTCGGGATCGAGCGCGAGGATCGCGCCACGACGCACTCCCTCGAGCTGGGCGGTCTCCTCCTCGTCGCGGCCGAGGACGGAGAGCCGAACCAGCGACGGCGCGCGGCAGAGGTGCAGCTCCGATCGCCCCTTGCTCACGACCGGGCCCCCGACGACGCGATAGCCGCTCATCGCGCGCCGACCGGTGGCGATCGCCAGGTACGAATAGCTCAGCCCTTCCCAGCGGAGGCCCGCGCCTTTCGCGATCTCGGCCAGGGGCTCGGGCAGCGTCAGATCGTCGTCCGCATGGCACCAGTCCCGCTCGCGACGAAGCAGCGGGCAGCTTCCCTCGGCGGTGCACGGCGCGATCACCGAGACGACCGCGCGCTGGACGAGCTGATCCCGGACCGCCATCAGCTCGCGCGTGCTCGCCCGCAGCGCCGGCTCGATCACGAGGAGCGCGCCGTCCGGCGAGAGCAAGCTCGCGAAGCGCTCGAGGAGCTCCGCGCGCAGCTCGATGCGCTCGTCGCGATCGGTGAAGAGCTCGTTCAGCGCGAGCCCGAGGACGACGAGGTCGAACGGGCCTCGGAACGCGCGTGGGTCGAGGCGCTCGAGGTCCATCTCGCGCGTCTCGAGGGAGATGGGCACGCTCACGTCCGCGAGCTCGCCCTGGCCCGTGCGCGACGCGAGGAATCGCATCACGTCGAGGAGGCGCGGCTCGCGCTCCACGGCCACGACCTCGAGGCGAGAAGCGAGATCGAGCTTCTTTGCGACGCGAGCGACGCCGAGCGACGTCGTGCCCAGGCCGGCCCCGAGATCGAGCACGCGAAGCACGTCGCGGCGCGCGAGGCCGAGCTCGCGGATGGGCCGTGTCACCTTCGCCAGGTCCCGCGGCAGGAAAAAGCGCAGGCGAGCGGCGAGCTGCACCGCGCTCCGTCGGATCTCGGTCCGCTCACGCGTGTAGACCTCCGAGAGGAGCGCGACCTCGCGAGAGAGCGCCTCGCCGACGCGGTCGTCGTGGCCGAGCAGCGTGCGCGCCGCCTGGTCGATCGCAGACAGCCATGCCCCCTCGATCGCGAGCGTCGCCGCTCTGGTGCTGCCCTTTCGCACGTTCTCGGGGATACTCCTCGCATCCATCCGCCGACGCGCAAGGTCCTCCCTACGATCCCTCCCGAGCTCGTCGTGCACGACGCCGAGGAGCGTTGCCCCTACCTTCCGGACCAGGTCGCGCGCAGGCCGCTCCGGATGCCTACGCGCCGGCTCTCGGGCGCGGAGTTCGGGGATCGCCTCGCGGGCGGAGACAGACGATCAGGGTTCTTTCTGTACACGCAGGAGTGCCCCACCTGTCGCGCCTGCGAGCCGCTCCGGATCGACGTCCCCGCCTTCAAGCCGGCCCGGACACATCGCCGCACGCGCAATCGGGGAGATCGCGAGCTCACGTGCGAGATCGGTCCGTTCGAGGTCGACGACGATCGGGTCGCGCTCTACGTGGCCCACCAGCGCGGACGCGGGCTCGCGCGCAACGATGCGGCGATCGACGCGCGCGGCTACGAGGCCTTCCTGACCGACAGCTGCGTGGACGGCTTCGAGATCCGCTACCGGCTGGCAGGGCGACTCGTGGGGGTCGCGATCACCGACCATGCGAAGGATGCCCTCTCGGCGGTCTACACGTTCTTCGACCCCGAGCTGACCGCGCTGTCGATCGGCACCTACTCCATCCTGAAGCAGATCTCGATCGCCGAGACGCTCAAGCTCCGCTGGCTCTATCTGGGGCTCGCGATCGAAGAGAGCCCGCACATGCGGTACAAGCTGCGCTTCGTGCCCCACGAGCGGCGCATTCTCGGCGCATGGACGCGCTTCGAGACAGCGCCTCCTTCTCCCCACGGACTCGACGCGGAAGACCCGAGAGGGTAGCTTCGCGCTCGATGAAGGCCGAGCGACCGCCACTCCCGTTCGTCGGGCTCGCAGCGCTCGTGGCGATCCTCTTCCCCGTGCAGCTCTGGGCGATCTTCGTTCACGCGCCCGTCGAGCAGCAGATGGGGATCGTGCAGAAGATCTTCTACTTCCACGTGCCGAGCGCGTACGCGATGTACGTCGGCTTCACGCTCGCGATGGTCGGAAGCGTCGGCTACCTCTGGAAGCGCAAGCCGGCCTTCGACGCGCTCGCGGTCGCGGGCGCCGAGGTGGGCCTCGTCTTCTGCGCCATCGTCCTGATGACCGGGCCGCTCTGGGCGCGAAACGCCTGGGGCACCTACTGGACGTGGGACCCGCGCCTGACGACGACGCTGCTGACCGCGATGATCTACGCGTCCTTCGTCGCGCTTCGTTCGCTCGGTGCAGCGGGCGAGGCCGAGAAGCGATTCGCGGCCGCGCTGGGCATCGTGGGCTTCTTCCTCCTGCCGATCATCCACTTCTCGGTGCAGGCGTGGCGCGGTCAGCACCCCACGGTGATCACCGGCCGCGGCGGCGGGCTCCACCCGGACATGGTGCCAGCCCTCCTGCTCGGCTTCCTGGTGTTCACGCTGCTCACCGTGCTCCTCGTCTGGGCGCGCGCACGCGCGGAGCTCGCCCGACATCGCGTCCAGGAGCTCGAGCTCGAGGCCGCCAGCGCGGGGCTCACGGAGGATCCGACATGAAGACGATGCGCTCGCTCTTGCTCGCGGTTGGACTGCTCGTCTCGAGCGCGACGCTCCTCGGGCCGGCGCTCTTCTTCTCGGTCGCGGTCGCGCAGTCCCCGGACGCGGAGGAGGAGCGCGCGACCAGCTTCCATGCGGTCACGAGCGGCGCCCACGAGGACGTGCCGGGCGGAATGCTCCTCGTCGCTGCGTACGCGGTGGTCCTCGTCGCCCTGGTCGGCTACGTCCTCTACGTGGGCGCGATCCAGCAAGGAACCCAGCGAGAGATGGCTCGCCTCGAGAAGCTCGTCCTCGCGCGGAGCGCGACGTCGGGCGATACGGGTGCGGACGACGGCATCCCCGTCGCTCGACCGGCGAAGGACTGACGGATCGCCGTGGGCCTCCCGACCGTCGAGCACATCCTCTTCATCCCGGGCGTGTTGCTGATCGGCCTCGCGATCGGCTACTCGCTCGGAGCCCGCGCCGCGCGCGCCGAGCTCGCGCGCCGCGAGCGTGCGCGCAAGCGCTAGTCGACACCGAAACGGAGGATCTCGTGCTGAGCTTCGACCTCTCTGAAGAGCAACAGCAGCTGCGTGACGTCGCCAGACAGTTCACCAAGTCGCGCATCGTCCCCGTCGCCGCGAAGGCCGATCAAGACGGGAAGTTCCCCAAGGACGTCTTCGACGAGGCCTGGAAGCTCGGCCTCGTCGCCCCGAACATCCCGGAGGCCTACGGCGGCCCCGGGCTGCACGAGATCGACCACGTGCTCATCACGGAGGAGCTCGCGTATGGCTGCACCGGCATCCAGACGTCGATGACCGCCAACGCGCTCGCCGCGACGCCGATCATGATCGCGGGCAGCGAGGCGCAGAAGAAGAAGTACCTGGGCATGCTGACCTCGAGCCCGGTCTTCGCGGCCTACGCGATCACCGAGCCCGCCGCGGGCTCCGATGCCGCCGGCATCCAGTGCCGCGCGAAGAAGGTTGGCGACGACTGGGTCCTGACCGGCCAGAAGTGTTTCATCACGAACGCATCCTGGGCGAGCTGGTACGTCGTCTTCGCGACCACGGACCCTTCGACGCGCCACAAGGCGATCATGGCGTTCATCGTGGACGCGGGAACGCCCGGTCTCTCCATCGGCAAGAAGGAGGACAAGATGGGCCAGCGCGCGAGCGACACGGCCACCATCATCCTCGAGGACGTCGTGGTGAAGAAGGAGAACGTCCTCGCGGAAGCGGGCGACGGCTTCAAGGTCGCGATGCAGACGTTCGATCGCACGCGCCCGGACATCGCCGCAGGCGCTTGCGGGATCATGCGGCGCGCGCTCGACGAGTGCGGCCGCTACTGCTGGGAGCGAAAGACGTTCGGGACCCCGATCGCGAACCATCAGGCCGTGCAGTTCATGATCGCCGAGATGGCCATGAAGTACGAGGCGACGCACCTGATGATGCTCAAGGCGGCGTGGATGATCGACACCGGAGCTGCCTCTTCCGGAGCTGCGGGGAGCTCCATCGTCTCGAGCTACAGCAAGGCCTTCGGCGCGGACAGCGCGATGGAGGTCGCGACCGATGCCGTCCAGATCTTCGGCGGCAACGGCTACATGAAGGACTATCCGGTCGAGAAGCTCATGCGAGACGCGAAGATCCTCCAGATCTACGAGGGCACCTCGCAGATCCAGCGCATGGTCATCGCGAAGAACGTGCTAGCCCGGTACAAGTAGCCGACGTGTTGGAGAGTCGAACGAGATCATCACGATACGCGGGCGCGGCGACCCTCACCGTGGCCGTCGGGGCCCTTGCGCTCGTCGTGCTCTCGGCCTCGGCACAGGACGCCCGCAGGTTCGCGTCGTCCTCGACCAGCGTCGCGTCGATCATCAGCGCGCTCTACGGCGCGCACGAGGACAATTTCCGACCGATGGGGACGACCTCGGTCAGCTTCCAGCTCCAGCTGGAGGGACCGATCGACGCCGCGTTCCGGCCGGAGTCGCGCTTCCAGCCCCGTGGATGGCTCTACGAGATCGCCGCCTACCGCGTGTCGGAGCTCCTCGAGCTCGACAACGTTCCGCCCGCCGTCGCGACGATCGTCGATCGCGCGCGCCTGAGGCGCCGCGTGGATCCCTCGTGGGACGGCGATCCGGCGGATCTGCTCGCCGAGCTGGTGTGGACCTCTGGCGGCGTGCGTGGCGCGGCGAGCTACTGGGTGCCGAACCTCGAGCGGACCAGCGACCTGGACTCGGCCGCTGGCGTCCTTCGCTGGAGCGCATGGCTCGAGCCCGGCGCGGAGATTCCGGAGGAGAGCACGGAGCTCGCCCAGGATCTCTCCAACATGGCGGTCTTCGACTTCCTGATCGCCAACGTCGACCGAATGAGCGGCGGAAACCTGCGCACGGTCACGAACGACGGTGTGCGGCGCGTCGTGATCCGCGACCACAACCTCGCCTTCGTGTCGCGGCCGAACGACGCGCAGAGCGAGCGGCTGCTCGCCGAGCTCAGGCGCACGCAAGCCTTCTCGCGTCGTACGTATTCGCGCCTGGTCGCGCTGAACGAGGCCGCGCTTCGCGGGGCGATGGCGGACGAGATCGCGGGCACGCTGCTGGACGAAGCACAGATCCGAGCGGTCCTGGATCGTCGCGAGGCGATCCTCAGCTACGTCGCCGCGCTCATCGAGTCCCACGGAGAGCGCGCGATCTTCGTCTTTCCCTGAACGAGGACGCGCCTTCCGTGCAGCAGGGAGCTCGACGGTGTCGAGACGGCCCGATGTCATCCGTTTCCGGAGGCACAGAGGGAGCGAACGCGAGTAGCATCGCGGATCGGATGATCCCGGCCCTCGCAGCGACTCTCGGCATCGTCATCGGGCTGGCCGTAGGCTTCGTGGTGTGGGGGAGGCCGCTGGAGCTGGCGCGCGGAAAGCTGGTGCGTGCCGGCGCTCAGGTGAGAGCGCACATCGTCCCCGTGCTGGAGCGGCGCGCGACATCGCTCGACGTCCCGCGGGAAGACAGGGGCGCGCGCGATGCGGAGGATCCGATCGAGGCCGCCGTGAAGACGGCGCGAGCGATCGGTGCGAGCGAGGAGAAGCTCGTCCTTCCGTTCTCGGACACGGTGGAGCTCTCGCGCGAAGGTCTGGGGATCGTCGTCCGACGCGTCGAGAACGGCGGCGCTGGCGAGAGCTCGTGAGGGGGACGCTCGCGAGCGCGAGCACTCTTCTCGTCATCTTCGTCGCGCTCGGCGCGTGCGGTAGCCCGACGCCACAGGAGACGGCGCGCGTTCCGGCGCAGCAGACCGGGCCGACGACTCGCGAGGGCCCGCCGGTCATCGTCGCACCGCCGAGGGCGGTGGTTCCATCGGGGCCGGCTCCGACGCTCTCGATCGTGGGAGCCCCCGAGGCGATCGGCGATGCGGTCGCGATCTCGATCACGAACCGGGGCGCTGGCCCCGCGGAGCTCGGAACGAGGGTCGCGATCGAGGTCGAACGAAACGGGACCTTCGCCGCAGCCCAGCCGAGCCTCGTGACGCTCCGCTACGACTGCGCTCAGGAAGCCCCTGCCTGCGTCACCCTCGCGCCAGGCGCCGAGCTGATCCCACCGCCGTGGCTGGGAACCTGGGGCGACATGCAGTGCCGCTGCTTGCGCTGCGCGCCCGTAGAAGCGGGCACCTATCGCTTCGTCGTGACCACCTGCGACGGTGCACACCGCATCGAGGGAACGCCCTTCACGCTCACGCGGTGATCGACTGATCCGCGAGCAGCGACGCGAGCACTCCTGCTTTGATCGGCTCGCTGCGCCGCCCGCTCCCGTACGCGCTCGCTGCGAGAGCGCTCCCGTACGCGAGCAGCTACGCGAGCACTCCTGCTTGATCGGCTCGCTGCGCCGCCCGCTCCCGTACGCGAGCAGCTACGCGAGCACTCCTGCTTTCACTGCCACGGGTCGACGACCTCGGAGGTCGCGTGCTGCGTCGTCGCGGGCGGAGGCGGGGTCACGTGCGTCTCGGTCGGCAGTGTCGTCGTCACGACCGGCGGGCTCGAGTGCGTATGCGAGTGACTTCCGCCCGCGAGTCGGTGGAGCGGCACGGCCAGCGAGTCCGGGCTGACCGCCGTGAGCATCACGCGCGACTCTTCGTAGCCAGAGAGCTGGATGGTCACCGCGCGCTCGCCCGAGGCCGGGCGTGGGAGGCGGGCCGGCGTCACGCCCACGAGCGCGCCGTCGAGCAAGACCTCGGCTCCAGGAGGATCGCTCACGATCTCGACGCCGGCCGAGTGCATCGGCCCTGTCGGCTCTTCGGTCGTGGGAGTCGTGGGAGTCGTGGGAGTCGTGGGAGTCGTGGGAGTCGTGGGAGTCGTGGGCGGCGTCGTGGGAGTCTGCGCGCCCACGACGACCTCCTGCGGCACCCCGATCGGTGGCGAAGGGACCGACGGCGACCCGATCCCGGGCGCGACGGTCGTCGGTCCGGCGCCCCCGGCGGGCATGGCCATGAGATAGGCGCCGCCGCCGGCCAGTCCGCCGATGCCCAGCAGCACGATGAACCCCAGCCCGAGCCAGAGCCCGGTGCGGCTGCGGCGAGGCGTCTCCTCGGTGGGGATGCTGGGCGCAGAGCCGAGCCGCATCTCGGTGCGCGAGGGTGGCTCGAGCGCATCGGCGAGGTTTCCGGGCGGAGCGATCCGATCCGCACCGATCTGGATGACACCGCCGGTCGCGATGAGATCGAGATCGCGCACGAGCTCGGACATGCTCTGGTAGCGATCCTCGGCCTTCTTCGTCAGCGCCTTGAGGATCACGTCCTCGAGCGCGCCGAGGCCCGCCCCCTTCACCTGGCTGGGCGGCAACGGCGGCTCGAACATGTGCTTCGAGAGGATGCCCATGAACGTGTCGCCGTCGAACGGCTTCTTGCCCGTGAACATCTCGTACATGATCACGCCGAGCGCGTAGATGTCGGTGCGGTTGTCGACGCTCTGTCCCGCGGCCTGCTCGGGCGACATGTAGTGCGGCGTCCCGAAGATCATGCCGGTGCGCGTGAGCTTGCTGTTCGCACCGCCGACCTTCGCGATGCCGAAGTCGAGGACCTTCACGAAGTGCTCTTCGCTGCCCTGCTTCACGAGGTAGATGTTGTCGGGCTTGAGATCGCGGTGAACGATCCCGCGCGCGTGCGCCGCCTCGAGCGCGTCGGCGATCTGGCTGACGATGTGGATCGCGGTCGCGGTCGGGATCGAGCCGCCGCGCGAGATCATGTGAGAGAGCGACTCTCCGTCGAGGTACTCCATCACGAAGTACACGGCCCCGTCGGGGAGCCGGCCGAAGTCGGAGATGTCGATGATGTTCGGATGCCCGATCGAGGTCGCGCTCTGCGCTTCTTGCATGAAGCGCTGCACGACCTCGGCGTCCTTGGCCATCTCGCCGCGAAGCACCTTCAGCGCCATCCGCTTGCCCAGGACGGCGTGGGTCGCGAGATACACGATGCCCATCCCGCCCTCGCCGATGCCCTTCTCGACGCGGTAGCGACCGTCGATCACGCGACCGAGGAGCGGATCGACCGGCGGGCCGGCCTCGACGACGTCCTGGGTCGGGGTGCCATCGTTCGGGCAGAACGAGACGGGCTCGGAGAATCGGGTTCCGCAGGTTGCGCAGCTCTTCATGCGGGGTCGGGTCCCATGCTTGCCCCGAGAGTGTATCGGCGCGGGGGGGTTCGGGTCGACAGGGAGTCTTGGACCCCGAGATCGAAAACCCTGTGGGTCAGTCCGATTCGATGTCCGCGAGGGCCTTGCGCGCGCGGTGCAGCTCCTCCCGGATCGTCGCGATCTTGGCAGGGTCGATCGCCGCGTTTCGCCGGAGAAACGCGCGCAGATAGACCGCAGCACGGCGGCGGTCCCCGACCTGATACGCGATGATCCCGAGCAAGAACTGCCCGTAGCCTTCGCGCGCGGGGCTCCTGGCCAAGGAGTCGATGATCTCATCGAGGCCGGGAGCCGCGATGCCCGAGTCGAGCCGCACGTAGGCGGCGTGGGCGCGGATCAGGGCGCGATCGCGGTGTGCCCAGCGCTCGGCACGGCGCAGGGTCTTCAGCGCACCGTCGACGTCTCCATCGAAGTGCTGGAGGGTTCCGAGGCACCAGCCGTGAAAGCTGCGCCGCGCCGGCGGTGAGCGACGCGCCGCCACCCGCTGACACGCGATCGCGCGATCGAGATCTCCGAGCGCCGCGTGCGCACGCCCCTCGTCGTGGTGGGCGAGGTCTCGGAAGACGCCGAGCTCGGCCATCTGCACGGCGATCTTCGCGGCGTCGGCCCAGCGGTCGCAGTCGGCCTCGGCGAGGTAGATCTGCCGGAGCAGCAAGAACTGCGTGTCTGGGGCGAGCTCCCGCTCGTCGCAGGCGAGCCCACGGCGCGCATGTCGCTCGCGCGTCTGCGGGTCACGCGCTTCGAGAGCCAGCCGGAGGAAGTCCTCGGGGGTCTCGGCCGGCGAACGGGTCCCGACGGCCGTCGCCGCCGACGGGAGGACGTCGGATCGAATCGCGCGCCGGCTCACTTCCTTCGACCGCATGCGCTCGACCCGCCCTCCAGACGATATCCCCAGGCTAGCACGCACCGGAGGGGTGTCGAATCCGTCCCAATTTCAGGGAGTTAGGAGAGCCCATCCACACT
This sequence comes from Polyangiales bacterium, assembly GCA_038252025.1. Taxonomy (GTDB): domain Bacteria; phylum Myxococcota_A; class Polyangia; order Polyangiales; family Sandaracinaceae; genus JBBSAT01. Next base: position 65,139 of record JBBSAT010000001.1, on the reverse strand, counting down.
TCGTCCGGAGCTGTGCATGCATCGTCCGTCGGCCCGAGCGGCCGGATCGACCCTGTACATTGAACGCGTTCACTATTTTGTTGCGAACTGGGAATTCGGCGCCAGGATGGCCGCATCACATTTTGAACACGTTCAATAACCTCTCGAGAACGGAGCGCTCCATGCCGAACGACTTTCTTCCTGCCGTCTACGCCATCTATGCCGCCGTGAGCGTCGTCCTCACGATCTGGCTCGCCCGCACGCTCGGTCAGAACGGCCGGGTGTTCCTGCTCGACGTCTTCCCGGACAGCACTCCGATGGCAGACGCCGTGAACCAGCTGCTCGTCGTCGGCTTCTATCTCGTGAACTTCGGGTACGCGTGCCTGCTCCTGCGCGGCGGCGCGGCGGGAACGCTCACGGGCGCGGTCGAGACGCTCGCCGGCAAGCTGGGCTACCTCCTTCTGTCGCTCGCCGTGATGCACTTCGCCAACCTCTACGTGTTCCATCGCATCCGCCGCCGCGCGCGTGCGCACGTGATGCCGGCGCCCCTCGCGCCGCACGGCCAGGTCCATCTCCAGCACGCGTGAGCCCGAGAAAGAGGAACCGGTCATGCAGCTCATCGTCCTCTACGACGCGCACTGCGCGATCTGCGTGCGGTGCCGGAGCCTGGTCGAAGCGCAGGAGACGCTCGTGCCGGTCCGCTTCCTCGACTGCCGCTCCGCCGAAGCCCGCACGCGCTACGGCGAGATCCCGTTCCTCGTCCACGAGCTCGTCGTCGTGGACGAGCGCGGGCGCTGGTGGGCCGGCCCAGCGGGCTTCGTCATGACGCTCTGGGCGATGTCGGCGACGCGCGACCTCGCGGAGTGGCTCGCGAGCCCTGCCCTCGCCGCGATCACGAGCTGGGCGTTCACCCGCGTGAGCGAGAACCGCGAGCGCTTGGGATGGATCTTCGGCATGCCGACGTGCGAAGGAGGCGCATGCTCGGTCTCCGAGCTTCGGCCGACGACCGCCTATCGATGAAGCCAGAGACGAAGAAGTCGACGAGCACCGCCAAGCGGCGCGCCCCTCGCAAGGACGGCGCTGCGACGGCGCGGCGCATCTACCTCGTGGCGCTCGACCTCTTCCAGACGCGCGGCTTCGCCGAGACGACGATGCGCGACATCGCGCGCGCGGCGGGGCTCTCGCTCGGGGCCGCCTACCATCACTTCGCGTCGAAAGACGCGATCCTTCTCGCGTATTTCGACGAGCAGGTCTCGGCGCACGAGGCGCTGTGCGACGAGCGGCTCGAGGGTGTGGACGATCTGCGTGCTCGTCTCGGCGTCGCCTTCGAGACGGGCCTCGACGTGCGGCGTGAAGGGCGAGCGCTCCTCGCGTCGCTTCCGCGCGTCGTCCTCGATCGCTCGAGCCCCGCGTCGCTCTTCGGAGAGACGGCGAGCGACGTGCGACGACGCTCGATCGCGATCTTCCGGCGCGCGATCGAGGTGCCTTCCATCGCGGAGGAGATCCGCCCGCTGGCGGCGACGGCGCTCTGGGCGATGCACCTCGGAGTTCTCCTCTACTTCGTGAGCGACGACTCGCCGCGCGGCGCGCGGACGGAGAAGCTCGTCAGCGAGCTGCTCGACCTCGTGCCGCCCCTGGCGATGATGCTCGGCCTGCCGGCCATGGAGTGGGGCCGCGAGAAGCTCGTGAAAGCGCTCACCGACGCGGGCATACCCATGGACGGCGGATCGGTTGTAGGCTCCCCGACCTCGGAGGAATGACATGGCGGAAGCGGGCCTTCTCGTGGTGACGGACATCCTGCTCGGCGCGGCCCATGCGGACGGCTCGAGCGATGGGACCGAGGTGATGGCGGTCCGTGATCTCCTGAAGGAGCTCCACGGAGGCAAGGAGCTGCCCGAGCCCCTCGAGCAACGGATCACGGGCTTCTCGCCCGCGGACTTCGTGCTCGAGGAGTCGGCCGAGGCCTTCCTGAAGGAGAGCAAGCTGGAGAAGCGAAAGCTCCTCGAGCTCTGCTGCACGATCCGCGACGCCGACGAGGAGATCGACTTCGCGGAGGACGAGTACATCAAGAAGCTCGGCGCCGCGCTCGGGATGAAGTCGAGCGAGTACGCAGACCTCACCCTCGACTACGAGATCGAAGAGGTCGCGGCCAAGCTGTCGATCCCGCCGAAGACGCCGCCGAAGAAGTAGAGCGCGCTCAGCGGGCGAGGATGAGGAGCGCGTCGGCAGTCAGAAGCCAGACGCGCCCCGCTCCGTCGACCTCGACGTCGCGTAGCTCGTCGGTCGGAAGGCCGGTCGAGGCGTCGAAGTGCGCCCAGCTCGTTCCGTCGTACTGGAGCAAGCCGTAGCGGCCCGCGGCCCAGACGTGCCCGTCGAGGTCGGTCGCGAGCGCCGTCGGCCTGTGCTCGGTCACGATCGGCGGCTGGAAGAAGTTGAACTCACGGTCGGCATAGCTGCCGAGACCCTCGGCCGCCGCGATCCAGAGGACGTTCGAGCCGGCGACGATGTCCGTGACGACGTCGCCGCGCACACCGCGCGCTTCTCCGAACACGATCGCCTGGTGCTGCTCCACGCGGACGGCGCCCGAGAGCGTCGCGAACCACGCGTTGCCTTCGGCGTCGAACGCCATCGTCGACACCTCGTCGGGCAGCGCGAGGCCGATGCCCTCGGTGTCCGCGCCGCGGTGATGGTAGAGGACGGTCTCGTTCGCGGGATCGAGGACCACGGCCCCGAACGTCCGCGCGCCGGAGCCGTCCTCGCGCTGGATGCGAACCGCCGCCCAGACGCGCCCGTCGCGGCCGACCGCCGCGAACGGGATCGACTCGAGCGCCGTGGGGAGCGTGAGCGCGCGCTCGAGCAGCTGCCGGAAGCCGGTTCGCGTCGAGGTGTACACGCGCACCGTGCTGGTGCCGCGAACGATCGCGACGAGGTACGCCCCCTCGGGGCCCGACGCGATCGCTTGCGGCACGATCTCGTCCGGCAGCGCGAGGCGGCGGAGGCGCCCGTCGACCATCTTCGCGACGTCACCATCGCGGCCGCGCACCCAGACGGCGCCGTCGAGATCGGTGGCCAGCTGGAGGTCTTCCGCCGAGACGAGCGAGCGTGAGCGAAGCCGCGTCTCAGCGCCGCGCGCGAGGAGGACCACTCCGGCGTTCGCGACACCGGCGTAGCCGTGAGCCCCGTCGCCGAACGCACGGTAGAAGTTCGTCGCGCCGCCGAGGTCGAAGGGGCGCGCGAAGAGCCCCGGCGCGCTGACGGGAGCGCCCGAGCGCGGCTCGCCGAACGCCGAGGGCGCGCGAAGCGTGTCGGACGCACTGACCTCGGCCGGGGGGGTCGCGGAGGCCGCCGGCGTCGAGGCGGCGCGGAAGCTGCGGACGTTCGCGTCGCCGGCATCGGTCGCCGAGAAAGGCGAGCCGCCTCCGTTGGGCGCGACGACGTACGCGTGGCCCGTCGTCACGAGCAACGTCAGGCCGTCCGCCGCGACGAGCCCGACGGCACGCTCGTCACCCGCAACGGGCAGCGTGTACCCGTACCAGTGCTCGCCATCGAAGAAACCGAGCTTCGTCCGGTTGGGCCCGGAAAGAAGCGCGAGGATCTGCCCCGGAAGCACCGGGACGACGGAGCGCACATAGCCCTCCGGGATCCCGCCCGAGATGGCGTGCTCGCGGATCACGTCGCCCTCGACGAAGTAGAGCCCGTTCGCGGTCCCGACCCAGAGCTGGCCCTCGGGCGTCGGTGCGAGCGTCGTGCACGGGAACGGATCGCCGAAGACCTCCCACTCGCCGGCCACTCGCCGCACGAGGCCCGAGAGGCTGCAGACCCAGACGGTGCCGTCGGTCGCGACCGCCAGGTCGGTCATGCGCTGCGTGGCCGGGAGGGGGACGGGCGTGATCGCAGTCCCACGGATCGAGACGAGCCCGGCCGCCGTCAGGGCGAGCGCGGCATCCCCATCGACCGCGATCGCAATCACGTCGTCGCTCGGAAGGCCTTCCTCGCGACCGAGGTGCCGCACGGCGCCGTCGCTCGCATAGATGAAGAGACCGTCATCGGTCGCGACCCAGGTCTCGGCGCCGAGCTGCGCTGCGTCGCGCGCTTCTTCGAGATCGGTGATCGACGTGATGGCGCGCGCGCCACCGAGCGCCGCGATCGACGGACCGCTCGCGCGCGCTGCGGGCCCGCACGCGAGCGCGAGGAGGGAGAAGAGGACGACGACACGTTGGTTCACGGCGATCTCCGATCGAAGCGATGGGAGTAGCCGAAACGAAGCAGGCTCGGCAAGTGCGGTGGTCCTACGCCGCCCTGCGCATGCCTCGTCCTCAAGGCGTGACCAACAATGGTCGCGCCTTGTCCTTTCCCAGCGTGAAGCGCTGGGAATTTCTCTCAGTCGAAGGGATCTGACCAAAGTATTTGATCAGACCTTCAGTGCGTGCCGCTGGTCCACGCCGGCGGGAGCGCCGGGGGATCGCTGGTCGTCGTGGTCGTCGTGGTCGCCGTCGTCGTCGTGGGGCGTGAGAGCGGCTGGATCGGCGGAGGCAGCGTGGTGGTCGTGGTGGGAGGACCGCCCGTCGAGTACGCGGTCGGCAGCGCCGGAACGATCGGCCGGATGATGGGCGCATCGACGATGGTCGGAATGGGCGACTGCGGCATCGGACCGAGCGAGCCCTGCGTCGTGACGGGTGGATCGCCTCCGCGCGGCGGCGGGTGCGCGCCTCGGGCGACCTCCACATCGGTCCTGAAGACGTAGGCGCTCGAGCCGTCGCCCGCGTGAAACTCGACGGTGTACGCACCGGGAAGGGAGAACGAATAGGTCGCCGAGTAGGTGCCGTCGATCCCGGTCGGCGTGCTCTCCACGGCGTGACCGATGCGACGACGGTCGCGCATGATCACGAAGCGCGGGCGATCGGCGTCGATGACCACGCGGCCGTCCGCGGTGGTGGCCGTGAGAAGAACGGGCTCGCCCGCGACGGGTGAGGGGGAGATGACGATCGCTTCGGCGCGGTGCGCGACGGGAACGTCGAGCGCGTCCAACCGAGCGCGCGCGTCCCGATGATCGGCGACGAGCACGAGCGCATCGCCATAGCGGGCTCGAGCCGCGTCTTCGTGCCCTTGGGCCCGCTGGCCGTCCCCTTCGGTGACGAGCGCGTCCGCGGCCGAGCGACGGATGCGGAGCGCGTCCGCATCGTTGTCGTCGGCGACGAGAAGCGCATCGGTCAGCGCGGGAACACCATCGGCCCCGTCCCACCTGTGGGCTGCGAGGGCGCCCTCGGCGCGGCTCACGGACTCGGCGTGCAGCTGCGCCGCCGAAGGCCCCGAGAGCGCTCGAACGGCGAACACGATCGAGATCACGGCGAGCGCTCCGACGACGAACGCCATGACCACCGTCGAGATCGGTCGACCTTCGCCGCGCCTTCCGGACGAGCGTCGCGGGCTGTGAATGCCTGCGATGGAGAGCTCCTCCGTCGAGGACGAACGCTCGGGCACGCTCTCGCGCGTGCGCTCGACCGGTCGATCGCGCTCTCGGCTCCGCTCGGGCTCGCGCGCTGGCCGGGCGGTCTGGACTCGCTGGCTCGTCTCGCGCCGCGGTGCGCTCTCGGCCCCGGGGCTCGAGGTGACGAACGAGCCCGTCCGCGGGCGACCGATGTTGATTCCGACGCGCTGCGCCGCGTCTCTCAGCACTTCGGCCAGCTCGTTCGCGTCCTGGTAGCGCCCCTCCGGGTTCTTCGAGAGCGAGCGCATCACCACGTCGGCGATGGCTGTCGGCACCTCTGCGCCGCCGGGGCGCGACCGGAGCGGGATCGGCGGCTCGTGGATGTGCTTCATCAGCAGCGTCACGGGCGCGGGCGCGTCGAACGGCGTCTCTCCGCAGAGCATCTGGTACGCGAGGACGCCGAGCGAGTACACGTCGCTGCGCGCATCGGTCAGCTCCCCCGCGGCGCCCTCGGGAGAGATGTAGCGAGCCGTGCCGAAGACGAGCCCCGACTGGGTGAGCACCGTCTGCTCCTCCGGCTTGAGGATGCGAGCGATGCCGAAGTCGAGGACCTTCGCGTAGTCCTGGTCGCGGCCCTTCGCGACGAGGAAGATGTTCTCGGGCTTCACGTCGCGATGGACGATGCCCTGCTCGTGCGCCTCGCCGACGCCGTCGGCGACCTGAGTGAGGATGTAGAGCACGCGCTGGATCGGAAGCCGCGGCTCGATCCGCAGGAGATCTGCGAGCGGGCGGCCTCGCATCAGCTCCATCACCAGATAGAGGCTCCCATCGGGGAGCTGGCCGAACAGGAACACGCGAACGACGTTCGGATGGTCGAGCGCGACGGAGATGCGCGCCTCGCGCTGGAAGCGTCGTACGGCGTCCGCGTTGGACGCGAGATCGGGATGCAAGATCTTGATGGCGACGTCCCGGCCGACGGTCACCTGTCGCGCGCGATAGACCGCGCCCATCCCTCCGGCGCCGATCTTCTCCTCGATCCGGAACTGATCGAGGAGAAGCTGGCCGATCCGTGGATCCTTCTCCTCCTCGAGCAGGCGCAGGGTCGCCCCGTCCTTCTGGCAAAACGTCGCGCCCGCGTCGTAGCGCGCGGAGCACTTCGGACAGATCTTCGCGAGAGTCTCGACCATCGAACTGATCACAGGATAGCCCACGAGGCACAAACAGACGGCTCCCCGCTGGCACTCCGGGGCGAGCTGGAAGAGGTTCCCACAGATTGCTGGGACACGCGAAAAGCGTTCCGAGTTGGGTGACCTCCGCGGTCGGCCGCATTCGCGATTCCTACGCGGACGGGTTGGTCTTGCCCCTTCGACAGCTCCGGAAGTATGGTCGTCCCCCACGGAGGATTGGATGTCGATGGCCCACACGCAGACTGTCTCTCGGGCCCTGATCTCGGCATGTCTGCACATGCTCGGCCCGGCGCTCTTGCTGGGGACGATCGCGGGCAGCGCGGCCACGGCGTCCGCCCAGGAGACGGTGGTGGTGCTCGGCCTCACCTCGCTCGAAGGAGACGATGACTTCGCCCGCAACCTCACCGGGGCGGTGCGCCACGCTGCGGGCGCGGTTCGAGGCTGGTCGGTCAGCGAGCGCGACGTCGCCCTCAGCCAGATGGAGCTGGTCCACGGGTGCGAGTCCTCGGACCCGGCGTGCATGGTCCTGATCGCCGGTACCCTCGGCGCGCAGCGCATCGTGTACGGCACGATCCGGCGCTCCCCGATGGGGAGCGGCTACGAGTTCGCGGTCAGCCTCTTCTCGTTCAACGTGGGCACCGGCGAAGTGGACCAGCGCGCGCAGCGCAACCTCCCGAGCTCGCGCACGGACATCGACGACCTTCGCGATCCGGCGCGAGAGCTGATCAGCCAGATCGCGCGCTCGGCCAGGGCGGGGACGATCCGGGTCGCTGCGACGCCGGGCCGCGAAGTGCGGATCGACGGGACGGTCGTCGGGACGACGGACTCGGGCGGCGTGTTCGTCGCGACGGACGTGGCTGCCGGCCCGCACGAGGTCCTCGTTCAGGATGCGCCGGCGCAGACGGTGACCGTCTCCGAGGGCACCGAGCAGCTGGTCAGCATCGGCGGCGACGGCGGTGGCGGCGGTGGTGGCGGCGGTCCCGAGGTCAACTGGCTGGCGGTCGCGCTCCTCGCAGGGGCCGGCGCGGCGCTCGTCGGGACCATCTATTCGTGGGCCCGCTTGCTCGCGCTCTCGAACGACGGTCAGTACAACGCCTACCGCACTTCGCTCGGCGACATGGGCGTGACCGGAGAGACGGCCTGCGCCGAAGACAGCTTTGGCCGTGTCAGCGCGGAGAGCGCGACCTACGCGCGCGGCGTGTGCAGCGAGGGAAGCACCCTCGAGATCCTCCAGTACGTCTTCCTCGGTGTCGCGGTCGCCGCGGGCGCAACCGGCATCGTGCTCCTCGTGCTCGACAGCACCAGCGGCGGCGACCATCAGGAACAGACGGTGAGCCTCCTCCCGAACGTCGGCCCCCACGGTGGCTCGCTCCAGCTCCGCATGACCTTCTGAGACCCAGACCGTCGGGTCGAAGGGCCAATCGTGGGCGCACTGCGCATCGTCGGCGGGGCGCTCTCGGGTAGGCGCTTCGGTGGGAAGGTGGGCGCCGGGACGCGTCCGACGTCCGATCGGGTCCGCGAGGCGATCGCGTCGGTGATCGAGGCGCGCGGTGGCTTCGACGGCAGCACGGTGCTCGATCTCTTCGCGGGAACGGGCGCGCTCTCGTTCGAGGCGCTCTCTCGAGGAGCGGCCCGTGCGCTCCTGATCGACTCGGCCGGAGCCGCCGTGAAGGACATCGCGGCGAGCGCCATCGCGCTCGGCGTGGCGGATCGAGCGCGCGCGCTGTCGATCGATCTCGGCGCGGCCGAGCGAGCGGCGGTCCGGATCGCCCAGCTCGAGGAGGGCGCGTTCGACCGCGTCTTCGCGGATCCTCCCTACCAGGACGTCGGGCTCGTCGCGCCCCTGCTCGCGGCGCTCGCCGAGGCGGGCGCTCTGGCCCCCTCCGCGCTCCTCGTCATCGAGCACGCCAGCAAGACGGCGGTGGAATTGGGCTCGCAGTTCGACGTGGTCTCGCGGTATCGCTACGGCGACACGGCGGTGCTCCTCGCCCGGTGGGAGCCCCCTTCGACGTCCGCCGAGAGGAGCTCCCGATGACGACCGCGATCTACCCCGGCTCGTTCGATCCGATCACCCGCGGACACACGAGCATCATCGAGAGCGGCCTGGTCTGCTTCGATCGGATCATCGTCGCCGTCTTGAAGAATCCTCGCAAGGACGCGCTGTTCACCGTGGAGGAGCGGGTCGAGATCATCCGCGAGGAGTTCGCGGGCAGAGATCGCGTGGAGGTCGACTCGTTCGATGGCCTGCTCGTCGACTACTGCAGGAAGAAGGGCTCGCGGGTGGTCTTGCGCGGCCTTCGGGCCGTCGCGGACTTCGAGTACGAGCTGCAGATGGCGAACATGAACCGCCACCTCGACGAGCACGTCGAGACGGTCTTCCTCATGGCGAACGACGCGTATTTCTACGTGAGCTCGAACCTGGTGAAGGAAGCCGCGAAGCTCGGCGGTGACGTCGACCGGCTCGTGCCCGCGTCGGTCGCGAAGCGGCTCGGAAAGAAGCTCGGCCGGGCCTGACCGAGCGCGGCAGGCGCCCGAAAATTGACCAGATGGGCGCGCCAATGCACGTTCGGGCTCGATGATCGTCGAGCTCACCCCGCTCAAGAGCCCGCCGAAGCGCAGCCCCCGCGCGCTCGCGCTCGTGGCGATCAAGGTGCTCGTCACGGTCGGTCTGATCGTCTGGCTCGGGCGGTCCATCGCGACGCGCGAGGGGATCGACGCGCTCTGGGAGCGCGCGACGGAGATCGACCCGACCTTCGTCGGCGTGGCGGTGCTCGCACACTTCGTCGCCGTGCTGGCAGGCATCTCGCGCTGGAGCGTGCTGCTGGTGGGTCGTGGGATCCGGCTCCCGTTCACCACGCTCGCGCGCTCGTTCCTCATCGGCCGCTTCCTCGGTGCGTTCACGCCGTCGACGACGGGCCTGGACGGCTATCGCCTGTACGACGTGGCGAGACGGACGGGCGATCTGGCCGGCTCCACGGCGGTCATCGCGATCGAGAAGCTCGTCGGGCTCATCGGCATGGCGACCGTGTGTCTCTGCCTGCTTCCCTTCGGCCTGTCCGAGCGGCTGGGCTGGACGGCGGTGGCCGTCGCGCTCGGAATGGCCGGCGTCGCATCGTTCGGCCTCTTCGTGATCGCCTCGCCGACGCGCGCCCGGGCCCTGTTCGCGCCCCTCCCGAAGGCGCTGAGGGGACGCGCCGAGAAGATCGCCGACGCGCTGTCCGGCTCGGGGCTCTCGATGCGCACGCTCGTCCCTGCGCTCGCGCTCGGGATCGTGTCGCACCTCGCGCTCTCGTCGACGTTCGCGGCGAGCGGCCTCGCCGTACACGCCCCGGTGTCTGCGGCGACACTGCTCTCGGTCGGTAACGCGATCGTGATCGCCGTGCTGCTGCCGGTGTCGATCGGTGGGATCGGGGTTCGTGAAGGCGTGTCGGTCGCGCTCCTGGCTGGCGCAGGCGTCGAGACCAGCGACGCCGTGCTCCTGGCGCTCATCAGCTACGTGACGGGCCAAGTGCCGGCGTTGCTCGGAGGCCTCGCGCTCCTCGCGACGAGCGCAGCGTCGAAGGACGCCCCAGACGCGCCAAAAAAAAGATTGATCGGCGCAGCTGACAGCGGGGCTTGAGTCGGGTCAGTCGCCCGACTGATCGCTCTCGAAGTAGCGGCGCATCGGAACGAAATAGAACTCGCGCCAGCCGGTGCCGTACTTCTGCGCGCCGCCTGGCGGCAGCTCGGTGTGCTCGATCTCGATCCGGGTGCCACCCCCGTCGGAGGAGAAGCGCACCTCGGCGCGCGAGTCGGGATCCGTCTCTGCGAATTCGGTCGTCCGCCAGCTCATCACGATGCGCCGGCCCGGCTCGAGATCGAGGAAGTAGCCTTCGATGTAGCCGCTCCACGCGCTGTGCTTGCCGCCGACGATCGCGTCGATGATGGCCTCGCCCCCCGTGAAGGCCGAGTGCTCGGCGCCGTCCAGCCAGGCCGTGTACACGCGCTCGGGCGAAGCGAGGACGATCGCCTCGAGGAGGAGCGACTCGAGCGAGGGCGGCTTCGGCTTGGCGATCGGTCGCGGCTTGGCCGGGGCCTCGCGCGAGACGGCCAGCTTGGCCTTCGCCTTCACCGGCCTGGTCTTCGGTATCGCCTTCGCCTTCACCGGCCGCTTGGCGGCCTTCTTGGCCTTCGCCTTCACCGGCCGCTTGGCGGCCTTCTTGGCCTTCACCTTCACCGGCGGCTTGGCCTTCGGTCTCGCCTTCGTCGGCGGCTTGGCCTTCGGTCTCGCTTTCGGTTTCGGCTTCGCCATCGACCTCGCGGACTTCGCTACGACCTTGCGCTTCGGCTTCGTCTTCTTTGCCTTCGCCACGTGAGCCTCCCCGGCAACGGCTAGAGTGTCGCCGAGCGCGGGCAAGAGAGACAAGCCTCAGTCATCGCCAGGTTGAAACAGCGCTCGGCCCTTGCGAGAGTCGGCCCCGGATGAAGGGCGGAGAGCAGCAGCGCGCGCGCGCCATGGAGTCGGCTGGGCTGGCGGCTGCGGTGCGCAGGACCGTGCGCCTGCTCGTGATGAGCGCGTGGACGCCGACGATCGTCAGCTGGGAAGCGGTGCGCGCGCTCTTTTTTCGGGGGAACCGACAGATCATCATCGAGTACGCGAAGCATGCGTGGGCGATCGTCTCGAAGTTCGTGCTCGGCGTGGACATCCACCTCGTCCGCGGACGAATGCCGGATCGCCACAGCACGCGCGCCCGCCTGATCGTGTCGAACCACCGGACCCCGCTCGACATCGTCTCGCTCATGTGGCTCTACGCGGGCCACTTCCTCGCGAACCACAAGACCCGCACGGCGCCCGTGGTGGGGATCGCGGCCATCCGAATGGGCACCATCTTCGTCGATCGGGACGATCGCCGGAGCGGCGTGAACGCGATCCGGGCCATGCGCCGCGCCCTGGAGGACAGGCAGTCGGTCATCATCTTCCCGGAGGGCACCACGTTCGAAGGCGACGAAGTGAGGCCGTTCAAGGGCGGCGCGTTCCTCGCGGCGAAGGGGCTCGACGTGGACGTCGTCCCGATCGGCCTCGCGTACCCACACGGCGCTGGGTACTACGACGAGAGCCTCGGGCAGCACGCGCGCCGTTTCCTCTCCCGCAAGCGCAACCCCGTCTGGATCGCCATCGGCGATCCGATCCCGTTCCCTGCTGACCACAAGGGCGCGGACGACCTGATCCGCATCGCGGTCCAGGCGATGGTCGACGAAGCACGAACGGCGGCGGGGGCTGGGCCAGCTCTCCGCGCGCTCGAGCCAAACACCGAGACCGAGGAGATCGCCCCATGACCGAGATAGACGATCGGATCCCACCCATCGGGTCGGTGTCCCAGGCGGAGCGCATCATGCGAACCAACTGGGTCTCGACGCTCGAGCGCTCGCCCGGCGGCGCGCCGCTCGTCTGGCCGGAGTTCGTCGCGCGTCAGGGACGCTCGGTCCGGATCATCGACGTGCGCGAGGCGGACGAGCTCGTCGGACCGCTCGGGCACATCCCGGGCGCGGAGTGGATCCCGAAGGACCGAGCGGAGTCGCTCGTCCAGCGCCTCGATCGCGACGAGAAGATCGTGCTCGTCTCGCGGGCAGGAGAGCGCTCGGGGCCTCTCGCGCGCGAGCTCGAGCAGGCCGGACTGCGCTTCGTCGCATCGATGATCGGCGGGATGGTCAGCTGGAAGTACCTCGGCTTCGCGACGAGCCGCGACCCAGCGGTCCTCGCGCGTCGCGATCAGCTGCGCGCAGAGCGGCCCGAGATGGTCCTCGAACGACCGCTCTCGCAGGCGGCCATCGAGGCGCACGTCGGCGACCCCACGTCGGTGCGCTGGATGAAGCTCGCGGCGCTGCACCTGCACGGGCGCCTCTCGTGCGTCGACGGGCGAGACGAGACGGGCGTGATCGGGACTCCGGGAGGCGACTCGGGCGAGTTCCTCCTGGCGCTCGCCGCCGTCGAAGGCGTGACCGGGGAGAAGCTCTCTGCCCTCCAGATCCGCACGCTCTTCGCGCGCCGCATGGAGACGTTCGGACGCTTCTACCTGCACGGCGACGTCCACGCGGGCAACGCGCTCATCAAGGCGATCCGCGCCGATCGGCGCTTCGATTCGGCGATCGGAGCGATCTCGGAGTCGCTAGAGTGGCGGCAGTTCTTCGTCGCGCCGCCGGTTCACGTCCGCGAGCTGCTCACCGAGTACATGACCGATCCCGCGCACATCGGCTGTGGACACCTTCGGCTCGCGATGACGACCTCCGAGGCCTACGGCGTGAGGCCCGCGCTCGTGAAGGAGATCCTCCGCTCCTTCTATCGCGCGCGCTGGGGCGGGTCGGTCGACGCCGAGTACACGGTCCTGCCCGGCGGCCACGAGGAAGGCGCCGTGCTGAACGTGCGGGTCGACGAAGAGCTCCGGTCCTTCACGCCGGTTCCGCTCGTCTCGCCGACGGCCGGCGGAAGCCAGATGTTCGTGAACCACCCGCAGGTGTCCGAGAACCTGCGCCGCGACCTGGCGCACTTCCTGGTTCGACAGTCGGACGCGATCGAGGTGAGCCAGCCGCACTTCGAGCCACTGATGGCCGAGATGTCGAAGCTCGCAGAGCTCCAGCTCGCGGCGACGTTGAGCCGGCTCGCCAAGGGCTTGCCCGTGTACGACGTCGTGTTCGGGAAACAGGGCGCGTTCCACGTCGAGTCGCGCGGAACCGTCGGATGACGCCGCGGCCGCCGCTCGTGAGCGAGCGCCTCGGCGAGATCCAGCTCGTCCTTCGCGAGAAGAAGATCGAGGGCTGGCTCTTCTCCGATCATCGCGGCCAGAACCCGCTCGCGCTCCGGGCGCTCGGCATCACGGGCGAGCCGCTCCGGCGCCTCCTCTACTGGCTGCCGGCCGACGGCATGCCCGTGCTCATCGCGCACGCGATGGAGCTGGAGACGATGCCCGAGCTTCCGGGCGAGACGCTCTCGTACACGGGCTGGGCCGAGCTCAGGCGCGCGCTCGATCGCACGCTGCCCACGCGCGGTGCCATCGCGATGGAGCACGCTCCCATCGCGGCGAGCCCGGACGTGTCGCGCGTGGAGGCGGGCACCGTGGGCCTCGTGACGAGCTACGGCGCGACGGTCGTGCCGTCGATCGATCTCGTGAACGCGTTCATCGGAACGCTCGCCGAGCACGAGATCATGAGCCTCAGGAAGAGCGTCGCCGCGCTCGCACGGATCCGCGACGAGGGCGTGAAGTCGATCGGTGCGACCACCGAGGCCCAGCTCCACGACGGGCTCGTGGAGGCCGTGCGAGGGGCCGGTCTCTCGCTCGTGCGCGCGATGGTGACTAGCGGGGAAGGCACGCGGAGCTGGCCGCGCGAGAGCGGCGCGCGCGCGATCGAGAAGGGGGATCACGTCCTCGTCGATCTCTTCGCGCGAGAGGGCGACGGGCCCTGCGCACACATCTCGTTCGTGCTGGCGCGGGGCGAGGCGGCGCGCGCCAAGAAAGCGCTCGCGGACGCCTCCAGCGCACGCGACGCCGCGATCGAGCTCGCCGAGATGCGCCTCCGGCGTCAGGAAAGGCTCCTCGGCTACGAGGTGGACGACGCGGCCCGCGCGGCGCTCGCCAAGCTCGGTCGCAGGTCCGTTCGTCATCGCACCGGCAGCCACATCGGACGGATCCCCTTCTCTGCCGAGGCCTGCACGTTCGACAGCCTGGAGCTCGAGGACACGCGCGCGGCGCTGCCTGGGCACGCGTGGTCGGTGCATCCGGGCGTGTACGACGAGCTCGGCGGCGTTCGCGCGCACGCCGTGATCCTCGCGAGCGCGACGGGGCTGGAGGTGCTCGACCGCGGCCCGCGCGAGCCGATGCAGATCAGCGAGTGAAGAACCAGGCCGCGACGGCGCCTGCAAGCAGCATGAGCGCCAGAGCCGCCATCGCGAAGGGCGCGCGCGACGGAGCCGTCTCCGGATGCGCCGCGACCGTGAGGGGCGGTGTCTCGTCGACCGGCGCCGGAGCCTCGCCCTTGGCGGCCTCGCCCTCGTCCTCTGGGCTCACCTCGGTGGTGTCGGTCGCTTCGTCGAGCGCCGCCGGAGTGGTCGCGACCTCTTGCGGCGCGAGCACCCGATCGAGGTGATCGGCCGCGTCGCCGACGGTCTCGAAGCGACTGGCCTGATCACGCGCGACGCACCGCGCGAACCACGCATCGAAGCCAGAGGGGAGCGCCGTCTCGAGCCCGAGAGCTTTCGCGCGGACGGACGGCGGCGTGATCTCCGCCATCATGATCTCGGCGAGGAGCTTGGGCAGGTTGAGCGCCGGGGCGTTGGCCGCGATCCAGTACGAGCGCGCCGTGAGCGCGTGGAACGCCAGAAGGCCGAACGGCCAGACGTCCGTGAACGCGCCGATCGCGGTCCCTGCCGTGAGCTGCTCCGGCGCCATCCAGAGCGGCGAGCCGATGAGCTGCGAGTTCTTCATCGTGACGTCCTTCCGGACCTTCGCGATCCCGAAGTCGAGCACCTTCACCGTGTAGGGCAGCGAGTCGCTCGCTCGGGACTCGAGGAAGATGTTCTCCGGCTTCAGATCGCGATGCACGACGCCGGCGCGGTGCGCGGCGGCCATCGCGGCTCCGAACTGGAGGAAGAGCGCGCGGACCTCCGCGGTCGGCAGCGCACCGCGCTCGCGAAGGACGGCGGAGAGAGTTCCGCCGGTGAGCAGCTCCATCGCGATCCAGGGAGACTCGAGCGCCGCGTCGACTCCCGCGCCGAGCACCTCGACGATGTGAGGGTGCTTGAGCTTGGTCCCGATCATCGACTCTTGCTGGAAGCGCTCGAGGCTCTTCGCGTCCTTCAGCAAGCGCGGCGCCATCACCTTGATCGCTCGGGTAAGCCCGCTGGGCTGGCCGTCGTCGCCGAGCTCCTCGGCCGTGAAGACCGTCGCCATCCCGCCCTCGGTGAGCGGGCGGAGGATCTTGTAGCGGTCGGCGATCACCGTCCCCGTGGGGACGCCGTACGCCTCGTCGTCGCTGGGGGTCGGCACGGCACGACTTTACGCGCTCGGAGGAGCGCGCGGGAAGAGGAAGAAGGCCAGACCCGGGCGCCTACTCCGCGGCGTCGATGAGCCCGGTTCCGGCGCGCGCCAAGAGGCACGCACGCGCAGCCTCGACCGTCACGCAGCCAGCCTCGTGGATCTCCGTCGCGACGATCTCGACGAGGGACCCACGTGCGCCCGCGGCGATCGCGACGCTCCGCGCGTGCAGCGCCATGTGCCCTTTCTGGATGCCGACCGTCACGAGCGCGCGAAGCGCGGCGAGGTTCGACGCGACCCCGACACACGCGGCGAGCATCGCGAGCTCTTGCGCCGAGTCGACGCCGGCGATCTCGAGCGCAAGGCGGGCTCCTTCGTGCACGCGGAGGGTCCCGCCGACGGTCCCGAGCGCGAGCGGCAGCTCCATCCGCCCGACCAACGCGGGCTCGTCCGGGAACCCGTGCGGATCGATCGACCACGTGCAGAGCGGCCCGTAGCCACCGCTCCGGCCCTTGGCCGACGCGAACGCGTGCGCGCCAGCCTCGACCGCACGCCAGTCGTTGCCGGTCGCGATCACCACGGGATCGATCCCGTTCATGATCCCCTTGTTGTGCGTGGCGGCACGGTAGGGATCGATCTCCGCGAAGTGCGAGGCCCGCACGATGCCCTCGGCGACCTCGGTCCCCGTGAAGCCCTCGGCAGCGAGGACGCTCGCCGGAACGCGCGCCGTCGTCCGCACGCACCGTCGATCCGAGAGGTTCGAGAGGATCCGGAGGCCGACACGGCCGCCGGCAAGCTCCGCGACGCGATCCGCGAGCCCCTCGGCGACGCTGTTGACGAGGTTCGCGCCCATCGCGTCGCGACAGTCCACGAGCACGTGGACCACGAGCCAGCCATCCCCGAGGTCACGCACCTCGATGGCGCGCGCCCCGCCGCCGCGCGCGACGAGGCCCGGGACGGCCGCATCGGCGCGCGCGCGGAGCTCCGCGTCGTGGGCCGCGATCGCAGACTTCGCGGAGACGGGATCGGCGACGCGATCGAGCTGGATCTGCGCGATCATCACGGGCGCGTCGCTCTCGGCGACGAAGCCGCCTCCGACCCGAACCATCCGCGCGGCGTTGGAGGCAGCGGCGACGACGCTCGGCTCCTCGACCACCATCGGCACGAGGTGGTCTCGTCCGTTCATCTGCACGTTCAATGTGAGAGCGAGCGGCATCGCGTACGTGCCGATCACGTTCTCGATGGTCTTGTCGGCGGTACGCGCGTCGAGCCCGCCCGAAGCCAGCGCCGCTTCGAGACGCGCGAGCGGAACGCCCAGCGCGGCAGCGGCGAGCTTCTTCCGCTCGCCGAGCGGCACCTTGTAGAAGCCCGGGATCCTGGACGTGACCATCTGCTTCAACCCCCGCTCGAAGAAAGCTCGCTCGGCTCCGCCCGCGCACCCTCGGCGCCGAGCGGCAGCGAGAGCGCGGTGAGACCCGCGGCCGAGAACGCCGGGATGAGCGACGCTGCGTCGGCCGCTCGCGGCAGAAACAAGAGCGCGACATCGCCGCCGCCCGCGCCCGATGGCTTTGCGGCCCCGCCTGCCGAGCGCGCGATGCGGTCGAGTGCGGCGAGGGCCGGGGTCACGATCGGCGCATCGGCGACCTCGCCGAGGGCTCGCATGGCGTGGTGGTGGGCGTGCGTGGCCGAGAAGATCGCGTCCGCATCGTCCGTCGCGATCCCGCGCTCGAGCGCGGAGGCCGCATCGACGATCGCATCGATCGCGCGTCGATGAGCCGCCGGGTCGCGAGCGGCGAGCGCCTTCACGCGCAGGACGAGGTCGCTCGTGCGCACGGGCGAGCCCGTCCAGACCAGCGAGAGCACGACCGAGCTGGGAAGCGTGCGCGTCTCGATCTCCGTCTGGTCGCCTTGCCGACGGAAGCGGATGAGACCGCCGTACGCCGCGCTGGCCACGTCGGCCCCGCTGCCGTTCGGCGCGACGGCGTGGTGACCGGCGAGCGCGGCGTCGAAGACGCGTCCGCGCTCTCGGGCGGGGTCGAGGCCAGCGCTCGCGAACACCGCGGCGGAGGCCGCGACCGCGCCTGCGGCCGAGGAGCCGAGACCGAGCTTTCGGTCTCCTTCGCGCAGCGCGTCCGTGTCGAGCGACAGGTCCATGGGTGAGACGCCGAGCGCACGCTCTGCGTACTCCTTGGCTAGCATCACCTCCGGCCCGTGCGCGTGCTGAACCCGCGAGCCGTGGCTCGCGTGGCCCGAACGGTCGCCGGGAGGGCCGAGCCGTGCGACCGCGCGCGCGTCGACGGCAAGCACGAGCGCTGGGGCTCCCTCGAGCACGGCGTACTCTCCGGAGACCATCACTTTCCCGGGAGCGCTCGCGATGTACGTGGGCCCGCGCACGAAGGGCAATCCTGGCACAGATCGGAGGGCGATCGAGTCGGCCGACTGGAGTACGGTACCTCCGGAATGGCGGAGCGCAGCCCGAACGATTTCCTGGTGGCGGAAGCTCTCGATCGGCTCCCGGATGTGCGCGACGGCCTCACGCGCCTCGAGCGCGTGATCTTGTGGCAGCTCGACCTCACGCAGAAGGAGAGGCGCGGCCGCGAGGTCTCCACGGCGATGCTCTACGGTCGCGTCGTCGAGCACGTGAACGTCTCCGTCGGCGAGTTCCAGCGCACGCTCTCGCGCCTCGTCGGCGCGGGGTCGAAGTGAGCGGGGTCGAAGTGAGCGGGGTCCAAGTGAGCGGGATCGAACTCAGCGGCGGGACCGAAGTCAGCGGCGGGACCGAAGTCAGCGGCGGGACCGAAGTCAGCGGCGGGATCGAAGTCAGCGGCGGGATCGAAGTCAGCGGCGGGATCGAAGTCAGCGGCGGCGTCGAAGGGAGCGGGGTCGAAGTGAGGCGTGCGCTCGAGAGCGAAGCGCTGCGCGTGCAGCGCCGATATGCCCTCGAGGTCGTCGAGGCGTTCGGCCTGTGCCCGTTCGCCGAGAAGGCTCGGACGAGCGGCGCATCGAGGGAGACGGTCGTGCTCGAGCGCGCGCCGACCGTCGCGTCCATCCTGCCGATCGTCCGCAGGCTCGGAGAAGACACCTCCATCGAGGTGGCGTTCGTGATCTTCCCGCGCTGGGGCATCGACAGGCCAGGGCTGTCGAGCTTCGTCCAGACACTGCGCGGCGCGCACCAGTCCGAGCCCGGTGGGCTCGTCATGACGATGGAGGGCTTTCACCCGCTCGCCGACGCGAGGACCGAGACGGCGGGCTCGATCGTCCCGTTTCTACGTCGAACGCCCGATCCCGTGATCCAGCTGACGCGTCTGTCCGTGCTCGATCGCGTACGACAGAGCTCCGGCGGTACGAAGAAGTTCGTCGATCCGGCCAGCGTCGACATCGCCGCGTTGCTCGCCGCCCCGGCGGACCGCTCTCTCCACGAGCGCATCTCGGAGGCCAACCACCGCACCGTCCTGCGCGAGGGCGTGGCGCGCATCGAGGCGGTGATGACGGACATTCGGCGCGATCGCGATGCGGCCTACGCCCGTCTCGCACAGAGCGACGACGACGAGCACGAAGATCCACGATCATGAAGAAGCACTCGGTCACCAAGCGCGCGGTCGCGAAGCAACAGGGCGCGCGCACCGCGCCGCGGGGAGCGCCCATAGAGCCGAAGCTCGAGCGCGTCCACGGCTTCCGCGCGGGGCTCGCCGTGTTCCAGGTGCGCCCGGACGACATCACGCGGATCGGCGTGGCCACGGAGCGCGTGCGCGAGGTCTCCGAGCTGCTCGCCTTCGCCGAGTCGCGCGGCATCCCGTGGTCCGAGATGCCGGAGGTCGAGCTGGCGCGCGCAGCGTCGAGCACGAACCACGAAGGCCTCGTCCTCGAGACCGCGCCGAGACGCTGGGCCGCGCTCTCCGACGTGGCCGACGTGCTCATCCGAACGCGAGGCTTCGCGGTCGCGCTCGACAGGGTCAGGAACCCGTACAACGTCGGCGCGATCCTCCGAAGCGCTGCGTTCTTCGGGCTCGAAGCGGCGATCCTCGGCGCGATCGCGCCTCACCCAGCGCTGGCAGCGGATGCGGTGCGGGTCGCCGAGGGAGGTGCCGAGCACCTGCGCCTCGCCCGGACCACCGACCTCGCGGAGACGCTGGCGCGGTTTCGTGGGCGTGGGCTACGGGTGGTCGGCGCAGAGAGCGACGGGATCCACACGCTCTTCGAGTACGCGTTTCAGGCACCGACGGTCCTCGTCCTGGGCCACGAGCGGGAGGGCCTCTCGCCCCGCGTGCGCTCGGTGTGCGACGCGCTCGTGAAGATCCCCGGCAGCGGCGCGATCGAGTCGCTCAACGTCGGGATCGCCGCGAGCCTCTTCATCGCGGAGCTCGCCCGGACGAAGCGGTGACGAGCTCGATCCTCTCGACGCCGGGTGATCGCTCCGTGTAGTGTGCGCGCGTCTCTCGTGGTGAAGAGCCGTACCCCGAAAGTGCCGACCGAGCGCCCGCCGCGCCCCCCCTCGGCACGCCCCCCGGCAGCCGTGCGCTCGCGCGCCTCGCGCATGCCGACCGAGACCGTCGCTCCGGTCGTCATCCTCGGTCCGCAGCGCTTCGATCCGACGGTCGCCGAAGCGGCCCGCGCCGTCGGGATCCACGGGCCTTTCGTCACCGTCACCGCCGGCTGGCAGGAGCGCGAGCACGAGGACGACGAGCTGGACAAGCACTTCGCCGAGAAGACCGTCAACCTCAGGCTCTACGAGCGCGCAGAGCGGGTCTGGAAGGCCGACCCCGAGCTCCGCGAGGCTCATCGCAAGCGTCAGGAACGCTTGCGCCTGAAGCAGGACTTCTACCGGATCCGGCTCGAGCACGAGCTCGAGGCGGCGCACGTGATCGACCAGCGCAAGGCGCCCCCGGAGATCCTCGAAGAGGAGCGCGCGGCCTCGATGGAGGCGATCCGAGACCTCGACGCCTACCACCTCGCCCAGTGCGCTCGAGAGAAGAACGACTGGAGCGAGAAGTGGCGCCCGCTCGAGCGGCCCGCCGTCGCGAAGGAGCGCGCCGAGCTCGAGAAGCTGGTGCGCGAGGCAGGCGCGGTCGCGATCGCCGGCGGGCACGTCGCCACGCTGCTCAACCGGCTCGAGCTCTTCGGAATGGGCGAGCTCCTCCGCGGCAAGCCGCTCCTCGCCTGGTCGGCGGGCGCGATGGCGATCTCGGACCGTGTCGTGCTCTTCCACGACAACCCGCCGCAGGGCGCCGGCGCCGCCGAGCTGCTCGACCGTGGGCTCGGGCTCTGCCCCGACGTGATCCCGCTGCCGCATCCGGAGCAGCGCCTTCGGCTCTCCGATCCGGTGCGCGTGCGACTGCTCGCCGCGCGCTTCGTCCCCGCGCTCTCCCTCGCGATGACATCCCGCTCGCACATCACCTGGAACGGGCTCGCGTTCGTGCGCCCCTACAAGATCGGCCTCCTCCACGAGGACGGACGCGTCGAGAAGCTCGGCTGGCCCGAAGAGCCGACGCCGGACGCCACCCCGACAGACACCGACTTTCCCGAGCCCGAGCTCGAGATCCCGTCGGAGACTGGCTGAAGCGTGCGACTCGCGATCGAAGAGCTCGAGAGCAACAGCCCGGACGGCGAGAAGGTGAACGCCTTCATCGCAGAGCACCGCTTCCCTCTCGTCGAAGGCGGGAGCGTCACCGTCGTCTGGCGCGGCGAAGCCGACGGCGTGAACATGCGCCACTGGATCTTCGGGCTCGAGGCGTCGAACACGCTGACGCGGATGCCGAACACGGACCTCTGGTATCTCGTCCTCGAGATCCCGGCGCAGTCGCGCGTCGAGTACAAGCTTGAGATCGTCCGCGGCGATCACGGGCAGTGGCTCGAAGATCCGCTGAACCCGAACCGCGCGCGCGATCCGTTCGGCGCGAACTCCGTGGTCCACGGCGAGGGATACGCGGTCCCCGAGTGGACGAAGCACGACCCGGTCTCACGCCCAGGGCGCCTCGATCCGATCGGCTTCTACAGCCGCAGCCTCGGAAACGAGCGTCGTGGACACATCTACCTCCCGGCGCGCTTCCGCAAGACGCGGCAGTACCCGCTGCTCGTCGTGCACGACGGGAACGACTACCTGAAGTACGCGGCCATGAAGACCGTGCTCGACAACCTCATCCATCGCCTCGAGATCCCCGACATGATCGTCGTGTTCACGGACCCGGGCGATCGGCTGCGCGAGTACGCCGATCACGAGGGCCACGCGAAGTTCCTCACCGAGGAGCTGATCCCCGATCTGACCCGGCGGCTCCCGCTCATCGATCGGCCCCACGCGCGGGCCTTGATGGGCGCGAGCTTCGGCGGTGTCGCAGCGCTCAGCACGGCGTATCGATACCCAGGCTCCTACGGAAGGCTCCTGCTCCAGTCCGGCTCTTTCGCGTTCACGGACATCGGGACGCGCAACCGGCGGGGACCGCTCTTCGATCAGGTCGTGCGCTTCGTGAACGGCTTCCGGCGCGAGCCGAAGTCGATCGCCGAGCGGGTGTTCATGAGCTGCGGCGTCTACGAGTCCCTGATCTACGAGAACCGCTCGCTCGCGCCGATCCTCAGTGCGACCGGGATGCAGGTGAAGTTCGTCGAGGCGCGCGATGGGCACAACTGGGAGAACTGGCGCGACCGGCTCCGCGAGGGTCTGAGCTGGCTGTTCCCCGGGCCGCAGATGATGATCTACGAGTAGGTCTCGGTCCGCTCTTCCGGTGGGGCGCCGATCTCTGATACCAACGTCTGCATGAGCGAAATCACGCGGAACATCGGGCTCTCGCTCGGCGCCGATATCTGCTGGCCCCTCTGCTACGAGCACCTGATGAAGACGCTGGACCTGCGCGTGCCCAGCGCAGACGGCGGGACGGTGCGCTTCAACGTCGAGCGCGTGACGATCGAGCCGTACGATCTCAAGCAGCCCGTGAAGTACGACGTCGTGATCGACCGGCTCACGCACTGGTATCACACGAGCCGTGAGTGGATAAAGAAGGGGGTCGTGATGAACGACCTCTACGTCTTCAACAATCCATGGTCGGTCCAGTCCATGGAGAAGCACACGTCGTACTGCGCGATGATGGAGCTGGGGATGCCCATCCCCGAGACGTGGATGATCCCGCCCAAGGAGTACGAGCCGGGCAATCCCGATCTGAAGCCGACGCTGAGCAAGTACGCGAAGCTCTTCGACCTCGGAAAGATCGGTTCGCAGCTCGGCTATCCCGTGTTCGTCAAGCCGTACGACGGCGGCGGATGGCGCGCGGTCACCAAGGCCGACGACGGGCAGAAGCTCTGGAAGACCTACGAGGAGAGCGGCAAGGCCGTCATGCACGTGCAGGCCGCGGTCAATCCCTACGACCGCTTCGTCCGCTGCATCGGCTTCGGTCCGCAGACGTACCTCGTGAACTACGATCCATCCGCGCCGCTGCACGACCGCTACACGACGCCCGGCCTCAACTCACCGCGCGACTTCGCGACGGATGCAGATCGTGAGCATCTCCGGCAAACGACGCTCACGATCAACAGCTTCTTCGGGTGGGAGTTCAACAGCTGCGAGTCGCTGCGAAAAGACGGGGTCTGGTACCCGATCGACTTCGCGAACCCGTGCCCCGACTCGCAGGTCACGTCGCTCCACTATCACTTCCCGTGGCTCGTGAAGGCGTACATCAAGTGGTCCGTGTTCTGCGCCGCGACGAAGAAGAAGATGCGCCGAACGCTGGACTGGGATCCGTACTACGCGATCGCAGCGCAGCAGGGCCTCTCGTATGAGGAGAAGCTCGCTGCCTACGCGAAGATCGCGGACGAGCGGTTCGAGACGGCGCGATTCGAGGAGTTCTGCCACGAGCACCTCGGCCATCTGGACGAGGTGACGTGGGAGTTCTTCGGAACGCAGCCCGCGAAGGACGCCGTGCGCCAGAAGGTCACCGCGCTCTTTCCGGTGCACGAGGTCGAGCCCTTCACCGAGCTCTTCTGGGGGCGAATCCAGCGATGGCGCGCCGAACAGAAGGCGTGACCCCAGGTCTCAGGGGAGCACGATCTCGCCCTCGGTGAGGACCTCGAAGAGCGCGCCGATCTCGGCGATGCGCGCCTCGCGCTCCAGCACGATCTCACCGGTGAGCTCGCGCTCGGCCAGGAGCCGCCGCCGCTCGCAGTACAGCCGGACGATCTCCGCCATGAGCTCCATGCGCCGCTCGGCGACGGCGCGCTGTTCGCGGAGGAGCGTTCGCTCGTCGCTCGCGTAGACGAGTCGATCGAGGCGAAACGTCAGCTGCGCGACGAACGCGAGGTCCTGGCCGCTGGTCACGCTGCTCGTGCCCGTCGTGTCCGTCTGACGCGCGAGCAGGTCGTAGCCCTGCCCCTGCCGGAGGCTGAGGCCCGTGACGGGAAGCAGCCCCGACAGCCGCGCGCGCTCCATCGCGTCACGCACGCGGCCAGGATCGACCTCCGAGTGCGCGAGGACGGCCGTCACCACGGCGCGGACATCGGGCTCGCCGTCGTGCGGACGGATCGCGGCGCGGATCTCGGCCGGCGACTGTGCGGCGACGGCGCTCGGTGCGAGCGCGAGGACCAGGAACACGAGGACGATGCGGGTCATGGGGCCTCCTCTCGGGCGAGCTCGGTGATCGCCTCGGTGCTCGACGTCGCTTCCCAGCGGCAGAGCGCCGCGACTCGGCAGCGCGGGCCACGCCCGAGGAGGTGGAGCTCGCGTCCCGGGCCAGGGTCCTCGACGTGCCGAGGGGTGGGGCCGGCCAGCGGCGCGCGGAGCAACACGTAGCCCTCGGTCGCGACGCCGGTGTCCGAGGACCGGAGCACGAGGCCGACGCTGGCGCGCGGAACGAGCCAGGCGAGCTCGCGGCCTCCACACGAGGAGACGAGAGAGGCGAGGAGGAGGAGGACCGCGAGGAGGCGCATGCGGGCCATGAAGCAGGGACGATTCCGGCCCGACATCGGCGGATCTTCGCGAGATCAGAAGATCGCGCGGCGTGGTGGCGGCGTGGTGGCGGCGGGGCGGCGAGACCGCCGGGCGTCAGAGCACGCGCGTGTGCGCGAGCGCCACGAAGTCCGCGCCGGACCCGAGCCCGATCGCGGCGACGACGTTCGGCCGCGCGTCCGGCGCCGGCCATCCGAACGCGTGGACGCCTTCGCGCGAGAGGCCCTGGATGTCCTCGGTCTTCACGACGACGTCCGCATCGAGCTCCCCGAACGCACACGCCACGGACACCGTGCGCAGCGTCAGCCCGGCATCGCTCCCCGTCGCTCCGAGGCGCGCGGCGTCCGCCCGCCAGACGAGCCAGGTCTTGCCGCTACGGGTCACCGAGCGCAGGCCACCGAAGCTCGGGTCGTCGAGCAGCGCGTCGCCCACCTGGAGCGGCTCCTCGATGCGCTTGGCGGTCTGCGCCTCCACGAGCGGCTCGCGCGCGCCGACCGCGAGCGACACGTCGCGGGGCCGCGGCGGCTCCACGACCGATCGTACCGTGTCGACCACGCGACCCATGCCCGTGACGCGCCCGAGAAACCGGCGCGCGCGAGCGAGCGGCGAGAGACCTCGGTCGTCGTCACCCGACAGCGCCCGCGACAGGGCCTCGCGATCCAGCGACTCCGCCTTCGGGATCCCGCGGCGCGCCGCTTCCTCCACCAGCTCGCGATGGCTCGCGCGTCGCAGTTCGTCGGGGCTCATCGGCTCTTCTCCTTCGCGAGGAGCGCACGCGCCACCTCGGCATCGAGCCGGATCTGCGCCACGAGCGCCTCCGGCCCATCGAACTTCTTCTCGTCCCGGATCCGTTCGACGAATTCGAGCGACGCGCGCGCGCCGTAGAGGTCTCCGTCGAACTCGAACAGGTGTGCCTCGAGCGAGCGACCGGCGGCGAACGTCGGGCGAGTCCCGAGGTTCGCCACTCCGCCCTTCCAGCTTCCGTCCGGAAGCTGGAGCCGAACGGCGTAGACCCCGTCGAGCGGGAGCAGGATCGGATCGGGAGCGAGGTTCGCCGTCGGGAAGCCGATCGTCCGACCGCGCTTGTGCCCTTCGACGACGAGGCCGTCCACGCGATGCGGCCTGCCGAGCAGCGCCGCTGCATGAGCCACGTCGCCTCGCATCAGCGCGCTTCGCACGGCCGTCGAGGAGACGCGCTCGCCGGTGCCCGGCAGCCGTACCTCGCTCGCGACGTCCACCACGAAGCCTCGTGCCCGCCCCAGCTCCTCGAGCCGCGCAAGATCGCCACCGCGATCGCGGCCGAAGCGAAAGTCCGGACCGACGATGAGCGCTCGCGCCCCGAGCTCACGCACGAGCCGGACGTCGACCCAGTCCTCCGCCGTCTGGGCGGCATAGCCCGCGTCGAAGTGCGCGATCTCCACGCGATCGGCGCCCGCCGCGAGGAGCAGCTCGACCCGCCTCGCGATGGTCGTCAGCGGCATCGGCGCTCGCTCGGGCGCGAGCTCCCGGAGGGGATGCGGATCGAACGTCAGCGCGACCACGGCGAGGCCCTCGCCGGCCGCCACACGGCGGGCGTGAGCGAACAGCGCCTGATGTCCGAGGTGGACACCATCGTGATTGCCGGGGACGACGACACTGCGCGCGGGGGCGCTCATCGTCCCCATTTCCCCCCAGCCGGGCCCGATCTGCAACAAACCCGTCGATCGGCCCCGAACCGTCCGCCTTGCCTGGGGAGAGGGCTCCCCCCTATATGGGAGCCGTGCCGCGCCCGCTCGCCCTCTCGCTCGCGCTCTCGCTCCTCTCGGCCCTTTCGGGCTGCGGCGGCGGAGGGGGTCACCTCGTCGGGCGGATCTACGAGGACTCGGAGGCGCGCTACCAGATCGGCGACCTCGGCGAAGGCTGGGAGTCGATCCACGTGGCGCACGCCAACGACCTCGCTTGGACCGACCCGCGGATGGACGCGATCGTCCAGGTGAACGCGACCTGCGATCCGGCCTTCGACGCCCCGCTCGCGGTCCTCACGAACCATCTGCTCGCGGGCTTCACCGCGCGAGAGTTTCGCGAGGAGGCGGTCGTCCCGATGGACGGTCGCGAGGCGCGGAGGACCCACCTGGTCGCTCGGCTCGACGGCGTACCCCGCGAGATGCTGCTCTACGTGATGAAGAAGGACGAGTGCGTCTACGACCTCTCCCTCGTCGCTCCAGTCGGTGAACGGTTCGAGACCGCGCTTCGCCGCTTCGAGCCTTTCGTACAAGGGTTCACGACCGAGGTCCCGCGACCGTGAGCGAAGAGGCCGAGCCCAAGTCGAGCGCGTTCGCGCGCCTGATCGAGGCGCAGGGGCGCCGCGTCGTCTCGGACATGACGAGCGTCGGTCAGTGCACGCAGATGGTCGGCCGCGCGTTTCGCGCGCTCTTCACGACGCGTTTCGAACCGCGTGCGTTCCTCTACCAGCTCGAGCAGATGGGCGTCCGCTCGTTCGGGATCGCCGCGGCCACGGCGATCTTCGTCGGCATCGTCATGGCCATCCAGTTCGCCTTCTCGCTCGAGCGCTTCGGCGCCAGGGACTCCGTCGGCCGCATCGTCGGGCTGTCCGAAGCGCGCGAGCTCGCGCCGTCGCTCACGGCGCTCGTCGTGGGGAGCCGGATCGGCGCCGGCATCGCCGCAGAGATCGGCTCGATGGCCGTGACCGAGCAGCTCGATGCGATCCGCGCGCTCGGCGCCGACCCGATCAAGAAGCTGGTCGTCCCGCGCATGCTCGCTGGCACGATCGTCATGCCGATGCTGACGGTCTTCGCGCTCGTGCTCGGCACGCTGAGCGCAGCCCTGGTCTGCAACCTGACCTTCGGCATTCCGTTTCCTTTCTTCCTGTCGACCGCGCTCGACTCGATCTGGGTGGAAGATCTGGTGAGTGGCATCGCGAAGACTCCGTTCTTCGGGTTCTTGATAGCGATCCTCGGCTGTCACTTCGGCATGACCACGACAGGCGGGACGGAGGGCGTCGGGCGCTCGACCACGACGAGCGTCGTCGTCGTCTCGATCGGCGTGCTCGTGGCGGACTCCGTGCTGACGCAGATCTTCATGAGCTTCATGCCATCTCGATGATCCGGGCACGCCGAGAGCGCATCTTCATCGCGGCGCTCGTGGGGGTGGCGCTCGCCCTCACGCTCGTCACGCTCGATGCCCGCACGCGCTCACAGTCAGCCTCCCTCGCCCGGATGACGCGGGTCGTACGGACGACCGGGCTCTCGGACCTCGCGCTGTCCTCGAGCTCTCGCTGGCTACGAACGCCGTCGCTCGCCGAGCCGAACGCCGCCCTCTGGGACGCGCCGCTCGGCCTCGACGTGGACCCGGCTGGCGCGAGCATCGGAGCACCGGAGCGGTGAAGCGCGCGCGCGCGTTGCTCTCGTACGCGCTCGGCGCGCTCTCCCGGCGTCGCGGTCGCAACGCAGCGATCGTGGTCGGTCTGGCCGTCGTCACGGCGACGTTCGCAACGGTCCTCTTCGCGAGCGAGGGCCTCCGAGCGATCCAGCAAGAGTTCGCCCGCGCCGCGCCGGCGCTCACCGTGCAACGGCTCGTCGCCGGACGGCCCGCGCTCGTCCCGGTCTCGGAGCTCTCGCGCATGAGCGCCCATCCCTCGGTGCGCAGCGCACGCGCGCGCGTGTGGGGCTACCTCTACCTCTCGGCGCTCGAGGGCAACGTGACGGTCGTAGCGATCGACGACGCGAGCACGCTCGGCCTCGACGGGCTCGACGCGATCGCGGACGGTGAAGCGATCCTCGGCCCCGGCGTCGCGCGCTCGCTCGGTCTGCGCACGGGCGATCGCGTCGCGATGGCGACCGAGCCCGCGGGCGACGACGGCATCCCCACGCCCAGGTTTCTCACGGTCCGCGCGGTGATCGCGAGCGACGAGGCGCTCCTCGCGAACGATCTCGTGCTCACGACCGAGGACGACGCGCGACGACTGCTCGGAGTTCCGCCCGGCCAGGCGGTCGACGTCGCGCTGGACGTCTTCCCGCCCGAGGAGAGCTCGGTCGTCTCCGCCTCGATCACGCGAGAGCTCGGCGATGTCCGCGTCATCGATCGAGAGACCCTCGCGCGCACGTTCGAGCTGACGAACGACACGCGCGCCGGGCTTCTTTCCGCAACGCTCCTCCCCGCCCTCATCGCGTTCCTCCTCCTCGCCTGGGAGCGCCTGAGCGGGCTCTCGGCAGAGGAGCGCAGAGAGATCGGCGTGCTCAAGGCCGTGGGCTGGAGCACCGCGGACGTGCTGTCCGCGCGGATGACGGAGACCGGTCTGGTCGCGCTCGCCGGGACGACCCTCGGGCTCGTCCTCGCGTACGTTCACGCGTTCGTCCTCGGCGCCCCGCTCCTCGTTCCGGCGCTCCTCGGCTGGAGCAACCTGCGCCCGTCGCTCGTCATCTCTCCCGCCACCGATCCGATGGAGCTCGTCGCGCTCGTCGCGGCGGTCGTCGTGCCCTTCGTGGGGATCGCGGTCGTACCGAGCTGGAGAGCCGCGATGATCGATCCCGATCGCGCGATGCGCTGATGTGACGCGCCGTCGCGTCGGCGATCAGGGAAGCGCGTTCGCAGCCGCCGCGAGGCTCGCCTGGTCCGGCATGAACGGCATGATCTGCGAGATCGCGATGAAGCTCGTCAGCTGCATCAGCAGGAAGGGCACCATGATGATCCCGATCGACGCGATGGGGCCGGCCCCCGAGCCCATCCGCGCGACCGAGCGCATCGAGGCCAGCAGCAGCACGACGGGGACCGTCGCGAGCAGCTGCGCGTAGAGCGCTGAACCGCCCGGCACGAGCCACGGCAGGCTGTGGAAGAGCAGCGCGAACGCGGGAATCAGCCACGCGCGGTACATCATCAGGCGCACCGGAGCGCTCGCCTGCCCGCGATCGGCGAACGCGCGACTGAGGCTCACGTACGGCACCGCTCCGGCCAGCCAGACGAGCAGCGCGAGGCCGAGACCGACGAGCGACGCGAGGCCCACGTCCCACGCGACCTCCGCATCGGTCGGGGTCCCGATTCGCGTGATGGAGAGCGCGCTGCCGAACAGGATCGTCCGCGTGAACGGGATGATCCCGCAGAGCAGCGCGAGCGGCGTGAACGTGAGGGCCGCGAAGCCCGCGCCGCGGGTCGCCGAGGGCCTCGCGAACGCCGGCGCGCTCGAGTCGGGCGAGAACGCCGAGAGCACGGTTCCGAAAAGACGGCGCGCGAGACCGCGGCGGGGATCTTCCCAAGCGATCGGCGGAGCGATCTGGTCGACGTCCCGCAGAAGGCACGCGTGGCACCTGCGGATCGTCGGATGCCAGCACTGCATGCAGGCGTTCTTCGCGCAGATCGGACAGACCGCGAGCGCGAGACGCTCACCGTGAGCGGCACAGGTGGAGCCCTCCGCAGGGCTCTCTGGAACGCTCTCGTCGTCGTCTTCCGGGTCCGCCACGGACGGCGGTTCTACGACACGCGCGCGTCCGACGCGAGGACTAGGCGGCGGCGATCGCCGGCTCGGCCTCGGCCTCTTCTTCGACCGCTTCTCGGCCCGCTTCCGCGCCCATCGGGAGAAGCTCCGCGCTCGAGGTGTCCTTCCTCGGACGCCCCCGTCGCTTCTACTCGCGCTCGGCGGTGCGTCCGTCCGTCGCGTCGCGCGACCCTGCCTGACCGGATGCAGCGGCGAGCACCGCCGAGCCCGACAGCAGCCCTTCGAGCTCCGGCTGCCCCTGGGCGAAGACCCGCGCGTAGGCGAGCGCGCGCGCCACGCTCCGACCGAACGATGCGCTCGCCTCGCGCGCCCTGTTGCGAGCGTCCTCGAGCGCACGCTCGGTCGCTTCGACCTCGACCTGCGCGGCGAGCGCGTCGTCGGCCGCCGCGTCGAGGCTGGCTCGATCGAGCTCCGGGAAGCGCACGTCTGCGAGCGGACCGCGAAACAGAGAAAGGACCTCGTGGCCCAGAGCGCTCAGCGGATCCCGCTCCGGGCGAGACGTCGTGGGCTCCTGGTTCTTCGTCGAGTGCTTGCTCATCCGATGCTCCGTGTGACTGATCGAGGCTGACCGATAGGACTGGTCATACGTTCAGTACACGGCAGTCGGAGCGAAGGCAAGAGAAAGCAGGCCCACCCGAACGTCAGCCCGCTCGAACCATGCGCGTCAGCCAGAGCTCGGTGCGAGGGTCGGGCTGGAACGGCCCGAGCACCTCGACCTCGTAGGAGCCGGCCGGCAGCTGGATCGGGATGACGCCGCCGTGCTGTTCGCTGATGACCTGCTCGAGCTTCGGATCGGCGATCTGCGCGCCCGAGAGGCTCCCGTCGAAGAGCACGTAGTCGCTGCCGTCGGTCACGAAGCGGTCGGGCAGCATGTCCCACCCGGCGACCGGGAGCGCGTCGAGCTGCGCCGCCACGATGCCGTCGGCGTCGCAGTAGACGGCGGTCACGAGCATGAGCCCGCCGAGCTCCAGAGGGATCGCCGTGGTGAGCTCCGGATCACGCAGCACGAGCGCTTGTCCGCCCGCGAAGGTTCGAATCGCTGCCCACGCCGACGCGTCGGGCTCGAGCGCGGCGCCGGGCCAAGCCTGAAGGTCCTCACCACGGAGAAGGACCGTGGGCCTCCCGTTCACCCAGTCGTACATCTCGCGGACAGCATCGCAGAGCTTGAGCGAAGCCGCGAAGATCTCGTGCGGCAAGGCCGCAAATCGAGCAACGAGCGAGGAAGCTGATAGGCTTTCCGGCGTCGAATGCCTACGCGACGCCATTTGCAGCGGAGAACGCTCCGGGAGGACACGAGAGGCCTCAGCACGGCCGAGTACGTCATCCTGCTCGCGCTCATCTGCGTCGTCGGCTTCATCGCGTGGCGGATGTTCGGAAACGCGGCGCGCAACAAGACGGCCGGCTCGGACGGCGTCGTCAACGGGCTGGCGACCCGCTCGACCACCGACGAGGCCACCGGCCAACCACACTCTTCCGAGCCGGCGCGTCCCGAGGTCGCCGCCCCGACGCCGGGCGGCCCCGTGCACGGCGGGCGGGGCGACATCCCGCAGGCACGGCGCATGGGCATCCCCGGCGATGAAGGGAACTACGGCGAAGACGAGGAGACCCGCCGGAGCCGCACACGTACGCGGAGCTTCCGCTGGATCGCCATCGGCGTCCTGACAGCCGGCATCATGGCGATCTTGTTGGGAAAGAAGCGCTCGGGATAGCGATGGCGCCGGACGCGCTGGCCGCGCTGGTCGAGGTCCTCGCCCAGGGCGGGCGGGGCGCGCTCGCGACCGTGATCCGGACGGGTGGGTCCACGCCGCAGATCGCCGGCGCGCGCCTCCTCCTCAGGCCCGACGGGACGCTCGTCGGCACGGTCGGCGGCGGCGCGATCGAGCACGCGGTCATCGAGGCGCTCCGCGCGTGCGTGAGGACCGGGCGTCCGGAGGTCCTCGCGAAGGACCTCGCCGCCGATCTCGGGATGTGCTGTGGGGGACGAATGGAGGTCTTCGTGGAGCCGATCGAGGGAACGCCGCGCCTCGTGATCTTCGGCGCGGGCCACGTCGGCCGCGCGGTCGCACGGTTCGCCCGAGAGCTCGCGTTCCGCGTGGTCGTCGTCGATGCGCGCGAAGAGCTCAACGAGGAGACGCGATTTCCCGGCTGCGAGCGCTTGCTGCTCGACCCGCGCGAGGCGGTGAGCGCGCTCGCTCCGACCGAGCACGATCACGTGCTCGTCAGCACGCACGATCATCGCCTCGACGAGGAGGCGCTCGACACGTTCGCGCGCCTTCCCCATCGCTACCTCGGGCTCATCGGCAGCAAGCGAAAGATCCTGCGCATCCTCGAGCGCATCGAGGCGCGCATCGGGCTGCCGCCGCTCGAGCGCGTCTACGCGCCGGTCGGGCTCGACCTCGGAGCGGTGACGCCGGAAGAGATCGGCGTCTCGATCGTCGCGGAGCTGGTCGCGCTACGCCACGGCAAGCCGGGGCGTCACCTCCGCTGCCTGGACGACCCTGCCTTCGCGCGCTTCAAGCGACCGAAGGAATGACCTCGCGGACGAGCTCGGCGCTGCGGCGCTGGGCGTAAGAGAGCGCGGGCATCATCGCGCAGTCGCCCGCGTCGAAGACCGCCGCCTGCGCCACGAGCGAGGCCACCGAGGCCGCGTCCTCGATCCGCCCGGAGAGCGCGAGCGCCAGCGCGTCGAACGCTGCGGAGAGCGCGGGGCTGCCGGCCGAGGTGGCGCGCGCTTCGAGCGAGGCGGCGGCGCGGTTTCGCTCCTCGCGCGGCGCCGTCAGCATCGCGGCGAGCGTGGGTCGCTCGTCTGGATCGACGTGGTCGAGCGCCAGCGTGACGGCCGCGAGCATCGCGCGCTCGATGCGCTCGCGGTCGACCCCGCGGACGACGGCGAGGGCGAGAGACCAGTCCCCGCGCGGGCATGCGCTCCACAGCGCGTCGAAGTCGTCGAACGAGCTCGCCCAGGTCACGAGGTCGTTGTGGGCGCCGTGCGCGGCCAGCCAAGATCCGGGGCGTTCGCTCATCGTGGGCCGTGAACTCCAGGAGGCCCGATCGTCAACCCCCGTTCGCGGAGGAGTGCGATCCGGCTCGTTTTCGTCGTACGCTGCGCCGCCGCGCGCTTGGAACGAACCTTGAGTAGCGCCGCGCGAGCGAGAGGCCGCTCTCGTCCCGCGCGTGATTTCACGCACTGATGCCCTGAAGCCCTCCGCTCCCCGCCCGTAGCAACTGCAGCCCATCTTCTCAAAGGACTCCTCGATCATGAAGCGCCCCATCGGAATCCTCGTCGCGATCGCCCTCACGGGCTGCGCCGGCGCGAGCCTCCACCGCTATCCTCACCAAGGCACTCGGATCATCAACCCGATCACGGAGGGCCAGGTCTACCAGAACCAGGTGGTGGTCGATAACTCGGTCGAGGAGCAGCGCTACGGCGTCGCGTACGGCTCGTTCTCCGACGACGCGATGCTCGTCGCGCTCGACGAGAGTCAGATCTGCGTGCAGGTGAACATCCGGAACGTCACCGAGGTCCGCGCAGCACAGACGCCCGTCTCGGCGTATCGCGTGTTCCTTCGCGCGCACCAGACCGTCCGGGAGGACGGTGTCGTCTCGGGCACCTCGTCGCAGATGGCGACGATTCCGGGCACGAGGCCCCGCGACGTGCAGACGGGCATGGAGACCTACTGCGCCGGCACCGACCGCTACGGCAACTGCTACTCGTGGAACACCCGGCCGACCTACACGACCGTGTACGACCCGACGATGTACCAGGTGGCCACGCAGACCGGCACGGCCTGCTGGAACAACGGCGGCTTCATCGCCGAGGACACCGACGAGATGGAGGTCTACTTCGTCCTTCCGGATCGCTCGGATGGCGTCGGGTTCCAGTGGGGCTTCGACGTCGCGTCGGGCGGCTGAGCCTCGGCGAGGCTACCAAGGCGACCGCGTGAGAGCGGGTCCACCCCTGCACCAGAGGTCGGGCACCGGCCCTTCCTGGTAGGCTCTGCCGGGGTGGTGATGCGGAAGATCGGTGCGGTCACTCTCGGCATGATCCTGGCGGCGTCGGGGTGCGGCGGAAGCTCGACGGCCGACCTCGAAGCGAGCGTCGGCACGGTTCGCGTGGTGCGAGGCAGCGCCCAGGTCACGGACGCGAGGGGCGCGGTCGACTCGACCGCGACCCTCGCGCGGATCCCTGAGGGCGGCGCGCTCGCGGCGAACGCGGGCGCGCTCGTGCGGGTCACGCTCGACGGCGGAGCGGCGCTCCTGCTGGACGGCGGCGCGGAGGGTGGAGAGCTCGGCTTCCCCACCGCGGACGGCGTCCGGATCGTCCGCGGACGCGTGCTCGTCGACGTCGGCTCCGGGGACGCGCTCGTCATCGATACGCCGACGGGGCGGATCCGGATCGCAGACGGCGCAGCCTCGATCGACGCCGGAGACGGCACGCACGACACCGAGACCTACGTCGTGCGCGGCGAAGCCAGCTACGTGGGCTGCGCCGACTCCGAGCCGCGCGGCGTCGCGCGCGCAGGCGAGCACCTCTCGCTCACCGAGCGCTGCGAAGCGCGCGTGACGCCGGAGGCGCTCTGGGTCGACTGGACCGGCGGGCTCGTACGTGCCGGCCCGAGCGACCCGAGCGCAGCGCCGGGGATGGGCACGCTCGAAGCCCGCGTCCCGGACGAGATCGGGCGCGCCCGATGGCCGCTCGTGATCCGGCGGCTCGACGTGCAGGTCGAGATCGTCGGCGAGCTCGCCATCACCGAGGTGCAAGAGGTCTTCTTCAACCCGGCGAGCGAGACCGTCGAAGGGCTCTATCGCGTGAGCGTGCCCGACGGCGCCGTGCTCGAGCGCTTCGCGGTCGATCGCGACGGCGTGCTCGTCGAGGGCTACGTGCGCGAGCAGGCGCAGGCCCGTGCGGCGTACGAGGCGCAGGTCTATCGCGGCTCGACGGAAGACCCCGCGCTGCTCGAGTGGGACGCGCCGGGTCGCTATCGCGCGCGCATCTATCCGATCGGCGCCGGTGAGGTGAGGCGGATCGCGATCCGCTACGCCGAGTGGCTCCCCCGCGCTCGCGAAGGTGGAGCGCTGCTCTACCGATACCCGATGGCGAGCGGCGCGGGTGCGCCCCACGTGGCCGACTTCTCGTTCGTGGCAGACGTTGCGGAAGCGGGTGCGTCGCGGATCCGAGCCGGTCTCGGCGCCACGCTGGAGGGAGACCGCGTCGAGCTGCGCCAGAGCGACTTCTCGCCGCGCGCCGATCTCTGGCTCGAGCTCACGCCGAGCGCGGCCGACGAGCAGCACGCCTACCGCGCGCGACACACGCCGCCTGCGCGCGCCCTGGGCTCCCGCATCGTCGTCAACGAAGCGGACGAGCGCGACTACTGGTACCTGCCCCTGCGGCTCCCCGAGAGTCTCTACGATGGCGAGACGTCCTCGGGGCTCGACGTCGTGATCGTGGCCGACGTCTCCGCGGGGACGGACCGCGCGCATCTCGAGCTCGGCCGCAGCGTCGCCGAGGCGATCGCGGCGCACCTCGGTCCCGACGATCGCGTGAGCATCGTGGCTGGCGACCTCGCGATCCACGCGCTGGGCGGCGCAACGGCGCTCGGGGACGCGAGCGCGGCCCGCGTCGAAGCGCTCCTCGACGGGCTCGCCGAAGTACCGTCCGGCGGCGCGACCGATCTGGGCACCGTGATCGCGGAAGCTGGCGCGCTGCTCGACCCGACTCGCCAAGGCGCCGTCGTCTACGTCGGCGACGGCGCGCCGACGGTCGGTGAGCTCGGGGCGGACGCGCTGCTGGCGCACCTTTCCAACCAGCCGCATCCCGTGCGGCTCTACGCGGTCGCCGTCGGCTCGGATGCGAACCTCGATCTTCTCTCGGAGCTCACGCACGGCGGCGGTCTCGCGATGCGAGTGGAGGAGCGAGACGATGCGGCCGAAGCGGCGATGAGCATCCTCGCGCACGTCTCGCGGCCCGTCCTCTCGCGCGTGAGCGTGACGCTCGGCGACGGCGTGGAGAACGTGTTCCCCCGCGTGCCCGTCGACGTCGTGCACGGCGAGACGCTGGAGATCAGCGGGCGGCTCTCGGGCGCGCCGCCCGCGGAAGCGATCGTACACGGCACCTTCAGGGGCGTGGACTTCGATGCGCACGTCGCGCTGCGCACAGGCCTCAGCGAGGCTGCGACCGACCTCCGGCTCCGCTGGGCGAACGAGCGTCTCCGGCAGCAGCTCCGAGAAGGCGCGACGCGTGAAGAGATCGCGGAGCTCGGGACGCGCTACGGCCTCATCACGCCGTACACGAGCTACTACGTGCCGAGCGCGAGCGAGGCCCGGCGCATGGGCGGCATCTCGCGCCTCGAGCACGTGCCGCTGCTGTCGCCTCGCCACGAAGAGAGCACGGTGGCGAGCACGGTCCTCGCGATCGCGCTGGGCCCGCTCTCGCTCTCGGGGTGCTGCGCCGCGGGAGGCGCGCCGGTTCCATCGAGCGGAGAGCTCGGGGGCGGGGCGCCGCCGGACATCGCAACGCAAGCAGGTCAGCCGCCCACGGAGACCCTGGCTGACCAGCCCAGCGAGGTGACCGTGGCGCCTGGGCAGACGCAGCCGATGCCCGATCCGTCCCAGCCCTACGGCTCGACCGACGACGAGCGGCTCGGCGGGTCACTCCGCGGCACCCCTCCTGCACCGCAGCGCACGCGCCAGACGGGAGCGTCCGCTGCGCCTCAGACGACGGCGAGCACCAGCGCCCACCGCCGCGGCCGTAGCCACATCGGCGATCGGAACAGCGATGCCTCGAGCGTGCGTCCGGCGTTCGTTCCCACCCGCGTGGGTGTGTCCGACCCCGACGTCGCTGCGCGACACTCGCGCGGACAGTGCAGCGGCGCGAGCCACCTCGCGCTCGCCGATCGGCGCTCGCTGTTTCGCGAGCGTCTCGCCGCCGCCGGCTCGGCGAGCGAGTGGGCGGCGCTCTACCGCGCGGCCCGCGCGGCCTGCGAGGTGGACGGTGTGCGCGAGCGGCGCGCCTATCTCGACGAGCTGCTCGATCGCGCGGGATCGGTGAGCGGGATGGTGCAGCTCCACTCGATCATCGGCGACGCCAGCGCGAGAGAGTCTCTCAGAGCCGCGATCCTGCGGCGTGTGCGCACCCCCGAGGACCTCCGGCTCGCCCGCGGTGCGCTCGGTCTCTCCTCGTACACGAGCTGGGTCCTCGTCGAGCAGGTGCTGGCGCGTGCGCACACGCCCGCCGCGCGCCTTCATGCGCTCCGCTCTTTCTACGCGGAAGCGCCCTCGAACACTTCGCTCGCGACGGGCCTCCTCACGGAGCTCGAGCGTCAGGGGCGTGTGCCCGAAGCGCGGCGGCTCGCGTCGCGCCTCCGCGCCGATCCGATGTCGAACGCTGAGCTCCGAAGCGCGATCGGCGAGATGTACCTGCGCCAGCGCGACGAGAACGAGGCGCGGCGTGCGTTCAGCGAGATCGTCGAGCTCGCGCCGATGGACGAGGTCGCGCGACGGCGCCTCGGCGATCTCTATCGAGCGCATGGCTGGTTCTCGGACGCGTATCGGCAGTACCAGACGCTCGCCGCCATCCGGCCCGACGACACGAGCGTGCTGCTCCTGCTCGCGCTCGCCGCGGGCGGCGCCGGTCGCACAGACGAGGCGCTCAGGCTCGAGCAGCGCGTGATGGAGATGGCGCCCGCCGGGATGGCGTCTGGCCCATCGCGAAGCGCGCAGCTCTGGTCGAGCGTGCGGTTCGCGCACCTCCGCAACGACGCGCGCACCGCGGGGAACGAGACCGAGCTCGGGGCGCTCGCGTCGCGGATGCGACGAGGCGGGGTGCTCCGAGGCGCGGGCGATCTGCGCGCGACGCTCACGTGGGCCCATCCCGACGCGCAGCTCTCGCTCTGGGCAGCGTACCCCCGGCTCCCGCTGGGCCGACCCGAGGACCTCGCCGGCGAGCTGGGGCTCGAGGCGTTCGAGGTGACCGATCAGGAGCCCGACCAGACCTACCGGCTCGAGGTCCGCCGCGGCTCGGGCGATCGGCTCGGCGCCGTTCACGGAGAGCTCGTCGTCGTCTGGCACGAGGGACGCGCGGACGAGCAGATCCGGATCTTCTCGATCGATCTCCTGCCAGGCCAGACGCGCGCGCTCTCGATCTCGGGTCGCAGCATCGCCGAGGACCGCTGAGCGCGACACGGGCGAGGGTCCGCGCGGCTCGTGTACCCTCGGTTCTGCGGTGACCAGCCATCCCTTCACGCGTGCGCTCGAGACCCGGACCAGCTCCGCGTTCGCGGCGCTCCGACCGCGCGGGGCGAGCCCGGTGTCGATCAACGACGCGAAGGGCCTGCTCGATGCCAGCGGTCTGACCCTGACGCGCTTCGATCCCGCTTCTCCTACGATCGTGGGCGCGCTCTGGGAAGCCGAGCTCGAGCTCGACGTCGGTGGAGCGACCAGGTTCGCGCTGCGCCTCGCGTGCGCACCGAGCCCCGCACGCGCCTTCGAGCTCGCGTCGCTCGTTCGCGGCGGCTTCGACGTGACCGACGCCGACCTGGAAGCCGCGCGATCGTCCGCCACGAGCATGCACGTCTCGGCGGCGCTCGGGGATCCGCTCGGCGACTTCCACGACGTGCTGCGCGTGCTGGCGAGCGTCGCGCCGGACGCGGTTCTGTTCTTCGACATCGCGGCGCTCTCCGCTCGACCCGCGTCCTGGCTCGAAGGAGCAGCGTTCGCGCGCACGCCTCCCGCGCCCGAGTCACTCTTTTCGGTGCACGCCGTCGGCGACGGCAACCGCCCGCGCTGGCTTCACA
Organism: Polyangiales bacterium; assembly: GCA_038252025.1. GTDB lineage: Bacteria > Myxococcota_A > Polyangia > Polyangiales > Sandaracinaceae > JBBSAT01. Next base: position 26,334 of record JBBSAT010000001.1, on the reverse strand, counting down.
CGCACGGTCTCGCGCGGCTCGGCGTGATCGAGCTCGACGCGACCAGCGTTCCCGCAGCCGACGTCGGCCTCGTCGGGCAGCTCGTGAACGCCGTCGCGAAGTACTTTCTCGACGCGGGCGTCCCGCCGCCCGACGAGCCTTTCGAGGCGGGCCGCGGCATGCCGCTCGTCTGGCTGCCCTGGCAGGATGGCGTGCGACACGTGTCGGGCGGCGGTGGGGCGCGGGACCACGACGACATCGATCACGGCGGCGCGCGCGGCATCCTCTTCGCTCGCACGCGAGGCTTCTTCGGAGGGACCAAGTACGTCAGCCCGGCGCACTGGGCGAGGACGCTACGCGGCCATCCCGTGTTCCACATCTCGCACATGGAGACCGCGCGCGCGGCGAGCCTCGCGGTCGAGCGCTTCCCCCGCTTCGCGAGCCTCTTCGAGGCGTTCGGCAAGAGCGCCGACTGGAAGTTCCTCGTGAAGATCGGCCACCGCGTGGACGGCGCGACAGACCCGCTCGATCGCGAGCACCTCTGGTTCGAGGTCCACGCGATCCACCCCGATCGCGTGAACGCGACCTGCCTGAACCAGCCCTACGCCGTCTCGCGCCTCGCGCCCGGCGTGCGCGGCATGCACGATCTCACCGATCTGAGCGGCTTCACGATCCTCTCCGCGCACGGCTCGTTCGACGCGGAGCGCATCGATGCGCTCGAGCGGGCGACCGGACGCAGCTGAGCGCGCGCTTCTCAGCCGAAGGCTGCGCGGACCTGCAAGCCGGCGTGCTCCCAGGCCAAGACGGTGGACGGGTCGACGAGCGTCCCACCCGTGAGCACCAGCGCGGCGACGCGCGTCCGGCGAGCGAGCTCGATCGCGCGCGGATCGGGGGCGTGAGCGAGATAGAGCGCCGCACCGGCTGCGCGGGGGCTCGCTTCCACGATCGCAGTCAGCTCCGGTGCGCCTCGCGCATGGAGCACCTGCGTGAGCAAGCGTCCTTCTCTGACGAGGAGCGCGACGCGATGCTGACCGCCCGCGCGATGGAGGAGCTCCTGCGCGCGCTCGGCCCAGAACAGATCTTCGGCTTCGGACATGGCCTGGCTCCGCCCGGCTCGAGGCGACGAACGCTTGCTCGCGCGCTGACGTCGGGATTGGGTGCGAGCCGATTCGCGCGCGCCCCAAGCAGCGCTCCTCGGCTCCGGTTCCTGCCCGGAGGCAGAGCCGCTGCAAGAGCAGTTCGCGTGCCGCGGCGACCTCGGCGACGGGCACCCCGAGATCTGCGTTGGATCTTCGAGTCGCCGCTCGCTCGAGCTCGGCGAGCTCGCCAGATGGGCCGATTCGCGCGCGGCTCGGTGCCTCGCTCCGAGGCAGAGCCGCACACACCGTCGCGCGTGATCCGGAACTTGACGCAGCCCGACGCTTTTGTATTAGCGTCCCGTGGCGTGACGGTAGGAGAGCGAGGATCGTGCGACGGCGATGCGGGCGGCGAGCCGTGGGCTCGCGGTAAGAAGCTGACCGACGTCGGTGTCGAGCTGCGCGGCGCGGACGGCCAGCGTGCCTGCTTCGAGCGGCTGGTCGATGCGGTCGCGCGGAGCGCATGGCCGATCCGCTTGAGCCTCGAGGAGCGCGAGCGCGGCTTCGTCGTGCTGCACGCGGAGGTCCGCGAGGCGGAGGTGTGCCCGGCGGAGCTCTTCGAAGAGAGCCGTGATGCGATCGCGCGCTTTCCCGAAGGCGCCGGGCTGGACGCGCGCGCGTGCTCGACCTCGACGTCACGACGGACGGGCGGCGAGCGGCGTACTTCCTCGAGCTACCGCGCGAGCACGTTCGCGAGCCCTGTGGACCGCTCGGTCCCAACATCGTCGCGGCGGCGGTCCAGGCGTCGCTCGACATGGCGGAGCGCGCCGGCGCAGACCTCGGCGCGTGGCTCCTCGAGCGAGGGCTCGACCGCGCGGCCCTTCTGTCGGGGACGTTGGTCCACTGGGACGACTTCCGAACGCTGTTCGAGCACGTCGTGGCGCGCGTGGGGCTCGCGGCGTTCATGGATCAGTGCCGGCAGTTCGCCGCCTACACGAAAGGCGCTCTTCCGTTCGTCGCGGCGCAGCCCGACGTCGAATCGCTCTACCGCTTCGTCAGCGTCGACGTGGCCGAGGCGATGTGGGGTCCGATCGGGCCCACTCGCGTGCTCGCCGTTCGACCCGGCGTGCTCGTGGTGCGGCTGCCGATCCGCGCTGGGCTCGCTGGCGCGAGGGCGCTCCTCGAGTCCCACGCGGGCACGCTGGAGAGCATCACGACTCACCTCGACATGGCGCCGGCACGCGCGCGGCAGGTGCACCTCGATCCGGGCGCCGTCGGCGCGACGTACGTGATCGACGTCGACGAAGCGTTGAGCACCTCGCAGGCGTCCAGCGCTTCGGCGACGTCCTCGCGAGCCGCACCACCGCGCTGAAACGCGAGCCGCCAGCGCTGATCCGGGCGCAGCGTCCCGGGGCTGACAGCGCTCCCGCCGCTCTGCTAAGGAGCGGTTCTCTCTCCGGGAGGAGTGGCCGAGTGGTCTAAGGCAGCGGTTTTGAAAACCGCCGTGGGGGTAACTCCACCAGGGGTTCGAATCCCTTCTCCTCCGTCCAGTCCAGGACGACGACTGCGAGCGGTCAGACCGCGAGCCGAGCGTGTGGCACAGGCTGGTGGAGCTCGTGGCACTTCTGGAAGAGCACGCCGTCGAGGACGAGCGAGTCGAGGCCCGTCGCGAGAAAGCGGCGAAGGGCATCCTCGGGGCTCACGACGGCGGTTCCGCCGTCGTCCTCGAAGCGGCGCTCGAGCAGCGCAGGCAGCCCCGTGATCGCGGCAAACGCTCTGAGGATCGAGTGCAGACGAGGAGCGTCGCCCTCCGCGACGGGACGCACCGCGACGTCGGGCTCGAGGCCTTGCATTGCGCCGAGCCGGTCTCGCCACTCGACCCGCGCGGAGGCAACCGTCCAGGTAGGCGTGGCCGCGAAGAGCTCGGGCGCGCGCTCGGCCATGACGGCAGGGACGAAGCCCCGGGCGCCCTCGCGCTCGATCAGCACGTGGGCCTCGAGGCCGCGGGGATCTGCGAGCGTCCCTCCACGGCCGCTCGTCTCGTAGACACCGACGATGCAGCCGTTCGCGAGCGCGTCCGCCACGCAGTGCGCGAGGTCCTCGGGCCTCGTCGCACGGATCCCGTACCGCGCGGCGTCCTTGGGCACCGCCACGACCTCGCCGCTCTGAAGGGTCCTCCCACCGGGTCGCCGTGCGCGGGGCGCGCCGTTCGAAGCGTTGTCTATCGTGCTCTCTCCCACTGCGTTGGACGGAGGTGGCGATCAGTCGATCGCAAAGGCCAGTCGTTCGCGAGCACCACGCGTGCCACGAGGCCGTGTCGCGGATCTCGCGCATGACGGCGCGGATCACGTGATCCATCGCCGCGATCGCGACGCACACTGTGGCGCCGCGTCACGCCCGATCGCCGCCTGCCGAGCGTCCAGCTCGGCGGCCAGGGGCCCATCGCTTGCTGTTCAACGCCGTGAATGGGGCGCGCAGACCGACAGCTCGTGGCGACCTACCGGCTGCAGCTCCATGCCGGGCTCGACTTCGCTCGTGCGACGGCGTGTGTTCCGTATCTCGCGAAGCTGGGCGTCAGCCATCTCTACCTCTCGCCGGTCCTCGAGGCCGCGCACGGCTCGACGCACGGCTACGACGTGATCGACCACGAGCGCATCTCGGGCGCGCTGGGCGGAGAGGATGGGCTCGCGCGCCTCGTCGCGACGGCGCACGCGCATGGCCTGGGGCTCGTCCTCGACATCGTGCCGAACCACATGTCGACAGCCGATCCCGAGAACCGGTGGTGGTGGGACGTGCTCGAGAACGGCGCGGCCAGCATCTGGGCGCACGCCTTCGACGTCGACTGGGACGCGCCGGAGGACCGCTACCGAGGCGCGGTGATCGTCGCCGTGCTCGGCGATCACCGGCGCAAGCTCGTTGCGCGGCGAGAGATCCTGCTCGTTCGGGAGGGCGCGCGCTTCCTCGTGACGTACGCCGACCGCCGCTTCCCCGTCGCGCCGCGCGCCGTCGGATCGGTGCTCGCGGGCGCGGCGCGCGCGTTGGGCTCGGAGCGCCTCGCCTTCCTCGGCGATGCGCTCGCGGAGCTGCCGCGCTCGACGACGCTAGACAGCACGAGCCTCGAACGGAGCAGGCGCGATCTCACCGTGCTCAGGGATCTGGTGGCGGAAGAGCTCGAGAAGGAGCCGGCGAGAGAGGCGGTGGACCGCGCGATCGCGGCGATCGACGCGAGCCCGGACGCGCTCGATGCGTTCCTGGACGAACAGAACTACCGGCTCGTGTACTGGCGGGCCGCGCGCCACGACCTCGACTACCGGCGCTTCTTCGACATCGACTCTCTCGTCGGTCTCCGCATGGAGAACGAACAGGTCTTCGACGCGACGCACGCGCTCGTGCTCCGCCTCGTCTCGAGCGGCGCCGTCGATGGCCTGCGCGTCGACCACGTGGACGGGCTCGCCAGCCCACGAGCCTATCTCGAGACCCTGAGGCGGTACGCGCCGGAAGCCTTCATCTTCGTGGAGAAGATCCTCGCCGTGGACGAAGAGCTCCGCGACTGGCCCATCGACGGGACGACCGGCTACGAGCTGATGGCGGACCTCACTGCGCTCAGCGTCGAGCCCGAGGCCGACGAGTGGCTGAGGACGCTCGACGAAGAGCTCACCGGTGAGACACGCACCTTCGCGGTCATCGCATCCCTTTCGCGCCGGGACGTGCTCGACCACGTGCTGCCGAGCGACGTGCATCGGCTCTCGCGCATGGTCGCCGACCTCCGCGATCGACACCGAGACGTGAGCGACCACAGCAGCCACGATCTCGACCAGGCGCTTCGAGCGCTGCTCGTCGCGTTCCCGATCTATCGGACCTACCTCGAGCCCGAGCGCGGCGTCGCGCTCCCCGAGGACACGAGCGTGGTCGAGCGCGCGATCGCGGACGCGAAGGAATCACGCCCCGACCTCGAGCCAGAGCTCTTCGACTTTCTCGAGGACCTCTTGCTCTCGCGACGACGCGGCGTCCTCGAGTTTTCGTTCGTGCGGCGCTTCCAGCAGCTCACGCCCGCGGCGGTGGCCAAGGGCGTGGAGGACACGGCCTTCTATCGCGCGACCCGCTTTCTCGCGGCGAACGAGGTCGGTGGTAGCCCCGACCGCTTCACGCTCTCGGTCGAGGCGTTCCATGCGCGCAACGTGCGCGCCGCGCGCGAGTGGCCAGGGCGGCTCCTCGCGCTCTCGACGCACGACACCAAGCGGAGCGCCGACGCGCGCGCGCGGCTCGTCGCGGTCACGGCGGAGCCCGAGGCGTACCGCGCGCTCGCGACGCGCTTCTTCGCGTCCGCAGAGGCCCACCAGGAAGGCGCTATGCCTGGACGGCGCATGATCTCGATGGCACTGCAGACGATGATCTCTGCGTGGCCGCTCTCGCTCGACCGCTTCAGCGGCGCGCTGGAGAAGTCCGCGAAGGAAGCCAAGGAAGAGACGAGCTGGCTCGACCCTCGCCCGAGCTACGAAGCGGCGCTGCGTCTCTTCGCGGAGCGCGTGATGGCCGACGAGCGGATCTGCGCCGAGGTCGAGGCGTTCGTCGCGACGGTGGAGGCGCGTGCACGCGCGATCTCCCTCGCTTGGACCCTGCTCGCTTGCACGCTGCCAGGAGCACCCGACCTCTACCAGGGCACGGAGGTCTGGTCGCACTTGCTCGTCGATCCGGACAACCGCCGGCCGGTCGACTTCGGCGCGCTGGAGAGAGCGCTCGAGATGAAGAGCCCGCCGACGAGGCTCGCCGACGACGCGGTGGGCGTGACGAAGCAGCAGGTCATCCGCCGCGCGCTCGCCTTCCGGCGGCAGCACCTCGAGCTCTTCGGACGGGGCTCGGCGTACGAGCCTCTGATGCCGTTCGGAAAGCACGCAGACCGAGCCCTCGCGTTCCTCCGCGGACGAGCGAGCGGTGGCGACGCGGTCGTGATCGTGGCTCACCGCCCGCTGACCTCGGGCAGTACCTGGGGCGAGACCACGCTGGTGCTTCCGAGGGGCGCGTACCGATCGGTGCTCGTCGACTCGGCCCCGTGGAGCGGGGAGGTCGCGCTCGGCGAGCTGCTCGGCGAGCTGCCCGTCGCGCTCTTGAGCCTCGAGCCCGGAAGTCGCTGAGCACCGATGACGACCTTTCGCATCGCGAGCTGGAACGGGCGCAGCTCCGTCGGGCTCTACGGGGGACGATCCGTCGATCGGATCGCCGACGTGCTCACGTCGCTGTCGCTCGACGTCGCCCTCCTGCAGGAGCTGGACGTCGAGCGCGCGCGGAGCGGATGGATCGATCAGCCGCGCGCCATCGCGCTCCGGCTCGGCGTCGAGCACGTGTTCGGCGCGGCGCTGACGCACGGAGGACGAGCAGCCTACGGGAACGCCATCCTCTCTCACGCGCCGCTCGAGGAGGCGCGGACCTTCGTGCTCCCGAGCTCGCCAGGCGCGGAACCTCGCGCCTGTACGCGCGCCCTCTCGCCCACGCGGATCGGGCGCATCGAGCTGGTGGTCACGCACTTCGGCCTGCGCCGGCGAGACAGGCGCGCGCAGGCGGAGCAGGTCGGGGCCCACCTCGGTCCTCCGCAGGTGCCGCGCGTGCTCGGCGGCGACCTGAACGATGGTCCTCGCTCCTCGATCATCCGGACCCTCGAGGGCGACCACCTCGTCCGTGCGAAGAGCCCGCCGACCTTCCATTCGCTCGTGCCGATCCTGCGGCTGGACCACTTCCTCGTGGATCGACGCTTGACCGTCGTGGGGATCGAGCGCGCCTCGCTTCGCGCAAGCCGGGCGGCCTCCGACCACCTACCGCTCGTCGTCACGCTGACGTCTCGAAGTGGTGCCGTGTGACCATGCGGGCGCGGCTCGATCGCTCGCTCTTCGTCCGCGGTCGCACCTGCCTCGAGGTGGCCTCGGCCGAGAGCCGGGTGATCGTGGACGCCGCCGCGTACTACCGCGCCGTGGCCGATGCGATGGAGGGCGCCGAGCGCTCGATCCTCATCGCGGCCTGGCAGATCGACACGCGCGTCGTCCTGCGCCGGCGCCCGGGCGAGGATCCCCGCGAGCAAACCCTCGCTGCTGTGCTTGCGCGTGCGTGCGTGCGCTCGCCCGAGCTTCGTGTCCGCATCCTCCCGTGGAACTGGAGCGCGGTCTTCGCGACCGACCGGGAGTGGTCGACGGCCGAGAAGCTGAGTGAGATCGCCGAGGGGCGGATCGAGTGCGTCTGGGACTCGGCCCATCCTCCGGGCGCGAGCCAGCACGAGAAGCTCGTGATCGTCGACGGTCACACGGCCTTCGTCGGGGGGATCGACCTCTGCCTCGACCGCTGGGACGATCGCCGGCATCTGCCGCTCGATCCGAGGCGGATCGACAGCGAGGGCAAGCTCGGACGCCCGTACCACGACGCGCAGGCCGTGGTGCACGGCGCGGCCGCCGCGGAGCTCGCGCGCGTCTTCACCGATCGTTGGGCGCGTGCCGGAGGGGAGCCCTTCGAGCTGACGACGAGGCCACACCGAGCGAGGCTCCCGCGCGGGTGGGGCGCGCCGCTCGCCATACGTGAGGTCGCGATCGCCCGCACACGCAGCCCCGACGCGAGCGATGGTCGCGAGGCGATCGCCGAGGTGAACGCGCTCCTCCGGGAGGTGCTGCTGCGCGCGCGCGCGCTCGTGTACGCCGAGACCCAGTACCTCACTTCGCGAGCGCTCGTCGACGTGCTGATCGAGCGAATGCGTGATCGCAACATGCCGAGGCTCGAGATCGTGCTCGTGCTGCCACGGCGAACCGAGGGCATGCTCGAGAGGGCCGCGATCGCAGGTCCGCAGCATGCTGCGCTCCACCTGCTCTCGCGCGTCGCTGCCGAGACTGGGCACGGTCTCGGCGTGTTCTGCCCTGCGGTCGAGCCGTCGGCAGAACATGCGGAGAGCGAGCAAGCCCCGCTCATCACTTACATCCACTCGAAGATCGTCATCGTAGACGATCGCTTTCTCACCGTCGGCTCGGCGAACCTGACGAACCGCTCGATGGGCGTCGACGCGGAGCTGAACCTCGCTTGGGTGTCGAGCTCGAAGAAGGGAGAAGCCAGCATCCGTGCCCTGCGCGAGTCGTTGATCGCCGAGCACGCGGGGCTCCCGCAGGAGGGCGCCGCAGAGCTCCTCGGCGACCGGCCGACGTGCCTGGCCACGCTCGTGCACCTCGCCTTGCTGCCCGAGTCACGGCTCGTCGCCCACTCGTTCGCGGACTACCCGGGCGAGCACCCAGCGCTCGAAGAGCTGCTCGCGGAGATCGGTGACCCCGAGCACGCCGAAGATCTCGAGGAGCGGGCGCGGACGCTGGTGGAGCGAGCCGCCGCCGTACCGGGAACGCTGGCCGAAGCGTGGGCGAACGCGCCCCCACCGACCGCTTCCACGGATCGTCGTCGGGATGAGGCACAATGGGCTCGAGCCCGAGAGGAACGAGAGATGGCGCAGCCGAAGGGATCCTCGACGAAGAAGGCGCAAGCCCGGGCGGGACGAACGCGAGGGCAGAAGCCGGGCGCGACGCCGCGTCCGCCCGAGAGGGCCCCTGACGCGGGCGAGCGCGAGCGCGGGATGTCCACCGATCTCACGCGGCAGGCGCCCGAGCACGAACGTGGGATGAGCACTCCGGACGAACGCGCCGTCGCGGAGCGGCGCCGCGGCCAGGGCGCGCCCGAGGGTGACCCAGACCGCTGAACGTCAGGCGCGAGCGCGCAGCGCTCGAACACGCGACTGCCGGGTGCAGCGCGCGATGGGCATCCTCACTCGGCCTCCGCGACGTCGTGCCGCCGGGGCTCGCTGATGTGCGCGAGCGTCATGAGGACCCCGTCGACGTCACGCGGCGCGCTCCGAGCACGCGCGCGGATGATGTCGTTGATCGAGAGCAGGCCGCACACGACGCCGTTCGCGTCGAGCACGGGCAAGCGTCGAACACGGGCCTCGGCCATCGTGTGCTCGGCCGCGTCGAGCCGATCGTGGATGGCACAGGTGACGGCCGAGCGCGCCATGACGCTGTCGACCCCGAGGTCCGCGAGGCACATGCCGCGGAGGTAAGCGGCCATGCAGAGGTCGCGATCCGTGATCATGCCGATGGGATGGCCCTCACCGTCGACGACGGGCACGGCCCCGCAGTCGCGCTCCCACATGATGCGCGCGGCCTCGGTCGCCAGGTCGGTCGGACGGCACGTGGCCGGCCCCGGGGTCATCACGTCTCGCACGCGTAGGGTCTGCATGGGTCTTCGCTCCGTTGGGATGGATGGCGGAGAGCCCAAGCAAGCGCGCGGCCCTCCTTCGCGTGGAGCGGAACGCGAGAAAACGCAGGACCGCTGACGACCCGCGCCCCACCCCTGGCCGCGCACGTGACCGGCTGCACCAGCCGCCTCGCGCTCGATCAACGCGCTGTCCGCGTCCGTCCCCGCTCGCTGGCGCACCGTTGCCCGACGCAACGGTGACGCTGCGTCACATCGAGTAGGTGCTGCCGGAATTGCCAGTCGGCCCCGAGGGCGCCGCGCCCAGCGCGCCGGTTCCGCCGGTGCCGCCACCACCGCCACCCATCGTCGAAAGAGCGTTTCCGCTCGAGCCCGTCGCGACCGAGCTGCCGACCGTGAACACGGCGTACGAAGGGCCGCCTGGCCCACCGCTGCCACTTCCACCGGCACCGCCCACTCCGCCCGCGCCGCCGACACCGCCGGGGCCGCTGTCATCGCCGTCGGAGCCGCCGCCGCCGCCGCCGCCGGCACCGCCGCCGGTCCCGCCGTTTCCACCGCGGCCGCCCGTGCCGCCGGTGCCCGACGTGATCGAGTTGCCATCGAGGAACAGCGAGCCGTTCACGGAGAACACGCCGAACGAACCGCCGCCGCCACCGCCGCCCGTGCCGAAGGCACCGCCGCAGCCGCCGCCGCCGCCGCCGCCGCCGCCACCGCCGCGGTCCGCAGTGCAGACGACCGTTGCGCCACCGCCACCGCCACCGCCGCCGCCGCCGCCGCCGCCGCCCGCGAAGCCCGAGGTGCCGGGGTTGCCGGAGCTCGGAGCGTACGTGCCACCGGTGGTCGTACCGATTCCGCTGCCTGCCGAAGGCCCGTTCACGCCGTTGTCGCCGCGCGTCGCGGGTCCGCCGATGCCGCCCGGGTTCCCACCGCCGAAGCAGGCGACGCCGCCGCCGCCCGTTCCTGCAGCGCCGGGTGACCCGGAGCTGGACCCACGCGTGCCCGCGGTGCCTGCTGTGCCTGCGCTGTTGTCATAGCCGCCCGTACCGCCGCGGCCGCCAGGTGCGCATGCGCTCGATCCGGATGCGCCCGCTCCGCCGCCTGAGCTCGAACCGCTGGAGCCGTTCGCTCCAGGCCCTCCAGTACCACCGCCCCCACCGTCGGCGCCGTTCGCGCCCGCCACCCCCACCGCGCCCGCGCCGCTGGAGATGATGTTGCCGACGAGCCGAACCTCAGCGGTGTTGTTGTAGAGCCGCACGCCGTAGCTGGAGCCGCCGGCGGTGGCGCCTGCCGACTGGATCGTCATCAGCTGGATCTCCAGCGCCGTGCTGATGCCCGTGCCGTACACGGCGGTCGTGCCGCCCGAGATGCGAGAGATGTTGGTTCCGGCGCGGCGCCAGCCGGCGGTCGCGTCGTACCCGCCGTAGATGCTCACGCCGCTCGCGAGCGTGACGCTCTCCGAGTAGGTGCCCGCTGCGACGTAGATCTCGCGGCGCGTCCGCGGGCCCATTCCGGCGAGCGCGAGACCGCGCGCGATCGTGCGAACCGGCGTAGCCATCGAGCCGTCGTTCGTGTCGTTGCCGGTCGGCGAAACGAACACGCCGATCGCAACGTCGCCGTCGATGCCGTCGCAGTTCGAGTCGACGAAGCCCAGCTCGGGGAGATCGCTGGTCGACGTCACCGCGCACTCGCAGCCGTTCGCTGGGTTGCGGTCCGCATCGCCGTAGCCCGTCTCGCAGGCCGTGCCACAGACGCCGCCCGTGCAGCTCGCCACCGTGTGGAGCGACGGGTCGGGGGCCGGGCAGGCGATGCACATGTCGCCGCCGCCGCAGTGCGCCACGTTCGTGTCGCTGTCCGCGTAGGCCATGTGCGCGCACGAGCCCATCGCCTCGACGCACTCGTCGAGCGTGCACGTGCTCGTGTCCGAGCAGTCGCGCGAGCCGGGCCCGGAGCACAAGCCCGACACACAGCTCTCGGGGCCGTTGCAGTACACGCCGTCGTCGCAGTCGCCGTCGAACTCGCACGGGATCGCGGCGATGCAGCCGCCGCCCGGCGGGTAGCAGTGCAGGTCGGTCGCGCAGAGCGCGTCCGACGGGATGTGCTGGCAGGCGTCCATCGTCGCCGAGCACGTGTCGACCGTGCACGCCTCGAAGTCGTCGCACGTCGGAATCCCGCTCGCGACGCAGCGGCCGTCCGTGCAGGCGAGCGAGCCGTTACAGAAGACGCCGTCGTCCGTGCAGTCTGCGTTCGTCGCGCACTCGACCACGCGCGAGTCGGTCGCGCCGTCGCGGCTGCCGTCCATCGCGCTGCCGTCCGTCGTTCCTCCGTCGCCTCGGCCAGGGTTGCCTCCGCCGCCTCCCGCACAGCCCGCGAACGACGCGAGGGAAAGAGACGTGAACGCGAGGACGAGGAGAGACGCGCGAAACGAAGCGGTCATGCGAACACCCCAAAGCTGCAAGGTGGGAACGGCGAGCGACCCGACGAGCGTACAACGGAACCCGGCCGGTCCGCCCATGTCCCAAACCGGGCGCTGCGCGTTCCCTCACCGGACGCGAACGACGGTCCCGGGCTGGGCGTCCGTGCTCAGGATCGCATCCCAGCCTGGCGGGAGCCGCGGCTCGCTCATTCCGAAGAGGCGCTGGGCGTCGCGGGGCGCGAGGTTCACGCAGCCGTGGCTGTGGCGGTGGCCGAAGTCGTCGTGCCAGAAGGCCGCGTGGAGGGCGATCCCGCGGGAGAAGTACTGCACCCAGGGCACGCCCTCGATCGCGTAGTTCGTCTCCTGATCGATCTGCTGGAGATCGTCCATCGTGTCCTCGGCGAGCTTCACCCAGATGCGGAACGTCCCGAGGGGCGTCGTGTGCGCGACGCCGGGGCGGCCCGTGGAGACGAGCGTGGCGAAGATCGGCCGCGCGCCCTCGTAGGCCACGAGCGTCTGTGAGTCGATCTCCACGTCGATCCAGAGCGCACCGCCGATGACCTCCGGTGGCGGTGCGGACAGCGATGGACGGGCGACGTCCCGCGCGGAGATCGCGCCGTCCTCGATGCGGAGCATCCCATGCGGGAGCTCCTCGAGGACGTGCAGCACCTCGCGCGCGCCGGCGCGACGAACGACGCGTGAGGTGACGCGTTGGCCGTCCCAGCCGCGGATGCTCGCGCCATGGCGAGCGACCCAGGCGACGTCGAGAGGCGCGCCGTCCCGAAGCTCGACGCCGGAGAACTGGCTTCCGCGCGCGTAGTGCACGTCGTCGTCCGGCACCCAGAGGCCGGAGAGCGTGCGGACGAAGTCCACACCACCCTCCGAGCGGCGCTCGACGACGGCGAGGCCGAAGCCGCGTCCGAGCGACTCGACGTACTCGTCCGAGAAGTAGTCGGACGGACGCGAATACGCCCAGGCGCCGTCGGTGCTCACGAACGCGTAGGTGCGCGGGAGCAGCGCGCCGGGCGCGATGACGGGGAGCGCGTCACCCGAAGGTGCCTCGCTCGACTCGCGCACGAGCGACTCGCACAGGAACTGCTCGGGGCCGAGCTGATACCACTCGCCGCCGGGGTAGCCCACGCCGGGCACGCGACGCTCGAAGGGAAGGTGCGTCCCCACACGGACGGTTCCGCGGCGCGCGCCGTGTACGGAAGGGAGCGCGCGGACCGTCGCGCCCGTGGCCACGACCTCGAGCGAGCGTGTCCCGGCCGGGACGATGAGCTCTCGTCGCGCGCCCTCCTGCGCGGCGACGGGCAACGCACACGCGATCAGGAGGACGACGGAGAGGCGGGCGCGCACGACGATGAGTGGAGCGCGGACCCGGGGGCGCGTCCAGAAAGAGCGTGCGGAAGAAGCGCGCGCCAGTGAACGGTGACTACCCTGAGATGCCGGGGCGGCTGAGCACGCCCATCGCCGGATCACGGAGGAACGAGTCGATCTCGACCGCGAGAGCGCGCGGCCGCTCGTCGTGGATCGAGTGGCACGAGTCGAGGAGCACGACGCGACCACGGCGCCCGTGTCGCCGCATGCGGTCGGCGAGCTTGCCGACCTCCCGATGGATGTCGAGCGCGTCGTCGTCGCGCGAGCCCGCGATGACGAGCATCGGGTTGAGGATGCGCGCGTAGCGCGGCGTGGCCTCGCCCTTCACGACCTCACAGACCGAGTAGATCGTCTGCTCGTAGGCGAGCGCGAGGCAGGCGATGCGGTGCTCGAAGCCGTAGAGCTCGCGGCGATCGCGCCGGGCCGAGAGCGTGAGCTCTTCCTCTCGCGCGATTCCCTTGTACCAGAGCTTCGGCTGCCGCTGGATGAACGGCGGGCCCGAGTCGAAGACCCACGAGATGTAGTCGCGACGCGAGTCGAGATCGGTCGGGGCGTGATCGTCGCCTAGGAGCTCCTTCGCGAAGAGGCGCGTGCCGAGCGTCGCCTCGATCGCTGCCCAGTTGACGTAGTTCGTCTGCTGCGTCCCCCAGACCGAGCCGGGCGACCACGCTAGGTACCGGACGGTCGGCCCGAGCCGGTGCGTCATCGCGAGGCGCAGCGCGAGCGTGCCGCCGAGCGAGCCACCGCCGACGCCTACGAGCCTCTCCTTCACACCGAGCTGCTCGACGAACGCTTCGATGAACGCTTCGTTCAGCGAGAGGTACGTGTAGCCGGAGTCCGAGTGCCAGGTGGGCGTGTAGTAGGTACCGAGCGTCGGATCGGCGATCGCGGCCGGCGAGACGCGCTCTGCATAGCCCTGGCTCGGGAGGTCGACCGCGAGGACGGCGTAGCCGAGCTCACCGAGGGCGTCGGCCACGCGCTCGGTCTCCTCGAGACGCGAGCCGAGACCGTGGAGGAGGAGGATGACTCCATGCGGGCTCTTCTCGAGGTCGCCTACGACGACGTAGCGCGTCGCGATCGGACCCACCGTCTCGTGCGGCAGCCGCACGACGATGTCGTGCTGCTCGTGGCTCGTGACGCCGACGTTCACCGGGCGGCGCGGGGCATCGACCTCGCCGGCGACTGCGAGCCACGGCGCGTCGATGCCCGGAGGCAGCACGAGCTGCTTGTGATGGGCGAGCGTGGCGCCGTGGGCTCGGCGCTCTCGCGGGGCAGACCCGAGGTATGTGTCGACGAGTTCCGCGTACCCCAGCGCGGCCTCGCTCTCGAGGCTCAGACCCGGCGGCGCGAGGTCTGCCGCGCGCAGGCCGGCGCGCCGATACGTCTGTCGCGCGCGACGACCGGTGACGGCCATCTCGGCGAAGGCGGTCGCGCGGATGCGGTTCGAGCTCCACTCCGCCGCCGCTGCGCGCAGCGCCGCGATCGGATCACCAGCGAGGTCGCGCAGCACACGGATCGGTCGATCCTCGTTGTGGGCCGACACGAGCGACGTGGGGGCGGCGCCAGCCTGCCAGACCGCACCGCCGTGCTCGGCCTCGAGCCCACCCAAGCGTCGGAGCTCCATCCAGCCAAGGATGGATCGAAGGCGCGCCGCTCGCCCGCTACCGTTCGGTCACGGAACGGCGTGTTGCTCTCCGACACGCGCGTTCGGCTCCGCGAGCACTCCTGCCGATCAGAGAAACGACTGGATCGCGTCGACCGCGATGCCGCCCGACCACTCGCGCGCTCCATCGATCCGCAGGCGGACGACGCCGCGCCGATCGATGACCCAGGTCTCGGGAAAGAGGCGTGTTCCGAAGAGATCGCGCGTGACGGCGCGATCGGGATCCAGGAGCACACGGAGCGGCGCGTCCGGCGGAACCACGCGGGCCACGTCTGCGAAGGAATGCTCCACGGCCACAGTGACGAGCTCGATGTCGGGGCGCTCCTCGACGATGCGCGCGAGATCGACGAGCGTCGGCATCTCCTCGATGCAAGGCCCGCACGACGAGGTCCAGAAGTTCATGACCACGACCTGCCCGCGGTGGTCGGAGAGCCGCCAGGTCTCGCCGTCCTGATCGAGCAGCTCGAAGTCCGGCGCGAGGCGATCGTTGCCCAGGTAGTTCTGAGGCACCTCGTCACCCTGTACGAGGTGGTCGTACACGTCGGTGCCGAGCAGCGCGCGCAGCGGCGTCTCGTGGCGGCGCGTCTCACCGTCGGCGAACGCGCTCGCGAACATGAACACGAGCGGGCCGCCGATCAGGAACACGAGCGCGCCCGCGATCACGTCCGCCCGCTCCAGCGTCGCGCGCCGTCGCGGCTTTGCTCGTTCGATCAGCGCTTCTCTCTTGGCCACGGCCCGTGTCTACCGCGAAGGCTGGGGGCTGGCGAGAGGATCAGCGACCCGCGGAGGAACGTGCGAGCGCCCGCCGATGCGGATGGCGACGCCCTCGCCGGTCTCGACCGCGCGCTCTGCGAGCTGCATCGCCGAGTGCGGGTCGAAGCGAGCGGGCATCGTCCCCTGCCGGACCGTGCAGTAGAGGGCGCCGTCCGGCCCCTCGCGGAGCGAGCCGAGCTCGAGGGGCTCGACCCGGCCGTCCGAGAGCGAGAGCGTCGCGGCTTCCCCGTCGAGACGGACCGAGCGCACGTCGATCGGCGCGCCTTCGATGGTGACGTAGGCCCAGTTGATGTCGTTCTTGAGGCAGTAGCGGCCGTCCTCGGCGCGCTCGATCCAGGCGTCGAACGCCGTCGCCAGGTTCGCGTGCGTGATGGGGTCCTGGTCGTTCCACCAGCGGCCCCGCGCGTCCCGGCGGATCTTGGTCTCGCGGGTTCGCCCCGCTTCCACGAACATCGCCGGATCGAGCTGAGCCATCGAGCGAGTCTCTACAGCCGCTCGACGATGACCGCGAGCCCCTGGCCGACGCCGATGCAGAGCGAAGCGAGCCCGTAGCGACCGCCGCGACGCTCGAGCTCCCGGACGAGCGTGAGGAGGATGCGCCCGCCGCTCGCGCCGAGCGGATGACCGAGCGCGATGGCGCCGCCGTTCACGTTGACCTTGGCCTGGTCGAGCCCGAGCGCGCGGATGCAGGCGAGCGACTGCGCGGCGAAGGCCTCGTTGAGCTCGATCAGGTCGAGATCCTTCACGGTGAGGCCGGCCTTCGCGAGCGCCTTCTGCGACGCAGGCACGGGACCGAAGCCCATCACGTTGGGATGCAGGCCCGCCGCCGCGCTCGCGACGATCCGGGCGAGCGGCTTCTGTCCGTTCTTCTTCGCCCAGGCATCGCTCGTCACGAGGATCGCGGCCGAGCCGTCGTTGAGCGTCGAGCTGTTGCCTGCGGTGACGGAGCCGTCCTTGCGGAAGACGGCCCTCAGCTTGGCGAGCGCTTCGACGGTCGAGTCGGCGCGCGGGCCCTCGTCGGCCTTCACCACCTCGGCGGGCGCCCCCTTCTTTCCGCCCGGGATCGAGACGGGAAAGATCTCGGCGTCGAACACGCCGCGCTCCTGGGCGCTCACAGCGCGTCGGTGGCTCTCCACCGCGAACGCGTCCTGATCGGCCCTCGAGATGTCGTGCTCCTTGGCCACTTCCTCGGCCGTCTCGCCCATCGCCCAGAGCGGGAATCGCTCGGCCATCCTCGCGTTCGGAAAGCGCCAGCCCAGGCTCGTGTCGAACACGGCCGGCGGCGTGCGCGGGAACGGCTCACTCCCCTTCTCCATCACGTAGGGCGCGCGCGTCATCGACTCGACGCCGCCCGCGACCATCACCTCGGCATCGCCGTTCTTGATGGCGCGCGCGGCCTGGACCACAGCCTCGAGGCCCGACGCACAGAGACGGTTCACCGTCACGCCGGTGACCTCGTAGGGAAGCCCGGCGAGCAAGAGCGCCATCCGCGCGACGTTGCGGTTGTCCTCTCCGGCCTGGTTCGCGCAGCCGAGGATCACCTCGCTCACGTCAAGCTTGGCGGCCTCGTTCCGCGCGAGGAGCGCTTCGATCGCGCGCGCCGCGAGATCATCGGGCCGCACGGCCGAGAGCGCGCCGCGGTGCTTGCCGAAAGGAGATCGAAGCCCGTCGAGGATGACTGCGTCCATGCCCGGGGCATACCAGGACGGTCCGGTTCAGGGTAGCGGCGACGGACAGACGGCTCACCGTCCGCTGAAGCTCGGCTTTCGCTTCTCGTGGTAGGCGCCGATGCCTTCCTTCGCGTCCTCGCTCTCGAAGAGCCGCTGCTGCAGTTCGCGCTCGAGCGCGAGGCCCGACTCGAGCGTCAGCTCGGCGCCCGTCTGCACGGCGCGCTTGATGCCGGCGACCGCGAGCGACGCGCGTCCCGGAGGACAGAACGAGCGCGCGTACTCGTTCACGTGATCCCAGAAGCCTTCCTTCTCCCAGACCTGGTTCACGACGCCGAGCGCCTTGGCCTCCTCGAAGTCGAAGAGCCTCCCCTCGACCATCAGCTCGATCGAGCGGCTCTTGCCGACGATGCGCGCGAGCCGCTGCGTGCCGCCGGTCCCGGGCAAGACGCCGAGGTTCACCTCGGGCAGGCCCATCTTCCCTGTGCCGCGCGCCGCGACGCGGAGATCGGCCGCCATCGCGACCTCGAGCCCGCCTCCGACGCAGTGCCCGTGAACGGCCGCGATGACGAGCTTCGGCGTGTGCTCGAGGCGCGAGAGCGTCTCGTTCGCGTGCAGACAGAACATGTACTTGTAGCGAAGGGTGACCCTCCCGAGCATCGCGATGTCCGCGCCCGCGCAGAAGAACTTGTCTCCTGCGCCTCGGATCACGATCACGTGGACCGCCTCGTCGAAGCGCGCAGCCAGGATCGCGTCGTCGAGGTCCTTCATCATCTCGTGGCTGTAGGCGTTCGCCGGCTGGTTGAAGAGCTCGATCGTCGCGACGCCGTGCTCGTCCTTGCCGTAGCGAACCAGACCGTTCTTCATCGTCTCCATGCGCTCGCCCTCATCGGTAGTCGGAGTGATTGGACAGCGTGCATCGCCGATCGACCGTACGGGGTCAAGGCCGCTTTCTTGACGCTGCGATCGGCCGATGTGCACAAGAGGGGCATGTACAGCGCGCGAACCTCTCGACCGTCCTTCCCTGGCGCAGGCGAGAGAGCGCGCCTCTCCATCAAGGGGGTTCGATGCCCCGTCGGTCTGCGCGTCGCACGGCGTCGCGAAGGCCAGGTCACGCTCGTGCAGGAGCTGCCCTTCTTGGCGCTCGGCAACGACGTGCAGGACGAGCAAGGACGCACCGGCAAGATCGCGCGCGTCGCGGTGTCGATCGATCACGGCGTCCCGAAGCTCGTCATCGAGCTCGCGTACGACGTCGTGACGGAGGACGAGCGACCGTCCGGGCCGCCCGCCGTGAAGACCCCCGTCCGGCTCAGCGGTCGCGAGCGCGACCAGACGATCGGCTACGACGAGCGACCGACGATCCCGAGCCCGCTGCGCCACGCGCGCCTTCGACAGGACGACACGAACCGCGAGCTCACCCTGGCGTTCCGGTGCGAGCCGCCGAGCGCTGCCAGCTTCACGCCGCGCCGGCGTCCCGAGGACGAAGGGGTGCTCGACTTCCTGCTCGCGCGGCTCATGGCCGTCTTCGCGATGATCGTCGCGTTGGTCTCTCCGCGTACGACCTGACGTACTCTCTCGCGATGCACCTTCGCATCGCCTCGGCCGGTCTCGCTCTCATCTTCGCCTCCTCGCTCGCGCTGCTCGCCGGCTGCGACTGCGCGGGCCCCGCCACCGAGCCGACCTGCACGTCGTCGAGCGAGTGCACGGGCGGTGCGACCTGCGTCGATCGGCACTGCGTCGGCCATGATTCGGGGACGGGCCTCGACGGCAGCACGGACGCCGCCGGCGACGCGGGCGACGTGGGCGTGGACAGCAGCGCCGCGTGCGACACCGGCATCGTCTGCGCGGCTGCGTGCTGTGCCGCGGGCGATCGGTGCGCGCACGAGACCTGCGTGCCCGACCTCGGCGGCTGCGCGACGAACGACGACTGCACGGGCGATAGCTACTGCGACACCGACCTGCGCTGCACGCCCTACGGCGTGCCGCCCGAGGTGACCGTCGACGAGGGCTGCGCGCGCCCGATCGCGATCGGCGAGTTCACGCCGGAAGAGCAGTGCCACTGGGACGCGAGCGGCGACACGGACGCGTTCGCGACGTGGAACCAGGTCTACAGCGCCCCGATGGTCGTGGACTTCGACCTCGATGACGATCGCGCGGTCCTGGCGCCCTCGATCGTGTTCTCGAGCTTCGCGGCCTCCACGATGGAGGGCGGCGTCCTCCGCGTGCTCGACGGCCGCACGTGCACCGAGCAAGCGACGCTCGGTGATGCGGGCGACCGCCTCGTCTACGCCTCGAACTTCGCGATCGGCGACCTCGACCTCGCGTCGGATGGCCGACCGGAGATCGTGGCCGCCTCGCTCTCGGCGCCGGGCGCGGCGGGCGGGCTCGTCGCGTTCGGCGTCGATCCCACGACTCACACGTTTCATCGCCTCTGGTACGGCCGTCGCTGCGATCTGCCGGGCGAGCCGCGCCACATGCCCAACGACTGGACGAACAACAACGGTCCATCGATGCACGACCTCGACGACGACGGCATCCCCGAGGTGCTCTTCGATCGCTTCGTGTACGACGCGAACGGATGCTTGTTGAACCCCTCTCAGACCTACACGAACTATCTTCGGCTCGGGCTCTTCGCGGTCGCGACCGACGTGGACCACGACGCCCTGCCCGAGCTGGTGACCTTCGATGGTGTCTATGCCTGGGACACCACGGCCCATGACTGGGTCCGCGAGAGCTACTGGGCGCCTCCGGCCGCCGACGCAGCGGAGGCCATCCGCGTGGGGCACGTCGCGGTGGCGGATCTCGGCGACTTCCCCGGCGCCGTCGGCGATGCGCCCGGCCGGCCGGAGATCGTGGTGACCTATGCGCCAGCCATCGACTCTCCTGCGACGGCGAACGGCTTCGTGCGCGTCATGACGATCGCGGGCGACATCGTGTTCGGACCCTTCCCGTTGCCCTCCGAGCCCGGGCTCTCGGCCGGGCGCGGTGGCCCACCGACCATCGGCGACTTCGACGGCGACGGACGGCGCGAGCTCGCGGTCGCGGGCGGCAGCCGATACACGGTGTTCGACCTCGACTGCGACATCGCGAGTGGGACGGCCGCGGGATGCGATCGCGCCGACGGCACGCTGCCGCGCGGCGTGCTCTGGAGCCGACGCTCTCAGGACGTGTCGAGCAACGTGACCGGCTCGAGTGTGTTCGACTTCGACGCGGACGGCGTGGCCGAGGTCGTCTATGGCGACGAGTGCTTCCTCCGCATCTATCGAGGCACGGACGGCGAGGTGCTCTTCTCGCAGAGCGCGTCGAGCGGAACCGGCTACGAGCTGCCGGTGATCGCCGACGTCGACGGCGACTTCAACAGCGAGATCGTCGTGGCGATGACCCGCGGTGTCGCCTGTCCCGCCACTGATCCGATCTTCACGCGCGGAACCAGCACGTTCGTCAACAGCACCGGTATCGTGGTGTTGCGAGATGCGATGGATCGGTGGGCCGCGTCCCGTCCGATCTGGAACCAGCACGCCTATCACGTGACGCACGTGAGCGACGATGGCGTGATCCCGCGAACGAGCCTCTGGACGCCCAACCACGAAGACCCGCTGCTCAACCACTTCCGCATGAACGCGCAGGGCTCGCTCGAGCGGACAGGCGCTGCAGATCTGACCGTCGCGATCGCGAGCGGTCACAACCTCTGCGACGCGACGGGCGAGGTCGAGCTCGCGGCGCGGGTCTGTAACCGCGGCACGAACCCGGTGTCGGACGGCGCGCGCGTGGTGTTCTACGAGGGCGATCCCGATCTCGGCGCCGCGATCGCGTGCGAGACCGTGTTGCCGCGCCTGCTCGCGCCGGCCGAGTGCACGGAGGTCTCCTGTCGCGCGACCTTCCCTGCGGACGCGATGAGCCGCGACGCGGTCGTCGTGGTCGATCCCGACGGCGCGGTCTTCGAGTGCCGCGATGGGAACAACCGCGGGACGGTGGCGACGGGGGAGTGCCTGATCTGAGACGGTCCGGCCCCGCGTCCGCAGATACTTCGTTTGTCGCGTCTTCCTATTCGATAAGAAAAGATCTCCAAAGAGAACCTTTTTGTTTGACAGGCGTCTAGCCCTCCCGTAGATACGACACAGCAGCCATGAGCTTCTCCATCCACATCGAGCGCGCCGCCGCTGGCAACAGCGGGACCGGACCCGTCACCTCCGCTTCGGCGGCAGGCGGACAGGTGTGGTCGTGGTCGGGCTTGCCTGCGGGCGGAGCGGACCATCCGGCGGGCGGAGCGGGCCATCGCGGCGTCTCGGATACGTGGTTCGCCGCGAAAGCGTCGGCGAAGGATCGCTGTGAAGAGCGACGGTATACGCAGGCCTCCATGCCGCTTCGCGGCACGAATCCCGGTTCCTTCTCCTTCGGCAGTCTCGTCTCCTCCGATCCGCTGGCCACCTGTCTTCCGGCGGATCACCCCTAGGCGCTCTCTCTCGTTCGCGCAGCCGCGCAACGAAAGGCCGCCCAGGGAAACCCGGGCGGCCTTCTTCGTTCCGTCGCTTCCTCGGTCTCTCCCACCAAAGGTCCGGGCCTCACGACACGCCCCCCGAGCTCACACACCCGGCTCTCGACCGCCCACGACGGCCCCTCCCTCGGCTCCGCGACGCTCTCGGGACCGTCGCGCAATCAATGTTCGTTTCCGCGCGCATAGATCATCGTTCATACGATGTTTCTATCGCCTTCATTCGCTATTTATCCGCCGGAGCGGACGCCGCTGGCGTGGCACGCGGTCCGTAACACCGCCGTCCTTCGGGACATGACGGTTCGATTCCTTCCCGCTCCATCTCCCTCCTCTCTTCGTGACCGCGCGGAAACGCGCGCGATCGGAACGCGCTCGGGCCCAGCCCCCCAGCGTGAGCGCAGGGCTCCGTCCTCGTGGCGGCGCCCCTTGAAAACCGAAGACGAGTCCGTGGCCTCGAGCCCATCTCCTCTGGCGTCATCGCGCAGGAGCCTCGAGGCCCATTTGCCCCGACAGCTCGATGGTCGAGCGCTCGCGTGAAGAGCGGGAGGTGCTGGTTCGATTCCAGCTCGGGGCATGGCGACGAATGCTGCGGATCAGGACTACATGGCTACATACCACCAGGACGCGGGTTCGAATCCCGCTCGCTCGACTCCATCGGGCGGTAGCTCAGCGGTAGAGCAGGACGTCCCCGCGAATCTGGTCGTCGCCTCTATCTTCTCGGGCCGCGTAGCTCAGCCAGGAGAGCGCCTGCCTTGCAAGCAGGAGGTTGCGGGTGCGATTCCCGTCCGGTCCATCTGATTGACGAACGTCGCGGCGTTCCGGGAACACCGGTGATTGCAACCCACCGGAGGAAGGTTCGACTCCTTCCCACGACTTCTCTGCCCTCGAAGCTCAACAGGAGGAGCGCTCGGCTACGAACCGAGAGGATGCAGGTTCGACTCCTGCCTTGGGCGTCTCCGCCTTCGTAGTGGAACGGACCCCACGCGAGCGTCCGAAGCTCGAGATCCTGGTTCGATCCCAGGCGAGGGCGTCTTCTTCCGCTGTGTCTCGTGGGCGAGCGACTCCCCTCATGAGGGAGCACGAGGTGGTTCGATCCCACCCGCAGCGATCATCGGCACGTAGCCTAGTGGCTTCAGGCACTCCGTTCGGGGCGGAGACGACGCAGGTTCGAGTCCTGTCGTGCCGATATGTACGGGAGTGCTCGCGAAGCGGGCGCGGCGGGAGTGCCCGCGGCGGGCACGGACGGAAGCGCTCGCCCTGCGAGCCGATGATTCATTGCTCAGTTTCTCGCCGAGGTGGTGGAACGGGATACACGGCGCGCTCAGAACGCGTTGCCCTCGTGGCATTGCAGGTTCGACTCCTGTCCTCGGTATCGCTGCGTCACTGGTGGCGCAGATGAAGCTCGTCTGTTTCAGGGAGAGTGCGTCATGGACACGACGCTGGTGTTGACCCAGGGATACGTTCCACATCGAATCGTGAGCTGGCAGAAGGCCGTCACGTTGCTCGTCGGCGACAAGGTCGAGGTCGTCGAGGCCTACCCGGATCAGCCGATCCGCTCGGTGAGCCTCACGATCGAGATGCCCGCCGTCGTGCGCCTGCTCAAGGGCGTTCGCCAGCGGCAGAAGGGCGTGAAGTTCTCGCGTAGCAACGTGCTCGCCCGGGACGCCTGGCAGTGCCAGTACTGCGGGGAGAAGGCGCCCCTCAAGGAGCTGACGTTCGACCACGTCGTGCCGCGTGCACAGGGTGGCCGCACGTTCTGGGAGAACATCGTCACGGCGTGCATTCGCTGTAACGAGAAGAAGGGCGCGCGGACGCCGGCGGAGGCTCGCATGACGCTCCGCCAGAAGCCGCACCGCCCGCGCGATCTGCCGCTGCTTCACCTGCACATCCAGCTCGGATGGCGCGTCCCGGACGCGTGGAAGAGCTGGATGTGGCCGGGTGAGCCGAGCGGCGAGATCGCAAGCTGACACCGGCGCCACCGGTCCTCCGAGCGGCCTCTCTCCTCGTGGCGAAGTCCATGGGGAGGTGGCCGCTCACCTGCCGCGTTGTGCCTCTGGTGAGGCAGCCCCGCTGTCGACGGGGTGAGAGGGGTTCGATCCCCCTACGCGGCGTTCTCGATACGGCACAGGCTGAGGTAGCCGGCGGGCCTCCAAAACCCGCGTTCGACGTGGTTCGACTCCACGGTGCCGTGTCTCTCGATACGGAGGGTGAACCGATCCGGGATCGGCGGCGTCTCGAAAACGCATGGCACCTCGCGGTGTGGAGCTCGACTCTTCCGCCCTCCTCTTTCTGCGGTCGTCGTCTTCTGGGAGGACAGCCGGCTCTCTACCGGCGCAGGGCGGGTTCGACTCCCCCCGACCGTGCTCATCGTGCTGTCGCCGTCGTCTTCCGGGAGGACACCTGTCTTTCAACCAGGTTCTCAGGGCGGGTTCGACTCCCCCCGGCGACGTTCACGTTCACGTTTCCGTTTCTCAACCCCTCACTCCGCAAGACGGAGGTGCATCATGGCAAACAAGTCTCTGTTCGAGTCCCTCGTCGGTCGTCTCCTCCCGAAGGCCGACGCGATCGACGAGGCAGGCGGCAGCGCCCACGCTTTCGGTCCGGAGCACGCGCTCGCGCAGCTCGCGGCGACGGGCTGCCTCAACGCGACGTACTACGCGAGCGCGGACACGCAGCTCGCGAAGGTCGTCGAGCTGGCGAGCAAGGTCGAGCCGCTCTTCCTGGCGAAGACGGCGATCCACGCCCGAGAGAAGGGCCTCATGAAGGACATGCCGGCGCTCCTCGTCGCGATGCTCTCCGTGCGGAGCCCAGAGCTCTTCGCTCGGGTCTTCGATCGCGTGATCGACGACCCGAAGATGCTCCGGACGTTCGTGCAGATCATGCGGTCGGGCCAGGCAGGTCGGAAGTCGCTCGGGACGCGGCCGAAGAAGCAGATCCTCGGCTGGCTCGACAAGCGGACGGACGAGCAGCTCTTCCGCGCGTCGGTGGGTGACGCCCCCTCGCTCGCGGACGTGCTGAAGATGGTGCACTCGAAGCCGGCGACGGATTCGCGGCGCGCGCTCTACGGCTACCTCGTGGGCAAGGACCACGTCGCGAACGACCTTCCGCCGCTCGTGACGCAGTTCGAGCAGTACAAGAAGGACAAGAAGGGCGATGTCCCGGACGTCCCGTTCCAGCTGCTCACGTCGCTCTCGCTCGGTGGGGCCGAGTGGACGGCGATCGCACGGCACGCGAGCTGGCAGATGACGCGGATGAACCTCAACACGTTCGCGCGTCACGGCGTGTTCGAGGTGTCCGGCCTCACCGAGCTCGTCGCCGCTCGCCTCCGTGACCCGAAGGCGATCGCGCGAGCGCGCGTGCTGCCGTACCAGCTGCTCGTGGCCTACCTCGCGACGCGCGGCACGGAAGTGCCAGCTCAGGTCGCCGAGGCGCTCCAGGACGCGATGGAGCACGCGACGCGGAACGTTCCGACCTTCACGGCGGACGGTCGCGAGCTGAAGGTCTGGGTGCTCCCGGACGTGTCGGGCTCGATGAGCTCGCCCGTCACTGGCTTCCGGAAGGGCAGCACGACGAAGGTTCGCTGCGTGGACGTGGCCGCTCTCGTGGCGGCGACGGTCCTCCGGCAGAACCCGAGCGCGGAGGTGATCTGCTTCGACGACGCGCCGAAGCGGGTCGCGCTGAACGCGCGTGACTCGGTCATCACCAACGCACAGCGGCTCGCCGCGGTCGGGGGAGGTGGCACGAGCACGTCGGTCCCGCTCGCGCTGATGAACGCGAAGAAGGCGAAGGCCGACCTCGTGATCTACGTCTCCGACAACCAGTCCTGGGTGGATAGCCGCGCCGTCGGCACGTCGACCCAGACGATGATCGAGTGGAACAAGCTGGTCGCTCGCAACCCGGGCGCCAAGCTGGTCTGCATCGATCTGACGCCGTACGCCCACACGCAGGCCAAGGAGCGCGCGGACATCCTGAACGTCGGGGGCTTCTCCGACCGGGTGTTCGAGGTGATCTCGGCCTTCGCGATGGGCGGCCTCGACCAGGGTCATTGGGTCTCCGCGATCGGCGCTACCAACGTCTGATCGCGAGGGATGCACCCAGTGACCGAACGAGGCACCACCGCGGGCTCCCCGCAGGCGTGATCGCCCTCCCGATCGCGTCTGCGGGTGGAGCTCGATTCTCTTCGGGCCGAATTGTGTGACGACTACATCAACTGTTGATTGACCCACGTCGTCACCGTTCTCGTCGGCCTTTTTCTCGGGGTGCCAGCACCAACGGAGGTGCACCGGCCTCTTAAGCCGGATACGCCGGGTTCGATCCCCGGGCATCCCATCCGGGATCGTCCAGAGGCAGGATGCTTGGCTCTGAACCAGGCGACCGTGGTTCGAATCCACGTCCCGGAGTCCTTCGCTGGTATGACCTTGGGTCTGGCGGCCCGGGGCGCGTCGTTGATGTGCTGTGAGCAGAGAAACGAATCATGCGAGGTAGCCAAGTGGTAAGGCGCCGGCCTGTTAAGCCGGAGATACGTAGGTTCGAGCCCTACCCTCGCAGTCTCATGCTGCACGATTCCGAAGAGACGAGGTGGTCGGCTGTGACCCGGCTCAAGGGGGTGCAAGTCCCCCCGTGCAGATCCCTACAAGAGTGCTCGCGGAGCCGACCGCGCACGGAAG